>DBVT01000035.1:9378-14350 GCA_002308775.1 Mageeibacillus sp. UBA1257
GTTGTGGTGGCTTTTTATCACCGCCGCTTTGCCTTTCCCGCTCTCTATAACGTCCGGATAAATAGTGCCCTGCGCCAGGACGTTGATCTTCCCCAGTTTTTTTGCTTCTTCTTCGAAGACTCTGACGAATTCCCCGCCTATGATCTTTCTCTTTTTCTCAGGTTCGGTGACGCCGGAAAGCTTCTTTAAAAATCTTTCGCCTGCATTTGCTCTCACCAGATTCAGTCCGAATTTTTCTTTGAACGTTTTTTCGACTGTATCTCCCTCGTTTTTGCGAAGAAGACCGTGGTCTACGAAAACGCAGGTCAGATCGCTCCCTATGGCTTTATGAAGGAGCACCGCCGTAACGGATGAATCCACGCCGCCCGACATCGCGAGCAGGACCTTCTTTCCTCTCAGTTTTTCTCTGTACTCTTTCACCGATCTTTCGATGAAATCGTCCATGTTCCAGTCGCCCTTGCACCCGCACACGTTAAAAAGGAAATTCTTCAAAACTTCTCTTCCGTATTCAGTGTGAGTGACCTCCGGATGAAACTGCACCGCGTATATTTTTCTGTTGTCTTCTGACATCGCCGCGACGGGACATTTGTCCGTTCTTGCGATCGTTTTGAAACCTTCCGGCAGTTCGGAAATGAAATCCGTGTGGCTCATCCAGCAGATGCTCTCTGCCGGAATACCTTCAAAGAGCGGCGATCTCGATGTAAAAACAGTCGTTTTGCCGTATTCGCTGCTGCTTTCCGCGCTTTTTACGATGCCGCCTGACAGATGGGCGATCAATTGCGCTCCGTAGCAGATACCGAGCAGCGGGATGCCGAGAGACAGTATTTCGGGGTCTGTCGAAGGAGCGTTTTGAGCGTATACGCTGTTCGGTCCTCCTGTAAAAACGATCCCCGCGTATCCTTCCTTCTTTATGCATTCGATGTCCGTGTTTTCATACGATCTGATCTCAGCGAAAACGTGATGTTCCCTTATTCTTCTTGCGATCAACTGATCGTACTGACCTCCGAAATCGAGGACAAGGATCTTCTCATTCATTCGCAATTCGCCTCTTTCTTAAAAAGTCACCTGATGATCATGCTCTCCCTCTCCGGTCCGACGGAGACGTATCCTATGCGGCAGCCGATCGCTTTTTCTATCATTTTTACGTAGTTTCTCGCCTGTTTCGGAAGCTTTGAGAACGATCTTACGCCTGATATGTCGCAGTTCCAGCCGTCAACGTATTCAATCACAGGTTTTGCGCCGCCAAGAAGCGTCGGGAACGGGAATTTGTCCGTCTCTTTTCCATCGATCGAATATTTTACGCAAACAGGTATCTTCTCCATACTGCTTAAAACGTCCATCTTCGTGAGAGCGATGCATGTCGCGCCCTGGACTTCGACTCCGTATTTTGTCGCGACAAGATCTATCGGTCCTACGCGTCTCGGTCTTCCCGTTTTAGCGCCGTACTCGCCCCCCGCGTCTCTCAGTTTTTGAGCTTCTTCTCCGAACATCTCACAGACAAACGGTCCTTCTCCCACACATGTCGAATACGCTTTCACAACTCCGACGACATCATCGATCTTTGCCGTTGTAAGTCCCGATCCGACAGGCGCGAAAGCCGCTGTAGTATTTGAGGATGTGGTATACGGATAAATGCCGAGATCGAGGTCGCGCAGTGATCCGAGCTGAGCTTCGAAGAGGATGTTTTTACCTTTTTCCTGAGCATTTCTCAAAAAAGAAGCCGTGTCGCAAACAAACGGCTTGATCTTCTCGCAATAGTCTGATATCCATTTTTCTATTTTTTCCATGGTATACTCTTCCGCTCCGTAGACATTCGAGATCGTCAGATTTTTCCATTCGAGTATGTCTTTTATGTGAGATCTCAGCTCGTCCGGGTAAAAAAGTTCTCCCGCCATAACTGTCTTTTTCTGATACTTGTCAGAGTAAAAAGGTGCTATACCCTGCTTTGTGGAACCGTATTTTTTGTCCTTCAGTCTCTCCTCTTCGAGTGCGTCAAGGTCTCTGTGCCACGGCATCAAAAGGGACGCTCTTTCGCTTATTCTGAGATTTTGAGGCGTCACACTGACTCCTTTTTCCGTAAGCGAGCACATCTCCTGCCAGAGATTTTCCGGATCGAGCGCCACTCCGTTTCCGAGTACGTTCACAACACCTTTTCTGAATATTCCCGAAGGAATAAGGTGAAGGGCGAATTTCCCCGAGTTGTTTATTACGGTGTGTCCTGCGTTGCCGCCTCCCTGATATCTGACGACAATATCGTACTTGTCAGTCAGGTAGTCGACCATACGTCCTTTTCCTTCGTCTCCCCAGTTGATTCCAACGATCGCGCAATTGCTCATTGTTTTTCATGCCTCCTGAAATACCGGACCCTTCCTGTCAGGCGACCGGTTTAATATTACGCGTATATTATTTACCACTGTCGCCGTAATTTGCAAGTACTCTTGCGGAAGGATCGTTGACATCGCATCCCTTCCAGTTCCTGTTCGGCATCCAGAAATCTTTCACCATCTCTGCCTGTCCCGGATAATACTTTTCGAAAATGTCACGGTACAGCAGCGATTCCTTCGTAAAAGGCTTTGCGAAATCATATTTTTTACATCCGTCTTCAAACTCCGCATCCGTGTAGACTGTTTCTGCGTATTCCTTCAGATAATCGACCATCGAATGTCCCACAGCGTCTGAAAAAGCCGCTTTTTCCCTCCAGAGTATCGGATCAGGCAGGTAACCGAGCCCTTCAAACGCGTGACGCAGGAGATATTTTCCTTTGCCGTATGTGTTCATTTTAAGCTTCGGATCGACCGACATGACGTATTTCACGAAATCGAGGTCTCCGAACGGCACCCTCGCTTCAAGCGAGTTCACCGATATGCACCTGTCCGCCCTTAAAACGTCATACATATGCAGTTCCCTTATCCTCTTCTGCGCTTCCTTCTGGAATTCGTCCGGACCGGGAGCAAAATCTGTATATTTGTATCCGAACAGCTCGTCCGATATCTCTCCCGTAAGCAACACCCTTATATCTGTTTTTTCGTGGATATATTTGCAGACCGCATACATTCCGATGCTCGCTCTGATCGTCGTGATGTCGTACGTTCCCAGCGTGTATATCACCGTTTCAAGCGAAGAGATCACGTCTTCGGGAGTCATATACACCTCAGTGTGTTCGCTTCCGATATAATCCGCGACCTGCTTTGCGTATTTTAGATCGATCGCGTCCGCAGTCATACCGATCGCGAACGTCCTTATCGGCTTTTCGGACTTTCTCGCTGCGATCGCGCATACGAGAGACGAATCGAGTCCTCCCGAAAGTAAAAAGCCGACTTTTGCATCCGCCACAAGTCTCTTTTCAACGCCTGCGATCAGCTTTTCTCTGATCTTGCCGCAAGCCGTTTCAATACCGTCGTCTGACACCTCCTTCACATCGGCGATGTCGCAGTATCTGCGGAATTTTCCGTCTTCGTAATAACAGCCCGGAGGGAAAGGCATTATTTTGTCTGACAGACCGATCATGCTCTTCGGTTCGCTCGCAAAGATCATCCTGCCTTTTTCGTCCCGTCCGTAGTAAAGAGGTCTTATGCCGATCGGATCTCTCGCGGCGATGAATTCGCCCTTTTTACCGTCGTATAAAATACAGACGAATTCTGCGTCCAGCATTGCGAACATATCTGTCCCGTACTGCTCGTACATGGGTAAAAGCACCTCGCAGTCGCTGTCGCTCCTAAAGACATATCCCTTGCCCTCAAGTTCTTTTTTGATCTTCTTAAAACCGTATATCTCGCCGTTGCAGACTATGTAATTGCCGTTCAGTTCAAAAGGCTGCATGCCTTCCGGATGAAGTCCCATAATCGACAGACGGTGAAAGCCCAAAAGACCTTCACCTGTATCTGTCACCTTTGTATCGTCGGGGCCTCTGGATTTTGTCTTTTCAAAGGCCTTGTCGAATCGTTCTCTGTCTGTATCGCTTCCGCAATATCCTATAATGGAGCACATATTCTGATATCCTTTCGAATCATTCAACGTCCTGAAGCGCGTCGTAACCTTCTTCTCCCGTTCTCACTTTGACGACATTCTCAACATCGTATACGAATATCTTTCCGTCGCCGATATGTCCGGTATAAAGCACCTTTTTCGCCGTTTCTATGACGTCTCTGACAGGTATTTTGCTTACGACTATATCGACCTGGACTTTCGGGAGGAGGTTCGTTTCTACCGCAACGCCTCTGTAGTATTCAGGCTTGCCCTTCTGCTGTCCGTAGCCCATCACATGTGAGACTGTCATGCCTGTGATGCCCAGCTTGCTCATTGCCTCTTTCAAAGCATAGAGCCTCTCCTCTTTGAAAACGATCTCGACCTTTGTGAACTTGTACGGGCCTTTCTCGAATGAAGGAACTTTCTTTACGGTCACCGCTTCCGCAGCGGGAGTGTCGCCTGTCACAGCTACGATATCTTCTACGGGACCGAAGTCTGCGTACTTTTCGACTGCGGGAGCGAAATCTGCATAAGCGCTGGGAAGACCGTGCTCTGTGACGTCAAGACCTTTTGTCTCCTCTTCCGGTGTGACTCTGATACCGTGGAGCTTTTTAATAAGGGCAAAACATCCTGTCATAATTACAGCCGCATACGCCGCGACCGCCGCGAAACCGAGAAGCTGTAAACCTGTCTGTCTGAGATCTCCCGTGTAAAACAGTCCTTTGAGTCCTGCAGGCGCGTTCGGATTTGCGAGCAGACCCACAGCGATCGTTCCCCAGATACCGTTCATCATGTGAACACCAACTGCACCGACAGGATCGTCTATATGCAGCACATAATCAAGCAGCCATATTCCGAATATTATCAAAAATCCGGCTACAAGTCCAATAATCGCTGCACCGGCACAATCAACAACATCACAAGGAGCTGTAATCGCAACAAGTCCTGCCAATGAAGCGTTGAGACACATCGACACATCTGGCTTGCCGTATTTCAGCCAAGTGAA
>DBVT01000102.1:0-3956 GCA_002308775.1 Mageeibacillus sp. UBA1257
TGGGATTGAGGGGTTTTGACCGGAATTGGACTGGTGAAAGCCTTGAAAACTTGAATTGTTCACAAATTTGCGGTATAATATTTTATACTGATAAGTGAACGAGTAGAGGAAGGAGTGATGGCTGAGATGAAGAAAAACAGATGGATAGCCGTTTGTTGTTTATTTGCGACGCTTCTTATTGTTTCTATCCTGTCGGGATGCGCTAACAAACCTCATACAGGCAGTATAATCGAAGGGCGCGAATCGGCCGGCGACTGGCCTGCAATGATTATGGTCGACGGCACATTGTATTACAAAGCGTATACAGTTGTTGAGTCGATCGACAATGATGCAATTATCGGTTATACGTCCTCCTATACTAATAATGAACCCTCAAAAGACGGAGAAACAAACTTTTCACGAACGCTCGGTCTTCCTTATGCAAAAACAGAAGACGGTATCGCGGTCAAATATAATGGTCAGTGGAATCTTTTTGTTCAGCAGAACGACAATCAGTCAAGCAAAACCGGCAGTAGCTCAATGAATGGCAATCAATATGTGTGGGAGAAAAAGGTTTTTGTCGGAGACTTTGTAATTGCTCTGAACGATGATCATACATATCAATGTTATGGCGGCAGTTTACACAGCTGTTATAATAGCATAGGAACATGGACCAACGAGGACGGCATCATCGTAATGACTGAGAGCAACGGTTACGACAATGTGTTCAGATTCAAACTTACCGAGGAAGGATTGATCTATATCGCCGATGGCTCCAGCAAGTTCATGTATGTTGACGTTGCAGACGGAGACAGGTTCTTGCTCCGCAACGGTATCATTTGGGACGAGCAGAAATACACTCCTGACTACGATTCAACAAGTACGCACCATGCCGATGTCTTTCTTGAGAAACTGAAAAAAGACGGATATCACCGTGGTGATGAAATAGACAAAAACTACAACACTGACAACATAACTGGTATCTTCAACATCACTCCTCAAGCAATACTGGAAGAGAATCCCAATCTTGAACTCTTCTACGTAAAAAACGGTTATCATCACTGCTTTATGATGTATAAAGGAGAGATATACATATATGATACGTTTGGAGGATATCATCATCGCCTTGTTCTATGGGATTATGACGGTAACGGCGTGAAGGATCTGGTTTCATTTTCTTCATTCGGTTCCGGTGTCTCACTTCTCTCAGTCGGGATAACAGATCTGACGACTATGAAGGCACAGCCGGTCATCACGATGTGGGAACCCGGATTCAGTTTTGCTTTTGACGGTGAAAACATATACATAGACGGGAAAAAATTGACATTTTCAAACGGTGAGTTTCACTGTGATGAATGAGGAAATAATATGAGCATAACCGGGGTACAATTTCCTGTCGTCGGATGATAATCTTCCATGGAAGGAAAGTAGACCGCCTCGGTATTTTCGTATCTATTTAGACCAGATGAAAATTGTCCTATGTGAACCAAATAGATACGAAATTACGGTAAAAACCCCAGGAAAAGCAATAAATACGCATGGAAAGGCGAAAAACAGGTTTGAGGGGTTTTGACCGGAATCGGACTGGGGAAAACCTCGATAACTTGAATTGTTCACAAACGGTTGTTATAAAACATAATATACGTGTAACAAGCAAATGAAAGGCGGAATTGAAATGTCAGTTTTTGAGAATGTTCTTACTGCGATCAAAGAGAATGAATGGAAAGATAAAATCCAGCTGACCGAGTATCTGCTGAACGTCCTTGACCGGATAAAAAAGCCGGACGAGGCGGACCGGAAGGCACTTTCCGCGTTTGCGGGAGAGCAGGTTCTGATGCTTTTGGAGGAAATCCCGGGCAAAACAGATTACAAAGACAAAGACTTGCGCTGCGCTTACGGCGACCGAATCCTTGCGATCTATCCGAGATTATACCCGTCAAAACAATCAGTTCCCGCGGAAGAGTTGTCTTCTGCCGACGAGCTTCACCGTTTAATGGATGAAGCGCGCCCGATAGACGCCTCCGTTCAACGCATCTTTTCGCAGAAAGTCCTCGAAAACGTCTGTATCGACCGTTTGCTTTCCTTTGTCGGAAACGCTTCGTGTGAATATGAAAAAGGAAAACTGTACGGCGGGCTGTTGGAGTATAAAGATCGGCTGAGCGAACTGCCGGACGACGCAAAAAAACAGCTGACGGGATATTTGGAAAAAGAACTTGAAAGATATCTGAATCTGTCTTTGCCGGGTGAAGACGCCCTGAATTCATGGGAATCAGCCGTTGACGTCGCGAAATACTTCAAAAGCGAGAAAATCCGCGAGATTCTGACAAAGACTTCAAAAGTCCGGTACGGTAACGTTTGCTTCTATACTTTGCAATCCCTTATTGAGCTTGAAGCGCCGGTATCGGATGAAAGCATATCAAAGCTTGCCGCGGATCCGGTCTATGCGAATCTTACATATCAACTTCTGAAAAAGAAAGGGATGGTTTCCCTTTTTCCCCCGGAATATTCATCGCCTGAGTATCTGGCAAAGAGCGATCTTATTCACTGGCTGACCTATCCAACCGAGCTTGGAGGCGTTCCGGATGAGATCGAATATATCGGCAAGGTGAAATACCTCTTCCGGAAAGATATTTACTATGTTTTCAAATACCATTCCAACAGCGAGACGCTGGACGAGGAACATAGAGGAAAATGGTTGATCGGTTGGTCTTCCGAAGACGGCGGTACGTTCAGCAATTTTGACCTTTTGAGCGATTACGAAATGCCGACGGTTTCTAAAACGCTGAATAATATCAAAAAGCGGTTGATAGGATGTTGAATAATCAAAAACGGTGTTGTGAGATCACAATTTCGTATCTAAATGATACGTAACACACAGAAAAAAGCAGTAATTTGTTCAGAAACAAATTACTGCTTTTTTCAATTTGGACCGGTACGTAAAAGTATTAGTGGGTTACGAGTTATATCCTCTCACACCTTCTCCCTGTACCTTTTTATGAATTCTCCGGGGGTCATCTGGGTCAGAGATTTAAAACGGTTATTGAATGTGCGGACGTTCTCGAAGCCGCATTTTAAAGCGATATTTGCGATAAGGTCATCGGATGTAAGCAGGAGCCTTTTTGCCATGTTGATGCGCTGATTGTCAAGATATTCCTTGAAACCTATTCCCACACACTCGTGAAAGACCGCCGAAAGATACTCCGGAGTATAGCCAAGTTGGCCTGCCAGGGAAGACAGAGTATATTTTTCGGAACAATCCTGATTTATCCTGTCAAGGACAGGCTGGAGGAGGTTGCGGTGCTTGTAACGGATCTCAGTGTCTGTTTGAAAATGACGGGCAAGGAGACACCAAAGGGAAAGGGTCAGAAGAATGAGACGCTCTTCGCAATACGGTTTAACATTTTCCGCTTCAGCCTTCATTTGGTCAAATATCTGATCGATCTGCTCTCCCAGAAAAGGAACTTCCAAGATACGTGCCCCGGAAATATACGGAGGAAGCATAGGCAAGGATCTCATATGCACCGTATGTTCGCGTACGGGGATAAGTCCGAGGTTTACGAAACTGTCTTTCAACGCTTCATACAGGTGCAACTCGCGGCTTTGGACCGTGATAATATCTCCGGGAAGGAAATGATATTTAATGCTTCCCACGGTAAAATATGCCTCTCCTGAGATCATCCTGCATATCTCCACCTGTTCGTGCCAATGGAGCGTGCCCGAGGGCAGAGCCCTCCGGGAAAAAATAAGTTTGTCTTCCGTGATCTCTTTAACGATACGCATAAAGGCCTCCGAATTCAATAACTGCATATGTTATACCACATACATTAAGAAATTTCCATATTTTAAGTAAATAGAAATAAAAATATTAAAAACTTTCCATTCTAACATAATAAGTTACAACCGGATAAACGTACGCGTATTGTATAATAAATATCGGGAAATGATCATATATAATACGGATCCGGGTGAGAAAATGA
>DBVT01000102.1:4037-9410 GCA_002308775.1 Mageeibacillus sp. UBA1257
AAGACTGTTGTTTTTACAGATGTTAAAAAGGTTGAATTTACGGAGATCGAGACAGGTGCACTAAAGCCCGGCGAGATACTGGTCAAAACTAAAAAAACTATGATCTCCACAGGCACGGAACTGTCTATTTTATGCCGTGAAGGTATTGAAAAAGAGTGCGTATGGACTTCCTACGGAGCATATCCTTTTTACCCGGGGTACAATAACGTAGGCGTGGTGATCGATGTGGCAGATGAAAAGGACCGTCATTTATTAGGTAAGAGAGTGCTGTCCTACGTGCCTCACGCCCAGTACGGAATATTGAATTCTGAAGAGGATCTTACCGTTCTGCCTGATGAAATAGACGACGAGGACGCGCTTTTTACAGTTTTCGGACAGATAGTACTTCAGGGAATAAGACGTGGCCGTGTGGTAATGGGAGAGACTGCTGTAGTATACGGCGCAGGTCTTTTGGGACAGATCACAGTTGATTTTCTGAGACTTTCCGGATGCGCCAGGGTAGTGGTCTGCGACACCGCGGAAAAACGTTTATCTCTTATAACAAAAAGCCCCATAGTTACCACGGTAAACCCGCTTAAAGAGTCAGTCAAAGACGTGGTTTATAACGTGACAAAAGGACGTATGGCAGACGTGGTATTTGAACTTACCGGAGTAGGTCCGCTGATACCGAAGGAGATGGAATGCCTTCACGACCTGGGTCGCCTTGTGATATTATCAAGCCCAAGAGGCGAGACCACCATGGATTTTCACGATTTTGTAAACAGGACGAGTACGGAGATAATAGGCGCCCACAATATGAGCCATACGCCGGCGGCGACTTTGAACGATCCATGGGACAAAGCCCGGGACAACGAATTTTTCATGGATACTGTCATAAACGGTTTCATAGATGTTAAAAGGCTTATAAGCCACAGAGAACCGTATACCAAGGCAATAGAACTTTATAAAATGCTCATAGAAGACAGGCCGAACGCCATGGGCGTCCTGATGGACTGGGACATATAAGGAGATGGTAAAATGTCTGACCGCAAGATAATGTTAATGACATTCTTAAGAAGCGTAGAGCCGAGAATGCCTGAACTTGATATGTTGAAACCGTTGCAGCATCAGGTGGAAGAACTCAAGAAAAGAGACCTTACGGCAACATTTTTATTTCAATACGACGCGCTTTCAGAGGATAGGTTCGTAGACCTGGTAAAGAATGAGCCTTCCTTTGAAAAGGGCCTCTGGCTTGAAACCGTGCAGCCCCAGGTGGAGGCTGCCGGGTTAAAATGGCGCGGAAGATTCCCCTGGGACTGGCATGCACATTGCGGTTTTTTAGTGGGATATACCCCGGAAGAACGTATTTTACTTATCGATGAGGCATTTTCACTTTTCAAAAAGCGGTTCGGATACTATCCTACTGCAGTGGGAAGCTGGATCATAGATGCTTTTTCTTTGAGATATATGGAGCGGAAATATAAAATACGCGCCGCTGCGATATGCCGTGAACAGTGGGGAATGGACGGCTATTCTCTCTGGGGAGGCTATTACAGTCAAGGTTATTATCCCTGCGATAAAAACGTGTTATGCCCCGCGGCCTCTTTAGAGCATATGATCGGGGTGCCTGTTTTCAGAAAGAGCAACAGCGACCCTATATACGATTATGATTTTGACCTGGATTACGAAAAAAGACATAAGGGACTCCGGGTCCCCCTTACTACTATGGAGGCTTGCTGTGATCACGGCGGAGCGGATCCTACATGGGTAGACTGGATGCTTTCCATAAATCAGGGACCGTATGCAACGCCCTTCGGTCTGGTGGATATAGGCCAGGAAAACAGTTTCAGCTGGGAATCCATGGAAAAAGGTATCCTTCTTGATTATGAGAGAGCAGACACATTGAGAAAAGCGGGGAAGGCAGACCTTGTGACATTGACTCAATTGGGAGACTGGTACAGGGATAATTTTAAAAAGACGCCTTGCTGCTGCCTGTACGCGGACAAGGACAGCGAAGGGACGCCCCGGGGCACATTATGGTACCAAAGTCCGTATTACAGGGTGAATTTTTACTTTGATGACGAGAGACTGTGGATAAGGGACATGCACCTTTATGACGAATCATATGAGGAAAGATATCTTTCAAAAGCCACATCCGGGAACACTTTTTGTTATGACGCTCTTCCGGTTGCGGAGGGAAGGCTTTGGAGCGATGAAGAGACCAGGGCGGGAATATATATTTGGGACAGAGAAACGGACGCTCCCGTAATAGAAAATTCAAAGCCTTTGATATGCGACCTTCCCGATAAAGGTAAAATGATCACAAAGAATACCCTGAAAGGCAAGATCATATTCGAACTTCGTGAGAATTCTCTGACCGTGAGACTTCCCAAGGGGCTTTTATTAAGAAACGTATATCTTAAGACAGGTGACGAGCCGGTGCCCTTTGTTTCGGGAGAGGGAAATATTTTGCGCGCCGTACACGACGGGTTCGCCTACTCTCTTAAACTGTCAAAAGGTAATGTACAGTTGAGAGATGAGGACCTGCTTTTTGTTCCTGATGAGGAAGGAGTTATTTGCATCGATCTTTCGTGACAGCATAGGCGTTTTAACGGCCTCAGGGCTTTTGATTTAATATTTTAACTTCGAAATCCCGGTGTTACAGGTTGAACGTGTCTGCCGAGAACGACTTTCCGTCCGTTTCGACGCGGAGCACCTTTTTGGAAGCGGGGAGGTATACCGAACCTTCCGCGTAGTGGCCGTTCCACGGGACCGGATTCACGTCGTAGTTGCGGAAGCCCGGGGCGGTCGGATTGATGCCCAGAATGTACTTGTAGTATATAATGACCGGAATTGCCGCCCAGCCGTGGCAGAGAGAGCCCGCGTCGTCGAAATCGGCGGCACCGGCTATGGTCTCCCAGAACGACGTCGCACCGTTGTAGAGCATGTGACCCCAGAGAGAAGTGATCTCGTCCATGACGGTGTCGATAAAGTCGCGCGAGACGGAAAGAAGAGCCTCGTACTTAAAAATGGTCGTGCTGAGCGTGCAGGGAAGAACTTCAACCGGGAGGTTGGCGCCTGCGAGAGCGTTGACCGCTCCCTGATACGTTGTCTCGGAGAGGCCGGCGGCGCCGCAGAGGATCGCGAGCGCGTTCGTGAACTGGCTGTAGTCGCGCAGAGTTCTGCCGTCGCTGAGCGAGGCGTAGGTGCCTACCGAAGTGTCGAAGAACGTTCTGTTGAAGGCGGCGCGCATTCCCGAAGCGAGTTCGCGGAGCATGTCGGCGCGTTCGGATGCGCTTGTATTAAAAGGAGCCGCGTCGTTGATCGTGTCGGCGAGCAGGGAGGTGGCCATAATGAAAAGCGCTGTCAGGCAGGCGTCGGCGTCGGTGGAATTCGGGGTTCCGATCGTTCCCGCCAGTTCGCCGCTCCACTCGTGGAAATTCCAGTGCTCGGCGCCTTCCCAGCGTACGAGGCAGCCCGATGAGGTCCGTCTGCTTAGCATCGCTCGCATAAGTGCGTTGGTGATCGGGAGCTGCTCGGTGAAGAATTCGGTGTCGCCGCTGTACCTCACGTACTCGCAGAGGGCGATGACCCAGTGGAGTGAAAACGACGGTATCGTCACGGAGACCTTCGCGGGGCTGCACAGCTCCAGAAGACCGTCCTCCTCGCGGAGCGACTGGCCCATGAGTCGCAGACTCTCTTTTGCGTACGCGTACTCGCCGAAAGCGTAGTAACCGCAGAGCATCTGGTTGCGGCTGTCCATCGCGTAGAGCGACTGTTCGCGCTGCGGGCAGTCCATATAGTGCTCGTTCATACAGAGGAGAAGCGTGTCGAGGCAGGTATCGAAAATCTTCGCGTGAAGCGCGTCGTTGATCATAAACGTCCCGCGCCTGTGGTCGTCAACAGGGTAGCGAACGGGAACGATTCCGAGCCCGGAGATCGTGATATCGTCGGTTTCGGCATAGATCTGCAAGTATCTGCCGCCTATTTTGCTGAAAAGATGCGTGTAGCACGTCTCTCCCGCGGGGAGGATCAGTGTGTTCGCGAACGATCTTCCGCCGACGAAGCTCCTTGCGCGGAGGTCTATCAGGTGGTCGCTGTAGGCGATCCCGCACACCGCGGGCCGTTCGAGAGATATCCTGAACGACAGGTAGCCGAAGGTCTCCTTTCCGAGATCGATGACGGCGTAGATGCCGCGGCCTTCCCTCAAAGCTCCTGACAGAACGATCTTGTCGGTCCTGAAGCGGATCGCGCCGGCGGCGGGGGCGGGCTTTTCGTAGGGGCGCTCCATATAATTTTCGACAGCCGGGAGCGTTCTGGGCCTGTTCGGCGCATCCTGAGAGAGCTCGGAGAAACGCATCGCCTTGAGCGCGGCGTTCTGCATGTACTGCGCGTGGGGAAGGGTGTTCGTCTCGCGGTACTCGCGACCGAAGTCGAAAACGCCCTGCGCCACTATGTTCGCAGGTCCGGCGCCGAGAATTGCCAGCTTTTCCATGCCCCTTGGCACGAAAACGGTGTCCTCCGCGAGAGGAAGTTCTTCCGCGGGCTGAAATCCGTCTGCGGCGGCTTTTTCAAAATCATATTCCGGCGAGATGAAACACGCGAAATCCTCGGCTGCGCTGAACGCGAACGTGAAACCGAGCTGGCCGCTCACCATGGGCACGGAGCCGCTTTTATACGCGCGCGAAAGTCTTGCGACAGTCGTTTCCGACGAAGAGGCGGCGATCACGGTTCCGTTTACCTCTCCGGGCAGGATCTGCGTCACCTCGTAAAGAAGCTGGCCGCGGCACTGAAGGTACGACGACGTCGTGAGCCCCTGCCTGTAGACAGCGATCGCGAGCGTGTTGACTCCCGGTCTGAGGTAATCCGTTATCTCGCACGTCTCCGCAACGGGCTTACCGGGGTATTGCGAGTGCTGGCCTGTCAAAACGAGGCAGCCGTTGACCCATGCCGCGAATTCGCTGTCGGCGTTGATCTCGAAAATCACGCGCCCCGCGACCTCGCCGGTGTCCTGCGTTGTCCTCAGCCCTTCGATCACCACGAAAAAGTCCGTGTATCTGTTGACCGAACCTTCGTCTCCACCGTCGGTCCGTACAGGTATCGCTTTCAAAAATGGATTTTGCATAGAAGTGGTCCCTCCCGTGAGCATTCATTGCGCTTAGTGTACCATTTTCGGGAATGTTTTTTCAAGTAAAATCGGCGGTTCCCAGGCTCTGCTGTCGCTTACGTGATCGCATCACAAAGAAATCAAATTAGAAAGGTTGCACAATAAACACAAGGATGATATAATAAACACTGGGTGATAGTCAGCTTGTGGAGAAAGGAGAAGATTGTAATGAAAAAAAAGATCATTCTTATTGCAGTTGTTTCGACGCTTCTGATTGCAGGAATAGT
>DBVT01000064.1:0-6434 GCA_002308775.1 Mageeibacillus sp. UBA1257
CCGGGATCGATGAAGATGTTCGTGAGGATTATATTGATAAACGATTAAAATGTCAACTTTCTCTAACGGTTCAACCTGCTTCAGCAGGTTGAACCGTTAGCCTCCTTATTATGCCCCGGTCGGTCTTCATTTAACAAAAAACAGCCCTTCTTTTCGAAGAGCTGTTTTTTGCATTTTTTGCCGATCATTCAGATCAGATCATTTCGTTTTTGATTATTCTGCGAAAGATCTTTTCTTTTTGTAACAGCCGCCGCGAGGCAAACTGTATTGAGTCCTGCTTCTGCGAGCGCTGATTCGATCTCGATTTACTGCTATGTCTTGTCAGCTATGCAGTTATCGCTTTTATTCCTTCGTGACAGTAAAGCCGCTCACGGCAACGAAGCTGTCGTCCTTTGTTACAAGAAACACCGTTACCCCGTCGCATTCGATCCGATTGTACAGGCCTTCTCCGCTTTTCGACGCCTCTATCATTATTTTTCCTTCCGAACCGTCATCATATCCTGCGATTTTTCCTGCCATTCTGCTCGCCGCGATCTTCAGATAGCCGCTGTTTCCGATCTTGTTTGAGGGTATATCTTCTTCATATCTCGTCCCCGATGTATTGATGCCGACGACCTGCTTCGGATAGAGAAAGACAGTTCCGCAAAAGTCCTCATTTCCCAGCAGGGAGCGCAGTTTCGCGGTGTATTTTTCATCATCTATTTCGATAGTATCACTGACGGAACAGTAAGATGAAAGCATCTTTCCCGCAAGATTCATATCCTGCTTTGTTGAGCGCTTTTTTATGCAGCTCGTCTTCGCTGTAAACCCGGAGAAAAATACAGTCACGGTGAATATCGCGGCAGCAAGCCATGTAAAAAGTTCCTGCATGATTTTCAGTCTCCTTTATTTCACTCTATAACTGCCCTTTTTATCGCCGAGCATCTGACCTGCCTTCCGACCATTCGCTCAACCAAAGACGCGTCCGTACAGTAAACGGCGATCGTCACCAGATCTCCCCTTTTGAGCGTCGCGCCGACGACATGATCGTATCCGTAAAACACGTCCCGATATCCGTTTTCATCCCGCGTTTCAAGCACCAGATCTACAGTGAAATCTCCGTATTTTGAAAGGGCCTCGTAAAATAGTCTGTAGTTTTCTTCCGAAAATTCTCCTTTTGTGCTCACTGTCTCGGCGTAGTCATAGCATATATCGCTTATTCGCTCGTCCTCCGCGACAAAAATGTAAAACGACACAGTCACAAGTACAAGGAATGAAAGCATTGCGCAAGATATGACGCTTCCGATAATTTTAGCGCTCATTTTTACACCGGCCCTTTCTTCTTAAGATCAAATGATCCGATCACGTGAAAACGATCGTCAGGACAAACCGTCCTCAAACTGTTTCTGCACGAGTCACTCTTACGCCGCAGCAGGCCATGGTGTGACAACAATATAGTCGATACTCGTGCTTCCGGCACTTTCGTAGAACTTCGTGACTTTGTAAAGGCCGCCTTCATCCAGTTTTGTATCGAGGTTCGAAGTTGTCACGAGGTTGTCATTCGACTGAGATCCAAGGTAGACTTCGTATCCGATGATCACGCCCTGTCTCACATAATTCTTCGCTCCCTGTCCCGAAATGACGTCAGATTCATTGAGAACCGCGTTGAGTTTCGCCTGTTCTGTAGTTACCGAGTCAGACGCGTCCTTGAAGCCTCCGATCTGTCCGATGATCGCATAGCTTATAAGGCCAAGCGTCAAAACGATTATTACTATCGTTGCTATTACTTTCTCCATTTTTTAAACTCCTTCCACAAAAATAAATCTTGGTTTTCCGTTTATGTCATACACAAACGAATAATAATTCTTTTCTCTTTTTACACGGTAGTCGCTTTCGTCGTAATCCGTGTCAAAAAAGGTCTTGCTGCCGCTCTGTCCGTTTACAGTGACAGACACATCAGGATCGAACGCGTAAAATCTTATTGCCGCGATGACATCCGAGCCGCATATCCACTCGCGGTCAGGTATGTCGGGCTTTATGATCTCCTTGATCTTTTCGTTGTAATCTGCCTGTCCCGCCATTTCGGAGACGAGCTCCTGATTCGCGCGGTAGAGCGGTATAACGCTCACCAAAAGCGCCAGAAAAAGAGCGCCTATGACTATTTCAGAAATGATTTTCTCCATAAAAGCCTCCTGTCACAGATAATCTTCGAGAGTGAGCATCGAAAGCCACGGTCCCAAAAGCCAGAGCATGAGGATCGTGATGATCAGAAACATTCCTACTACGCCCACGATATTGATGATCTCGATCTTCTTTTTCACGAATCTGGCGTATTCTCTCTGTTCCCTCTCGAAATCCTCTTCGATGCTTTTTACTGCCTTGTCAAAATCGTAATTCGCGGCCATATTGAGCTTTTCACAAAAGAGTTTCAAGGCGAGATCGTCAGTCTCTTTGAGCAGATTCGTGTAAAATATCTCCATATTCATATTGCTCTTTTTATGGTTTTCGAGAATGTTTTCAAGCAGTTCCCGATAGTAAAATGACCTCGGTATGAGCGTCTTGATAACTCTCACAAAATCAGCCGGTTTTACGCTTCCGCTTATTACGAAAAGCTTTTTAAGGAACCGCAGCTCTCTCGCCTTTTTGCTCTTTTCTCTGCTTTTCACAAGCTTCGTTATCAGTTCCGGAATGAAAAACGATATGCACGCGGCGCAAAGCGCGACCGTGATCTGAAGGGCAATATTGACGTTTTCACCTATGCCTGCCAGCTTGTTCGTAACGATTATCGCCGCTCCCGCTGCAAGAGCAACAAAAAAGAAAATGAGATTGTTTTTAAGCTTTTTCATCACTTTTCCTTCCTTTCGAGCAGAAAAATCGTCAAAATCAGCAGAAATACAGACGCAATATAGACGGCAGCATAGATCGTTCCGGTGATCCCGACATAGTATTCCGAAGACGAGCTTTCGAGTATGCTGTTGTTAAAAGCCGCCGCCAGAGGGAGGAGAGGTATGAATAAAAGTGACATTACGGAATATCCCAGAGATGCCTGTCTTACGTCCTTCCTGTTTTCAAGCTCTTCTATGACATCCTCCGTGACAGTATCAAATTGCGCTTTTACCACATCGTCTCCCCCGTTGTAATATGCATGGCTGATGAGTTCCAGCATCAAAGTCACGTATTCTCCCGCGTATTTTTCCTCCGTCTCGGCAAAAGTCGATCTTATCTTCTCCATGTCGTTCTGCTTGAGAGCGTCATATATCCTGATCATCTCCCTTTTTACTATCGGCTGAAAATCGTCCATACTCGCCGCTATCGCCTTCATAATGTTTCCTCGGCTCGCATATCTTGAATTGAGTATTCTGAGCGTCTCGGGCAGATGCTTCGTAAAAGCCGACACCGATATTTCGGAAATACCGACAAACAAAAGCGCTATGCCTCCGGCGAAAAGAAGTGAATAGACAGCTCCCATATACCAGAGAGGATAAGTGGCGGCGGTCATGATGCATGAAAAGGAAATTGTCAGAATCGCGGAAGTCAGAAGGCTCGTCACGGCAATTCCTTCGTTGTACGCTGTGCTTTTCGTGTTGAATACTGAAAATCTGAGCGCCATTTCGTGAATAAACGAAGAAATGTACTTGTTTTTACTCAAAAAATCCTTGATTTTCCCGTTTTTCGCGGTAAAAACCTTTTGCCGCTCAATGCTTCCGACCTTCGCGGTCTCCCTTCTTTTGAGTATCCCGACGATCAGAAATGCCGCGAAAGAGGCCGCTCCCGCAAGAAGCAAAGCGATAAAGATCACAAAATATCCGTCAATTTTCATTCGCTTTTTTCCTCCGTTCCGAGAACATTTTTCTGATATCGCCGATCTCTTCGGCTCCGACATATCTTTCCATCTTTCTGAAATACTTTTCCGAAGGTGACATGAAAGAATCCCAGCAGTCGCTCGAGGCATTGTACGCGAAAAGCTTTCTCATCTCATACCTCTTTCCCGAAAGTCTGCTCCTTTCGGACATTATCTTCAGTTTCAAAAGCGTCTTTCGTAAGAACTCCTCGTTTTCCTCATTTTCCTGCCATTTCTCCGTTTCGATCAGCTGATCTGACAGAAACTCCTCATCGGGGAGACATATCTCATGTATCGTCTCCGCAACTATCCTGCCTTTTGCAAGTCTCCGAAGGTGTATCACCAGATCGATCGCTCCGGCGGCGTCATCCTCTGCCGCATCTTTTGAGTTGTACATATCCGTCCTCAGCATAAGATTTCTGAGATTCGGTATGGTCTCCGCGGGCGAAAGAGAGTGCATCGTTCCGCAAACTCCGGCATTGAGTCTCATCGCCGCGTTGATCATCTCCGACACTTCCTCCGGAAGAGTTATCTCTCCTACGACAATGATATCTCTTGACGTTTTAAGGAGGTATGCGAAGCACTGAGAGAGCGTCTTTTTGCTGTTTTCGACGAGCGTTATGACATTTTTACCGGGGTATTTCAAACCTGTCTGCAGCTCATTTTGAGCGTCCAGAACGCCTATTCCCCAATAATCCGGGTATTTTTCGAGCATCGCGAGTAAAAAAGTACTTTTCCCGACGCCCATGTCAGAGCCCGTCACCAGAAAACTTCCTCTTCCCCTTTGATTCATGCAGAGAAACCTGTAGATATCTCCGTCTATCGTTCCGAATCTGTCCCTCATTTCCTCGAGCGTTATAACGTTAAGGTTGAATATCCTCTCGTTGTAATAAACGTCCGAATCAAAAGGAGTGACGTCAAACGCGGCGACAGAGATCCTGCTTGAGTTGTTTTTCGCTGTCACGAGGATCGGATTCTGCCTGTCGAAATTGAGAGCGGAATTTTGTGTCGTCTTCTTCTGGATGTTTATCAATACGCTTGTATCCGCCATCCGGAGAAACGGAAGTCTCACCTTTCTGCCTCTGAATATCACATAGATATAGTTTGCGCTGAGCATTCCGATCTCGTTGATATCCTGATACTGCAGCGAATCGATGCAGTCCTGTCCGTAAACATATGCGTACATTCTCTCGGCTACAAATCTGAGTTTTTCCTCCCGTTTTAAATACTTTTTTTGTATTCTTCCTTCGGAATTCTCTGTTTTTACCGCTTTTCTGAGCATTTCGCTGTCAAAAATGTCTTCTTCCGCGTACTTCGCAAGTACATTCGCAAAGCTCTCTCCGTCTGTAAGCATCTCAAAGATCACGTCGTCTTCGTTGTTTTCGATGTTTTCAAAATCAACGAGTCCCGCAAGAACCCTCGCAAGATTTCCTCCCGCCTGATTTTCAATGACTTCGGAAAAATATCCGACTATCTTATCCCTCGCTTGCCTGTCTCCGAGTGCGGCATTGTCCTTGACTTCCGAAAATGAAGCCACTGCAAGTTCTGCCTCCCTTTGACCCGTTCCGCGTATCCTCCTGTACAGGTCGGCATCCGTAAGAGCGTTTTCGAGTATTCTTTTCGTCCATTCAAGCTCTGCCCCTTCTCTCAAGATCTTTTCTCTCCGAATGTAGCTGTCGACGCGGGGTGTTTTTCGTCCAGATACAGTCTCGTATCAAGTTCTCCGAGTTTTCGGGCTGCGAGCATGT
Organism: Mageeibacillus sp. UBA1257; assembly: GCA_002308775.1. Taxonomy (GTDB): domain Bacteria; phylum Bacillota; class Clostridia; order UBA1212; family UBA1257; genus UBA1257. Next base: position 5,569 of record DBVT01000064.1, read on the forward strand.
CCGCATACTCTCCCTCTGTTACAGGAATCACAACGGTATAATTGCCTTCGGCGTCAGCCGTCTGCCTCACGTCATGGACCCTCTTCTTGACCAGGACAACGTCATATGTACCGTCTTCGTACCTCACAACAACATCGATATACGTTCCCGGAACCACCTTCTCGCACACGAGGCTCGATACGGCGAATTCCTTGAGTCTTTCCTCTTCGTTTTCCTCAAGATCGGCCCTTTCGAGGTTCGCGATCGTGAGCGGCTCCCCCTTGCTGAGTGTGCCCGCGAGCTGAAAACCGTACGATGTTCCGATGTCCGTCAGCATTTCAGCGTTCAGACTCGCCGCCGGCACCTTCATGGCGGTAAAAAGTCCGGCAAGCGCTTCAGTCATCAGCGTCCCTTTTACAAGGGGCGTCTCTCCGTTGTATATCGGTACGGAAACGTACATTTCCGTTATCCTGGCGATCTCTTTTTTGCTCTTTTCCTGCTCTTCCTTTCTGACTGACGGTATCACGAATAACGTATATATACCCGCGACGAGTGCCATGGCGAGCAGTACGACTGCTATTTTAAGCAAAAGATTCTTCTTCATTTCTCTCCTCCGAAAAGCATCTTGTTGAGGATGCCGTCATATTCTTCTCTGACATATGTATTTTTACCGTAAAATTCAGGCTTCTCCCTCGTATTTCTCCTTCTGTAACGCTCGTTATCATAGCTGATCGCACCGAGATATCTGTCCTCTCCCGTAAGGTAAGTAATGCCTTTTTCGGGAAGGCTCTGCTCCTTTTTGTAGTCCCAGGCGACATATTTCACGTTCTTTTTGTACACTTTCCCCTTTTTCGAAAGTTCTGTGTAGTGCTCGCAAGCTGTCTCCA
>DBVT01000064.1:6528-10354 GCA_002308775.1 Mageeibacillus sp. UBA1257
TAAGCCCAGGCATAGAAATCGTCCAGCTTGTCGTTTCTCGAAAAGATCTCCTCCAGAAGTTGCTTCGTGCCTGTAAAAAGGTTCCCGCTGCCTTCCGTTTTACCGATAAAACCGCTCTTGTACCACATGTCGACGTCACCGAAAAGACACGTCTCCAGCCCGTAAGCTCCGTAGCTGTAATCCTCCTGCTCCGTGACCGTATCCGCGAGCATGAACGACTTGATCCTGTTCTTATGCGTGAAAGAGTCCACCAGCAGCGTCTTCATCTTGAAATCCTCCGCGCACGCGTAAGCAAGCTCCGTCGCGAAACACAGATTGTCATCGGTACAGACAGACAGTTTGCTCGCGAATTTGAACTTTTCCGAGACTTTTTTGTCCTTTTTGGGCTGTTTTTGCGCCTCTGTCTGCATATTTTCAGTCGTTTTTACGTTTTTGATCTTTTTTTCTTCTTTCCGTTCTTCGATCTGTTTTTTCTCAGTCTCAGTGCGTTCTGAAAGCTTTTGATCCTCTTTGTCAGGTTCAGATTCCGGCAAAGCCTCTTCGTCATAAGTCCCTGTTGCGATATACCCTTCGATCTTCTCGAGCAGCCTCCTCGGAGAGACCCTTTTGAAAGGTTCTTCCCTCACCATACATTCCCTGATCATCGTCGCGAGAGCCGTTTTTCCGTTTCTCAGGCATTCCTCCGTTTTCTCGTAAAAATCCTTTCCGTAGAGCATGCATCCGAGCACCGCCCCCGCAGAGTAGACGTCGGAAAAGATCGTGCTTTTACCCAAAAGGACCTCGGGGGCGCTGAAAAAATACGAACCTACGGGAATGGTCTCGAAAAGCCTGAATTTGTTTTTTTCAGCGTCTCCTGCGCGCACGCAAGCCTCAAAATCGATCAGTTTCACAGAAAAACTTCTACCACCCGTTTCTTTCTTTTCTTCGATTATGATATTGCCCGGCTTCAGATCGTTGAAAATGACAGGCCCGTTTTCATGCTCCCCCAGATATACGATCGTCCTGCATATCTCGTAAAATACGCCGAGCGCCTCCTTCTCCTCAAACGTCCCGCCTTCGGCGATGTACTCCTCAAGACTTTTCCCCTCTGCCCATTTGCACACCATATACCTGTAGCTTTCCTCCTCAAAGCTGCACACAAAAGGCGTAATATTCTCAAAAGACATCTTCGAACGCTGAGCGATCTCATTGATCCCCCTGTACGATCCGCTCTCCCATCTCTTTATCAGTACACGTCCCCCGGTCGCAGTATCGAGTCCTCTGATGACGTTCTTCTCTGAAGAAAATTCCTCATCCTTGAGAAACCTGTCAGTGAGCCTGTACTTTTTCTCAGCTTCCACAAAACCACCTCCCTCGGTTCTGCGGCAATTTTACCAGCGTGCCTCGCGCAAAAAAACGGCGAGGTCATTTTCCCGTTATTCGCGAGAATTTGCGAATCATTTTTCGGAAATAAAGCGGCGAACGAGCGGAAAATATTTCAAATTTGTTCGATTTTGATATTGACTATTTCGTTTTTTGTGTTAAAATATCATTCGTCTCGCCACTGTGGCTCAAAGGCAGAGCAGCTCACTCGTAACGAGCAGGTTGTCAGTTCGATTCTGACCAGTGGCTCCAGACTGTCCCGCAAGTTAACGCTTGCGGGATTTTTTTACCCGATATTTCCCGGGCAGACTGTCACAAAAATCAAAACAGGTGTATAATTATTTTCGCGGTTTTTATCGAAAAACGCGCTGATTTTGTCGAAAGGCCGAAAAAATGGATCAAAAAAATCTGCCGAAGATAATAGATTTTCATACTCATACATTCCCGGAGAAGATTTCCGCAAAAGCGCTCGCAAGGCTTCAGGGTTTTTCAGGGATCACTCCTGTGACAGACGGAACGATCTCCGGTACGATATCTCGCTTTGAAGAATTCGGGATAGATATGTGCGTGTCATTGAATATCGCGACCAGCCTCACCGCGCACACGACGATCAACAACATATGTGCCGAAGACAACGCAATGTACGACGGCAAAATGGTCTTCTTCGGTTCAGTGAATCCGCTCTCTCCCGATGCTCTCGATGAGCTCGACAGGATAAAAACACTCGGAATAAAAGGGATCAAGGTGCATCCCGATTATCAGGGTTTTTACACGAATGAGAAGAGGATATATCCTTTTTATGAGAAGGTCAGCGAGATAGGACTTCCGATAGTTTTTCACGCCGGTTGGGACTGCTATTCCCCAAACGATATACATTCGACGCCTTTGATGAACAGACAGGTCGCCCTCGATTTTCCGAATATGAAGATGGTACTCGCGCACTTCGGCGGTCTGAACATGTGGGAACAGGTCAGAGATCTGCTTGCCGGACTTCCTAACGTATGGTTCGATACAGCGATGTGTAAAACGATGGGCCTTTCAAAAGAGCTGTTTATGGAAATATACAACAGGCACTCTGAGGACCGTGTTATGCTCGGCAGCGACTGCCCGTGGGAAAACCCCGCGGAATCTGTAAGATACGTCAAATCGCTGCCTCTTTCAGACGCTCAAAAAGAAAAATTATTCAACTTGAACGCGCTGTCTTTGCTTGATATAATATAACAAAGCAGGAACGTTCCGGACAGCGGGATCGAGACAAGTCCGGACCTTACAAAAGAAAGCAGGAGGAAAGATATTCCCATGAAAAAGTTTTTAAACGTAGTTTTATTCATACTGGTCATATTAATATGCCTGGTGATAATCGTATTCCTCCCGAATTATGACGAATTTCTCAGCACAAAAGTTTTTACGCCGCCTAAGGAAGAAGCCAAGGATGCTCCCGTTCTTTTCGCGGACTGCAATTTCTCCGAAGGCAATGACGTTCATCCTGTTTTTTCGGTAGCCAACGGCAACATTCAGATGATGTACAAAGGAGATTTCGTCAATCTCCTTCCGAGCGGGTATTCTGTTAATTCAGACGCTCCGGCAAAGGTCTTCGAGGTTCTTCTCCGCGAGGGCAATTTCAGGCTGTCCGCGGACGGCAGCAGAGCCGCTTATCTTCTCACGTTCAATAAGATCAATATACTTTTCCTGTGCGATTTCGAGACTAAGACAGCTATGAAGATCGACGAAAAAGTCGACAGTTTCGCGATCGCCCCGGACGGTTCTTACATAGTTTACGCGACAGGCTACGTTTACTCCAATACCGTTTTCGTCTATAAAGATGGCGAAACGAGATATGTCGCGGAAAATGTTTCCGCATTTTACGAGTCTGAGTTCGGGCAGATCGCTCTTAAAAATCAGGACAAAACGTGCAGCATCTACTCTGTTGAAGAAGGCGTTCACAGGATACTTGCAGACGGAGTGACAGAGCTCTGCCTGCCCACTCAGGAGGGAAAATACAATTACACCGCGATGCATGACACTTTCTCGCTTTTCTTCAAAAAGGGAGAAACGGTATACAGTTTTGTCGCAAGCAGATCTGACGGCGCTTCTGTTACGGGCGGAGTTTTGACTGAGCTGTCGTGTCCTTTTGAGCAGGCTGTCCCGTACGAAGTATTCAGATCAGTCGATTCAACATATAAATACTTTGACCTCACAGGCAAGCTCGTAAGAGAGACAAACGCAGGCGACGACGTCATTTTAAGCGATGTGACATGCGTTTATACATTTGACGGCTATTCAAAATTCGTATATGCAACAGGAACCGGACTTTCTGTTTTCAACGCGACAGACGGATCGACGGTCAGATTGACGGAATTCAAGGCGAGATACAAAAACAACCGCGATCTCATCGAAAACCACATAACCGTTGTCACGGAGGACTTCAGAAATTTCTGCGTTTGCCTTTTGAACGACACTTCGT
>DBVT01000053.1:0-3330 GCA_002308775.1 Mageeibacillus sp. UBA1257
TCGTGCGGCAGTTTTCTGATGAATCCGACAGTGTCTGTCAGAAGGTATATTCTTCCGTCGGGCGATTCCATTTTACGAACCGCGGGATCAAGAGTCGCGAAAAGCTTGTCCTCGCAAAGTGAATCGGAGCCGCACAGCGCGTTTTGAAGGGAGGATTTTCCCGCGTTTGTATAACCTACGACGGCGATCGACGGATATTCGTTCTTTCTTCTCTGCGAGCGTAAAACGCCTCTTTTCCTGCTGACTTCCGACAACTGATCCTCGAGAAATTCGATCCTTCTCCTGATATGCCTTCTGTCGCTTTCGAGTTTTGTCTCGCCCGGGCCTCTCGTTCCGATAACGCCGCCGAGCCTTGAGAGGGAATGACCCTGACCCATGATTCTCGGCAGTCTGTATTTTTGCTGCGCAAGTTCAACCTGAAGGCGCCCTTCTTTTGAATTTGCCCTCATCGCGAAAATATCGAGCACGAGCGCCGTTCTGTCTATGACCCTCGCTCCGATGACCGTTTCCAGGTTGTTGATCTGCGAACTTGAGAGTTCATCGTCAAAAATTATCAGGGACGCGCCAAGAGCCTGCCTTTTAAGAGAGAGTTCCTCCGCGAGACCTTTGCCGATATAATATCTCGCGTCAGGCGCCTCTTTTCTCTGCGTAAAAACTCCGGCGACTTCAGCTCCGGCTGTTTTCGCGAGCTCGCAAAGCTCCGCAAGCGTCTCGTCGACTCCGCCGAAATCGTAGCCTGCGGAAGGCGTTATAACTCCAACGAGAATAGCCTTTTCATTCTTTTCTTCCTGCGTTTCGCTCTGCTTTGAAACGTTTTTATCGTACAATAAAGCCCTTTCAAAGAGCGTGTCGAATCTGTCTCTTTTTCTGAAACTTTCCGGTCCGAAGAGCTCGTATCCGTCATTTTTACCGGGATCGTCGTTTACGGGCTTTTCCTGCGATCCCGCAGCTGCTTGAATCTGCTTTGCCTTTTTGTCGGGAATGGGAAGGACAGACGCCGAAAGACCCGTTACGAACCTTGAAAGCGAAAGGTCACCCTCGGCGGGAATGTCTTCGGAAAAATCTTCCGACTGTCTGACGCCGATCACGCACATTGAATCGTATTTCATATTTTTGAGGGAGTTTATATCGATCGAAGAGGGAGTCACCGTTCCGTTCGGATGAGTGTGCAAAAGCCTTATTCCGCTGAGCCTCTGCGTGCCCCTTCGCTTTGCCGCTTCGGGAAGCTCCACCGTGTCGCTGTCGCCCAAAGAGATCGCCAGCAATCTGTTTTTTCTGTCCAGAAGCACCGCTATCTCATGCCCGGTCACGAGCGTAACATACGTCATCATCATTACGATCTCAGCGGGAAAATAGCTCTCCGCCTCGAAAACCCTGTCCGGAAAGCTCTCCAAATATTCAAGAATGTTTTTTCTTACGGAAGAAGTATTGCCGCCGACCTTGCCCAAAAACAGCACCCCATTTCGTTGAATATGATAACATTTAGACCGCAAAATCGCAAGAAGTAAAAGGAATGCATCCCTCCTTCCGCTTTTCCCGTTGGCGCAGCCCTTGAAAATTCTGTCATTTCCCTGTACAATTATCATATCTCTTCGGCCGAATTTTACGCGCTGCCGGGAAAAGGTGAGAAAACTGATGAAGACGTTCAAAAATATATTCCAAAAAGCAGTTTTGACTGTTCTGGCGGCGATGATTTTTACCGCCTCGGCCTCGATAAACACGCAAAAAATATCGGCATACGGCAACGACGACGTGCTCGATACGAACGGCAAGCTGAAGGTCAATTATACTGAGGCTTTTCCGACGCTCGACGGTGTGCCTGAGGAGATGTGGAACGAAGCGACGTCTTATGATATTTCCGAAGTAATAGAGGTCAAAGACGGTGAAAATGCCCCGAAAGGCACCATGAAAATGCTCTGGTCAGGCGCGAATCTGTATTTTTACTGCGAAGTGACAGACGATAAAGTGTGCGGATCTGATTCTGTCCTGACGGACAACGACTGCCTGAAACTGATATTCGCCGAGAACGCGTCGGACGGAAAAAACACCCCGAAGGAGCAGCTCGACGATCCGCTGACGGGAAATCTTACTGTCATACTTTACAGCCATTACAAGACGGAAGAATTCGGCGAAACGATAAACAACGACCGCAGAGATTATGTCGCCGCAGAATACAAAAAGACTGACAAAGGATACAACCTGGAGGCGCTTATAAAGCTGTCGAAAAATGTGATGATCGGCGATGAAATGCTCTTTGACGCCGAACTTTTCAGCATCTCGGAGGCAAACGGCGAGGTCACAGGCAAAACGGCTGTCGCAAAAGAACTCTCAACTCTGATCTTTACGAACGAAAGTAAGATATACATGGCTGATGAGGACATACTCTCGATCGTCGCGATCGATATGTCATACGATTATTCTGCCGAAAAACTCACCGAGATCAAAAATAAATACGATCCTTTTATCGTCGGTGTGATGGACGCCGACGAAGCGGACAGAAAGCTCATAGCAGATTCATTTGACGGATTTCAGCAGTATACTGAAGAAGGCTCGAAAATGATGATATTGTACAATTACGACCACGTCGAAGTAACGGAAAAAGGCAAGGCGGGTGAAAAAGGGGACTGCCTGTACGGATTTTTCAGAAACAAGACTTCGGGCGATTCATTTTACGTTTACGTAACGAAACTTGACAGGAAATATGCGGCTGTGCGAAGGGCTGAAGCCTCAGCTATAAGGTCTGACATCAATCTGAAAAATATGTACGGATACCCGGAGATCGTCCTCGTCGACACCGGCTGCGCAGACAATTCATTCACATACGAGATCTTCGATGTCGGAGAGCTTTCAAACGTTTTCAATGTAGCGAAGGATATCGTCGTGAGAGAGAAAGACAACACGCTCTATGCCTTTTTGACTGATGATTCGATCGGAGTTAAGACAGTCAGAATGATCCCTACGGACGGTGAAAAGCCTTTTGAGAACCAGGGAGCGATAGCCATGCGTCTCGGAATGTCGGCAAAAATAGACATTTCAAAAGCGAAAAGGCGCACTGTCATTTATATCATCGAAGGGATCCTGACAGCCGCGCTGGGCGCAGGGCTTGCGATACTCATTTATAAGAAAACGAAAGGCAAGAAAAAAGATGCTTAAAATAGGCTGCCACACGAGCGCATCCGCCGGCTTCGTGCAGACGATGGAAAAGATAAAAGAAATAAACGGAGACACGTTCCAGTTTTTTACGAGGCCTCCGAGGGGCGGAAACGCAAAACCGATAAATGAAAAGGACTGCGAAGAATATAATAAAATCTGTAAGGAGCAGGGATTCGG
>DBVT01000053.1:3375-9896 GCA_002308775.1 Mageeibacillus sp. UBA1257
GAAAGTCGCGGAATACGCGGAAACGGTCTTCAAAGAGGACCTGGAGCGCATGGAGTATATTCCCGGAAATTATTACAATTTTCATCCAGGCTGCCACGTCGGACAGGGTGCAGATATCGGTATCGAAAAGACGGCAGCTCTTCTGAACAGACTTCTCACAAAGGACATGAAAACGACGGTTCTGATCGAGACTATGGCAGGAAAAGGCAGCGAGATCGGCAGGACATTCGAGGAGATAAAAGCTATAATCGACAGAGTCGAACTGGAGGAAAAAGTCGGAGTCTGCTTTGATACGTGCCACACTTTTGACGGCGGATACGACATTGTGAACGATCTGGACGGCATAATAAAGCATTTCGACGAGGTCATAGGCCTTCAAAAACTGAAATTTATCCACCTGAACGACAGCATGAACACACTCGGCAGCAGAAAAGACAGACACAGTAAAATAGGCGAGGGCGGCCTGGGCCTTGACGCTATAACGAGGATAATCTGCCATCCGCTGCTTGCAAACATCCCGTTCTGCCTCGAAACGCCCAACGAACTTGAGGGGTACGCGAGGGAGATCGCGCTCTTGAAAAAGCAATATGAACTGTTCGCGTAAGAAAAACAGCCGGTCAAAAAAGAGACGCCCGGGCGAATAACTTGAGAGTAATACATAAAGTATGATACAATGATATGAGGCAAACGACGGATTTGCCTCAAAAGAATCAAACGTAGAGAATAATTTTACGGAGGAACATTTCAAGTGAAAATTGTAGTTGTCGGATGCGGCAAAATCGGAACGGCGATCATCGCAAATCTCGTAAAAGAGGGCCACGATATAACAGCCGTAGACACATCGGATACGGTCATATCGAATCTTACAAACAATTTCGATATTATGACAGTCAACGGAAACGGCGTTGACAGCGACGTCCTCGAAGAGGCGGGAACGAAAAAAGCAGACCTTTTCGTGGCAGTTACGAGCCAGGACGAGCAGAATATGCTGATGTGCTTTATCGCGAAAAAACTCGGAGCGAAGCACACTATCGCAAGGATCAGAAACCCTGAGTACAACGACAGAAACCTCTCGTTTGTCCAGAAGCAGCTCGAGCTTTCGCGCACCATGAATCCGGAGCTCCTGGCGGCGCAGCAGATTTTTAATATAATAAAATTCCCGTCTGCGATCAAGATAGAAATGTTCTCTACGAGAAGGTTCGAAATGGTCGAGCTCAGGCTCAAGTCGGAATCGGTTCTTGACGGAATGACGCTTCGCGAACTCAGAAACAATTACAAGGCAAAAGTGCTCGTATGCGCCGTTCAGAGGGATAACGTGACTGTTATTCCGGACGGCAATTTTGCGCTGAAGAGCGGAGACCTCATTGAACTTGCCGCATCTCCTGTCGAGATACAGAAGTTCCTCAAGGAGCTCGGAGCGTTCCAGAAACAGGCGAGAAGTATAATGATCGTCGGCGGCAGCAGGATAGCCCATTATCTCGCCGATATGCTGACAGGCCTTGAAAACGAGGTCAAGATCGTCGAACTGGACAAGAAAACGTGCGAGGATCTCTCATCGGCGCTTCCGAACGCGACGATAATCGAAGGCAACGGAATGAACCACGAGGTGCTCTCGGAAGAGGGTATAGACACAGCCGACGCGTTCGTGGCGCTCACGGGAATGGATGAAGAGAACATACTCGTTTCAATATACGCTCAACAGAAAAAGATCCCGACAGTCATAACTAAGGTCAACAGCGAAGAACTTTCACACATCGCGGAAAATCTCGGACTTGACTGCATAATCACGCCGGCGCACATAGTTTCAAACGAAGTTATCAGATATGCGAGAGCGCTTCAGAATTCGGTCGGAAGCAAAATGAAGACGCTGTACATGCTCATGGACGGACAGGCCGAAGCGGTCGAATTCAGCGTAAAACTCGAATCGAAATGTATCGACATCCCTCTCAAGCATCTGCCGATCCAAGACAACATCCTCATAGTCGGCATCATAAGAGACAAGAAGACGATAGTTCCTTCGGGCGACGACACGATCATGCCTGACGACAGTGTGATAGTAGTCTCCACCGGTCACCACCTGACGACGCTGGACGATATACTGGTATGGTAAACAACTGAAAAAGAGGCAAAAAACAGAGGCGAAACATAGATGAACAAACGGATAGTATTCTTTTATACAGGTAGAATAATGCAGGTCGAGGCGGCGCTTTTCTCTCTTCCTTTGATAGTTTCGATCATCTATAGAGAGCCGCATTTCTGGGCTTTCATCGTATCTGCCGCCATTTCTCTCGCGATCGGTTTCGCGCTTACTCTTTTATCCAGACCGCAAAAGAAAAATCTGTTCGTTAAAGAAGGCTTTGTAATAGTCGCCCTTTCCTGGACGCTGATGTCCGTCGTGGGATGCCTTCCTTTTTTCATAAGCGGTGAAATACCGAATTTCGTGGACGCTCTCTTTGAAACGGTGAGCGGTTTTACTACTACGGGAGCATCTGTACTGACAGAGCCGGGAATGGCTGTGACGGTAGAGACGCTGAGCCGCGGAATGTTATTCTGGAGAAGCTTTACTCACTTTATCGGCGGTATGGGCGTGCTCGTTCTCGTTATGGCGATACTTCCGATAGAGGGCAGCAAATCGATACATTTGATGAGAGCGGAAATGCCCGGACCTATAGTCGGCAAACTCGTTCCGAAGGCAAAAAGCACAGCCCTCATACTGTATATAATTTACGTCGCGATGACTGCGATAGAAGCGATACTTTTGCTCTTCGGCGGAATGAGTGTATTCGAAAGCCTCTGTCTGGCGTTCGGTACTGCCGGCACAGGTGGTTTTGCTCCGCTCATGTCGAGCATCAACTCTTACAGCTCATACATTCAGTGGGTCATCACAGCGTTTATGTTCCTCTTCGGAGTCAACTTCAACCTGTACTATTTGATTTTAGTAGGTAAAATAGGCCAGGTGATAAAGAGCCGCGAGCTTTGGTGTTACTGCGGAATAGTCGTGACATCCGTCTCGATCATTTGCGCGAATATATTCAATACATGCAACGGATTCGGCGACGCTCTCAGAACGTCTGCGTTCAACGTTGCTTCATACATGAGCTCGACAGGTTACGGGACCGTTGCGACAAACGAATGGCCGTACCTCTCAAAAGCCATACTCGTTATACTTATGTTTGTAGGTGCCTGCGCCGGTTCAACGGGCGGCGGTCTGAAAGTGTCGAGAGTCATGATGCTTTTCAAGATCATGAGGAGAGACCTCAAAAAGACGCTCCATCCCAGACAGGTGAGCCTGCTCACATTCGAAGGGAAGAAAGTTGACGATCAGACCATAAGCAACGTCTCTTCGTATTTTCTCGTATATTTGGTGATCTTCGCTGCCGTATGCTTCGCGCTGACATTGGAGCCGATGTTCGATTTCGGGGCAGCTTTTACGGCGACGCTCTCATGCCTCAACAACATCGGACCGTTCTTCTCGGCCACCGCATCAGTCGCAAGCTATGCAAACTTCTCGATATTTGCCAAGATACTTTTGACTGTCACGATGCTCTTCGGAAGACTCGAGATATACCCGATGCTCTTCGCTCTTTCACCGTCCACCTGGATGGAAAAATAAAAAAATCAGAAAGGCTTCTCTTATGGTAAAAAAACTTCTGAAAACTTTTGCGGGAGGCTTGCTCGCGGGCATAGCCATAGCCATCGGAGGAACTGTCTTTCTCTCCGTTGAAAACAAGATAATCGGGTCGCTGTTTTTTACGATAGGACTTTTTTCCGTGTGCGTTTTCGGTATGAATCTTTACACGGGAAAGATCTGCTATATTTTCGACAACGACAAAAAATACGCTCTGATGCTTCCGGTGATCTGGCTTGGAAACCTCGCCGGAACGCTCGCCGTCGCGGGTCTTGAAAGGCTCACCAGAATTGGCGCGAATCTTCAGGAAAGGGCAAAAGTGCTCTGCGAAACGAAGCTGAACGATTCCGTCTGGAGCATACTTATACTCTCGATATTCTGCGATATGCTGATATATATCGCCGTTGAAGGATTTAAAAACATACCGCACGAGGTCGGAAAATATCTTGCGCTTTTCTTCGGGGTCGCTGTTTTCATATTGTGCGGCTTTGAGCACTGCGTCGCGAATATGTACTATTTCTCGGTCGCGGGAATGTGGTCGTGGAAGACTCTTCTTTACGTCTTCATTATGACCTTGGGCAATTCCGTAGGAGGCGTTATACTGCCTCTTCTTCGCATGGCTGCGACGGCGAAAAAACAGTAAAGGGGAGGATAAAATGGACATCTGCAGCGTTCTGACTGATAAATTTTTAAGATATGTGAAGGTGGATACGCAGTCAAGCGAGACGAGCGGGAAGTCACCGAGTACGGAAAAACAGAAAAATCTCGGAAGGATGCTCACTGAGGAGCTTCGCGATATGGGAGCTGACGAGGTTTATTTTGACGACGAACACTGCTATGTCTATGCGAAGATCCACGCAAGCGACGGAAGAAAAGACGGAAAAAAGCTCGCTTTTATATCCCATATGGACACATCACCGGAGGTCACGGATGAAAATGTGAATCCTCGGATCGTAAAAAACTATGACGGCAAAGATATAGATCTCGGCGGAGACGGAAAGTATATTTTAAGCACCGAGAAGTTTCCCGCGCTCAAAAATTACGTAGGGCAGACTTTGATCACGACTGACGGTTCGACATTGCTCGGAGCGGACGACAAAGCGGGAGTGTCTGAGATAATGACGATGGCCGAATATCTGATAACTCATCCTGAAGAAAAGCACGGAGAGATCAGGATATGTTTTACGCCGGATGAGGAGATAGGCGAGGGAGTGGATCACATAGATCTTGACAAATTGGATGCTGATTACGCATATACCGTCGACGGGGGAGCGTTCGGAGAGATCGAATACGAAAATTTCAACGCCGCCGGAGTAAGAGTCATCATCAAAGGCGTCAGTGTACACCCGGGAGACGCGAAAAATACGATGGTCAACGCGTCGCTTGTCGCGATCGAGCTGAACGACCTTCTCCCGAAGAATCAGAGGCCCGATAACACGGAAGGATATCAGGGCTTTTACCACCTTACGGATATGAAAGGCACCGTCGACGAGGCTGAGATATCATATATCATCAGAGACCACGACATGTCCAAATTCCTTGAAAAGAAGGCTCTTATGAGCAAAATCTGCGACGTACTGAATCAAAAATACGGCGCGGGAACATGCGAACTCCAAATGCGCGACCAGTATTACAACATGAAAGAAAAAATCGAACCGGAGAATATTTTCCTCATCGAAAAAGCGAAAAAGCATATGAGAGAGCTCGGACAGGAGCCGATCATTAAACCGATAAGAGGAGGCACCGACGGCGCGAGACTGTCGTTCATGGGGCTTCCTTGCCCGAATCTCTGCACCGGAGGCCACAACTACCACGGCAGATTCGAATATGCATGCGTTGAATCGATGGAAAAGACGGCGAAGCTCCTCATCGCGATAGCGAAGGATTTTTAGACGCCTGACAGAAGTATTTTTTGCTAATAAAGTCCTCAAAGCTTGGACTTCATAATAGTAAAACAGAAAGGAATTGAGAAGAAAATGACGATCAAAACACCACCTATGGGATGGAACTCCTGGAACACATTCGGATGGAACATCAACGAAAAAGTCGTAAAAGACGCCGCAGACATGATAGTCGAAAAAGGACTTAAGGACGCGGGATACGAGTATGTCGTAATAGACGACTGCTGGTCTTTGAAAGAAAGAGGAAATGACGGAAGGATAGTTCCCGATCCCGAAAAATTTCCGAACGGAATGAAAGCTCTCGCGGATTACATCCATTCAAAAGGACTCAAATTCGGAATGTATTCCTGCTCCGGATCGAGAACATGCGCAGGCTTCCCGGGCTCTTTCGACCACGAATTCGTCGATGCCAAAACATTCGCGGAGTGGGGCGTAGACTTTTTAAAATACGACTACTGCAACAAGCCCGCTCTGATGAACGGACCGATACTCTACAACAGAATGTCTATGGCCCTGAAGGCGAGCGGAAGAGACATATTGTTCTCTGCGTGCAACTGGGGCTGCGACGAAGTTGAAAAATGGGTCAGATCCGCAGGCGTTCACATGTACCGTTCTACGGGAGATATATTTGACAATTTCGACAGTTTCAAAAACATCGCGATCAGTCAGACTGATAAACTCGCATATTCCGCAACGGGCTGCTACAACGATATAGACATGCTGATAGTCGGAATGCACGGAGAAGGAAACGTCGCAAACGGCGGCTGCAGTGACGTAGAATACAGAACTCATTTCGCCCTGTGGTGTTTGTTCCAGTCTCCTTTGATGATCGGCTGCGACCTCACAAAAGTGAGCGACGTAAACCTCGAGGTCCTCAAAAACAAAGATCTCATAGCTATCGATCAGGATCCCGACTGCAGGCCTCCAATGGTCCTCAGAAACGACAGTATGCTCGTATTATTCAAGCATATGGCAAACGGCGAATACGTTCT
>DBVT01000053.1:10003-18617 GCA_002308775.1 Mageeibacillus sp. UBA1257
GAGACGGGACTTGTTAAAACTCATTTTGCGTCTGTTGTACCCGCTCACGACTGCAGGATATACAGGGGCATTTTAACGGATAAATGATCCGGAACGGAGAGTAAAAATGGCACACAAATCGGGATTTGTAGCGGTGATAGGGCGTCCGAATGTCGGAAAATCCACTCTTATCAACGCTTTGACAGGTGAAAAAGTCGCGATAACGTCGCCGAGACCTCAGACGACGAGGACGAATCTTCGAGCGATCATAACGAAGAAACAGTACCAGATGATCTTCATTGATACGCCCGGAATACACAAGCCGAAGAACAAGCTGGGCGAGTTCATGGTTCAGTCTGCGACGGGAGTCATCGGGGACGCTGACGTTGTATTGTACCTTTTTGACGCGACAGAGGACAACATCTCCGAGGGAGACAAAAACATAATCGCTCAGATAAAGGCCGGCGGCAAAAAGTCGCCTGTCATCCTGATTTTTACCAAGATAGATCTGATAGAGAAAGAAAAACTTCTGCGGCTCACGGAGATGCTCGCCAAAGAATATGAATTTGACGATATCATCCCCGTGTCTGCCCGCGAGAGAGACGGAATAAACATCATCGAAAAAGAGATAGTAAAAAGACTTCCCGAAGGTCCCGAGTACTATCCCGGCGACATTATAACAGACAGTACGGTCAGAGAGATGACAGCCGAGATCATCAGGGAAAAGATACTCCTTTACACGAACGAGGAGGTCCCGCACGGAACGGGAGTAGAGATAGTCGTTTTCGAGGAAGCGAGAAGAAAAGAAGGAAAAGCCCGCATAGAAGCGAATATTTTCTGCGAAAAAGAGTCCCACAAGGGCATTCTGATAGGCAAAGACGGTGCGATGCTGAAGAAAATAGGCACTGCCGCGAGGAGGGACATCGAGCGCATCGAAGGGACAGGCGTCAACCTCAAACTCTGGGTGAAAGTGAAAGAAGACTGGCGCAACAGCCCCGGAATGCTGAAGGAACTCGGCTACAGGGAACAGAAGTAAAATGGAGACATACATCGCCAGAGGAATAGTGCTGAAAGAGACGGACGTGGGCGAGAGCAACAAGGTACTTACTGCTTTTACGGACGCGGACGGAAAGATAACGCTGAGCGCAAGAGGCGCGAAAAAGCCATCGAGCAAGTGCTTCGCCGGGGCTCAGCTTTTTTGTTTCAGCGAAATGAATATTTTTAAAGGCGGGACGTTCAACAGGCTGAACAACGCGACGCCGATAGAGAGCTTCTATGAGCTCAGGACAGATCTGGAAGTGCTTGAAAACGCCGGGAAGGTCGCGTCTTTGACACTTAAAGTCATCCAGGAGAACCAGCCCGATCCGGAGACCTTGAGGCTTCTTCTCAACACATATTATTTTATGAACGGAAGGCGCGCGCATCCGGAACTGTTAAAAAGTATATTCATGGTCAGGCTTTTGTGCGTGCAGGGATTTTACCCGGAAGAGGATACGATCCTGAGATATTCACACGATAAAGAAGAGGGGATCGCGGAAAACACTTTCGCGGCCGTCAAACATATTTGCGAGGCTGAGGATGAAAAACTGTTTTCATTCAACGTCTCCGATAACGTGAGAAAGAAACTGTCGGAAGTGAGCGAAAAACTCGTGAGGCAGTACATATACGAATGAGGTGGAATAGGATGAGATATTATCTTGTGGTAGTCGACAGCTTCGGAACAGGAGCTGACGACGTCGCGTGGATATACGGAGACGAAGGATCAAATACGGCTCTTTCCGCAAGCCGCGCAAGGGCCGGGAGAAAGTGGTCGTTCCTCTGCAGACTCGGACTGGGAAATTTAAGCGAAGAGTCAGGTACGAAACTTTCCGGCTGCGCAGCTGTGAGATCGCCTATGGCAGATTACGGCTTTTTAAGAAAAGCATCACCGGGAAAGGATACGCAGACAGGTCACTGGGAGATCGCGGGACTCAGAGTAAAATCACCGATGATAACTTTCCCTCAGGAATATCCTTCATTTCCTGCCGATCTGATAGAAAAAATAGAAAAAACATGCGGACATCCGGTGATCGGAAACTATGCCGTATCGGGAACAGAAGTCATAAAGCTTCTGGGTGAAGAGCAGAGCAGAAAGAACGCTTTGATAGTATACACATCTGCTGATTCTGTGCTCCAGATAGCCGCGAACGAGGCTGATATACCGCACGAAGAACTGCACGAAATATGCCGCAAGGTGAGAACGATATGTGACGAATACGGGATCGGAAGAGTCATCGCAAGGCCTTATGTGCGCAATTCCGACGGAACGTATACGAGAACGAAATACAGGAAGGATTTCAGCGTCGAACTGCCCGGCAAGACCGTAATGGACGGCAAACTCAAAGAACTCGGCGTAAAATGCGTAGGTGTAGGCAAGATCGGAGACATTTTCAATATGCAGGGAATAGATCTCACATTCCCGGACAAGGGGAACGAGGAGTGCCTTGCGCGCTGCATCTCGATCGCTTCCGGTAAAACTCAGATCCCCGACAGGTCTTTCGTGTTCATCAATCTCGTAGACACGGATATGGAATACGGCCACAGAAGAAACGCGAAAGGATACTGCGACTGCGTTCAAAGGCTCTCCGGAAAACTCGAAGAGATGTACAAAATGATGGACAGAGGAGACGTCCTCGCAATAACGGCAGATCACGGATGCGACCCGAATTTCAAAGGGACGGATCATACGAGAGAATATGTGCCGTTTCTGAGGATCGAAAAGGGCAAAAAATGCGGCAGATCTCTCGGAAACGGGAAGCCCATTCAGGGATTTGACTACGTCGCGTATGATGCCGTAAAATATTTCACGGAGAGACAATAATGCGGATATTGAACTGAATTCACAATAAAAGGGAGGATATTATGGCATTTCAGAACAATGTAAAATTTACGGAGAAGAAGATCATAGATTTCAAGGCGGGAGACAATGTGACGGGATATTTTTACGTGAAAGAGTCTGAACTCAAGGTCACCACCACGAATAATAAATATATGAATTTCACATTTGCCGATACGACGGGCGAAGTGAACGCGAAGCTCTGGGACTTCGACGAGACGAACGCGACGAGATTTCCCGCCGGTATAGTGGTGAAAGCGAGAGGAAACATCCTCGACTGGCAGGGCCAGATGCAGTTTAAGATCGACCTCATGAGGAGGACGAATGAAGACGATCACGTGAACGTTTCCGACCTCGTTCCGTCGGCTCCTGAAACGGGAGAGGCTATGCTGGGGTATATAGTTTCAGTTATCGCGACGATGAAAAACGACGCTTTGAAGGCAGTTGCGAATAAAGTCATAGACGTATACAGAGAAGATCTTTTGATCTATCCTGCGGCGAAGAAGAACCATCACGCCGTCCGTTCGGGACTTCTTTATCACACGAGCACGATGCTCAAAATGGGCGAGGCATATGCGCAGGTCTATCCGAAACTCGACCGCGATCTGCTCCTCACGGGAGTCATGATCCACGATATAGGAAAAATAAAAGAAATGGAGATCAGCGAACTCGGACTTGTCACGGACTATTCGACGGAGGGCATTTTACTCGGACATATAGTGCAGGGAATAAAGATCATAGACAATATCTGCGACGAACTCGGAACGGACAGCGAAATAAAAATAATGCTTGAGCATATGATACTTTCTCACCATTACGAGCCCGAATACGGCAGCCCGAAATATCCGATGTTCCCCGAGGCGGAGGTGCTCCATTATCTCGATATCACGGACGCGAGACTGTATGATATGTTCAGAGCGAAAGAGATGTCAGATCCCGGCAAATTCAGCGAGAGGATCAAAACGATGGAGAACAGAGAGATCTACAGGAGCGTTTTTGAAGAAAATCAGGGCTGAAACATATAGATCAAGGTAAAAAACAATGAAACTTCGCGTCATATCCGGCAGAGCGGGCGGAGGGAAAAGTCATCAGGTCATCAGTGAGATCTCGTCATATCTGAAAGAGGAAAACAGAGGACGGGCTTATCTCATTGTGCCGGAACAGTTCATGATCAACGCCGAAAAGAGGCTCATGGAAGTCGGAAAATGTGACGGACTGATGGACGATGAAGTATTGAGTTTTAAGAGGCTCGCATACAGATGTTTCAAAGAAGCCGGGATAAAGGACAAGCCGGCCGTCACGACTGTCGAAAACGTTCTCATAATGCTCAAGACACTGACGAATATCCGCGAGAGCCTGCTTTATTACCGCGATATGTGCGACAATGACGATTTTACAGTCAATATATTAAAACAGATCGCTGAATTCGAAAGATATCTGATAACTCCCGAGATGCTCACAGACCTTTCTGAACTTCCGGAAACGCAGGATAAAGCGGGTCTTTCGGAAAAACTCAAGGATCTCGCTCTCATATACAGAACGTACAGGGAACTTCTGACGGGAGGATTCACCGATTCCTCTGACGAGAACAACGCCCTGATCGAACTTTTGCAGAACAATAAAATGCTCGCCGGCGCAAAGATCTGGATAGACGAATTCCACGGTTTTACAGGCCAGGAATACAAGATCATCGAAGAAATGGTGAAACAGGCTGACGAGGTCAGCATAAGCCTCTGCATGGGAGAGTCCAATGAGCCCGTATTCGAAGCGCAGAGAAAGACATATAACAAACTCAAAAGGATCGCAGACAAATGCGGAGCTGTCTGGGACGAAAAAAACTGTGATATCAAAAAGCGCTACCGCGACAATGAATATCTGATCCACGTCGAAAATTCGTTTTTCAAATATCCTTACAAAAAAATGGCAGGGAAGCCGCAGGGCATAAACGTCCGAGTCATGAGGTCTCCTTTTGACGAGGTGATGTCATGCGCCGAAAAGATCAAAAAAGACGTCGCGGAAAGCGGCGGAGCTTTGAAATATTCCGATATATCGATAATCCTCTCCGATATGGATTCGTACGGAGACATAGTCGAAACAGTTTTTTCGAGGAGCCGCATACCGTTCTTTATGGACAGTAAAAAGGATCCCGGAGGCCACCCGTACGCGAAATACATCACTCTTTTCCTGCAGGCAGTCGCTTCGAATTGGGACAGCAGCGTGATCCTGGATATCGTCAGAATGGGACTTTTTACGAGGGAAGAGGAGAAGGAGAGCGCGGATTATCTCGAGCTGTACCACAGGAGGACAGGACTTAAGGGCAAAGCCGCCTGGAAAAAGAAAGTAAAAAAAGAGATCTTCGATTCGATGAAGCAGAACGGATTGAGAGGAGCGTACGAAGGCGTCGAGGAGCTCCGAAAGAACATTGCCGGAACGATAAGCAAGTTTGAGAAGGATCTTGACGGTTGTCTCACAGTGCGCGACGCCTGCCTTGCCATAGCCGATTTTGTGAAGAAAACAGGCGTAAAAGAGACTCTTGAAGAAAAATATGATGAAATATACGCGGAAAATGCAGAAAAAGCGGCGGAGTTTTTAAGAGGGTACGACGCGGTGAACGAGGTACTTAAGTATGTTAATAATATCCTCGGAGATATAAGGCTCGGAGAAGACGTAAGAGATAAAGCAGACTATTTGACGAGAGCGATGGGCCTTGCGATCGCACAGTTAAAGGTCGGATATATCCCCGCGACGATGGACTGCGTTCAGGTGGGAACGAAGGACAGATCGAGGTCTCACGAAATAGAACAGGTGTATCTGCTCGGGGCAAACGACGGATTGATACCCAAGCAGATCGGCGGCTACGGGATCATCTCGGACGACGAGAGAAGATTTATGGAATCCCACGATATGGAGACCGCGGGCGACGACAGAATGATGGCTATAAACGAGCAGTTCAACATATATACGGTCATCTCGCTTCCGAGGAGAGAACTCAATATCTCATACGCGATGAACGGCCTTGACAATAAGAATCTTGAGCCTTCAGCCGTGGTCGACAGGATGCTTTCTCTGTTCGAGGATCTGGAAGTCGAATCTGACGAAGCAGGTGAAAAGGCGAGCCGCGGATATTACAGCGCGGAAGAGGAACTCGATTTCGGTGAAAACGGGCCGAAAGAGATGTATATGCCGGGCGGCGAGATAAATACCAGTTTTTCCGCTGTTTCTAAATACAGCGACTGCCCGTTCCAGTTTTACCTTGCGAACGTACTGAAGCTCGTGAAAGAGGACGACGATCTGATATCGGACCTCGATTACGGCGTCGTCATGCACTCGGTGCTCGAAAACGCGGTTCAGGACGCGGTGCGCGACTACGGAAGCAGTGTTCAGGACATAACTGAAGAAGATTGTAAAAAATACGTCGAAAAATACGCTGACGATCTCGGAAAGAAAAAATTCGGCAATACTGACGATGAAAGCGAACTTTCAAATAAAATAAAATTTGTGATCGAAAGGATGAAGGAGAGCGCCGCGTCCGCGATGAAGGAGAGCCTCAAATACGGAATGCCTGTGAAATTCGAAGAGAGATTCGGCGGTTCGTCGTCTCATACGATCAATATGGACGTCTCGACAGAGGACGGAAGGACTATCCCGGTAAGATTCAGAGGTCAGGTGGACAGGCTCGATCTCGATGACGGCAAAAAAGTCACGATCATTGACTACAAGGGGAAATACAGTTATCCGGAAACGCAGAAGCAGAAGCAGCAGCTTTCGGTTTACCTTCAGAAAATGATCGAGATCAACGGTTATTCGGAAAACGGAGCGAGGCTCGTGAATGTATTTTACGATTCCGGCAGCGAGAAAAAAGACGCCTCGTACGATTACGAGGAGAAGAATATAGAGGCTTTCAAAGAGGAAGTCAAAAAATTCGCAGGAGGACTTGACGCGGGCAGCTTCAGCGCGATACCGGGCGGATCCGGAAACGAAATGAAATGCGACAGATGCGACTACAGAAACGTCTGCAGAGCGTACAGAAGAAGGCAGGAATGAGCGGCTTGATAAAAATATCGTCATACGATTGCGGTTTTCCTTTTATTGTACTCGACGGGGTCGATTCCTTCGACACAAAGGACATTTTCGAATGCGGCCAGTGTTTCCGCTGGGCACGTGTAAAAATGTCTCGAAATGATATCATTTTACTCGACGCAAAGACAGAAAAACAGAAAAAACAGGCGGAATTTCTTCCCGAAGACGACGCTCCCGGTTACATCACTGCCGCAAAAGGCAAGGTCGTAAAAGTCTTTTCGAAAGGTGACAGAGTCTGGATACTGAACGCAAGTCCGGAAGATCACGAAAACATCTGGCGCGACTATTTCGACATGGACAGGGACTACGAAAGCGTCAAGGAAGAACTCTCAAAAATAGACGGCGATATGAAGGAAGCGACGAGGTGCTACGGCGGCATAAGGATACTTAAACAGGAACCGTTTGAAACGCTCATATCTTTCATCGTTTCAGCCAACAACAATATTCCGAGGATAAAAAAGATAATAGGCAACCTTTGCGAAATGTTCGGAGAAGAGCTGGAAATGCCGGCTTCTTTTAAAAGGGAAGCAGACGAATATCTGATGCGCAGAGATTTTCCGGATCCGGAGAGGATAGCCTGCTCGTGCGTTGAAGACATAAGCGACAGGACGCATGCAGGATACAGGTGCGACTACATCCTGAAGACGGCAGGACGCTACATTGACGCTCCGATCGACGTTCAAAAACTCAGAGATTCATCATACGAAGAAGCATTTTCCTTTGTCTCGTCATACACGGGAGTGGGTCCGAAGGTCGCAGACTGCATACTGCTTTTTACCGGGATGAAAGACGAGGCATTCCCCGTAGACGTCTGGGTAAAAAGGGTCATAACCAAACTTTACAAGCCCGAAAAATGCGGCGTAAACGCTATCAGACAGTTCGGAAGGGAATATTTCGGGAGGTACGCCGGTATCGCGCAGGAGTATCTGTTCGCATATATACGTAACGAAGACTAATAATCAAATTATTGACGGAGGTGTATTTTACAGTGAAAACATTTTGTGAAAAATCAAAAAGACCTTTCAGAACTCTTGCTGTGACGATCGTTTCGGCAGTCCTTGCTGCTGCGATGGCTGTTCCTGCAGTGTCCTTCGCGAGCGGCGGGGAGCAGGCGGAATACAGGACGGAAGAATATGACATTTCAGAGGATTACTGGGAAGCTGATTGGAATTGCGTCGCGGCGGGCGAAGGACCTGTCACTCTCGATTTCGGCGGTTCGTTCGGAAGCGGGATAAGATACTCCGAACCGATAGACGTATCGAAACAGGTCGATTTTACGATCTCTGTAGACAGTTGGACATATGGCGGAGATTGCTGGTTCTCATTCGTCTTCGGAAAAGAGGAGGCCCCTGTTTTTGAAGATCCTAACAGGTCGTATGATACGGGAATATCGTGGCTTTTTTACCGCAAGGAACACGAGCTGCTCGTATATGAAATGCCTCCTTGCCAGGGCGTAGTAGCAGGATGGAATGTACTGGGAGAGATGGGAAAGGATGTCAAGTTTCGCATGATCCCCGATACGGACGGATGGGCTATGTATATCGCGCAATCAGGTTCCGGGGAATACATAAAGGAAGGTCTCGTACCGTACGACCGGGCACCGGAAGATTTCTTTGACGGCGGTATGGCTTATTTCGGAATATTCATCTACGATCCTGCAAAAGAGCAAGGAAACGTTGA
>DBVT01000053.1:18666-27256 GCA_002308775.1 Mageeibacillus sp. UBA1257
CAAACCGGAAAAGACGGAGGCTCCCACGAATGAGCCTACAGAGGAACCCACCGCAGAGCCTACGGAAAGACCCACGGACGCTCCGACTGCCGGTCCTACGGACGCTCCGAAGGATAATGAAAAGAAAGGCTGCGGATCTGTCGTTGGATCAACAGCTCTGACCGCATGCATGATCCTTCTCGGAACGGTCACGATGCTCAGAAAGAAGAGAAAATGAAAAAGACAAGGATAAAACAGATCACAGGTAATTTTTGGAGAAGTCTGCTCGTATTGTCACTGTCCGCTGTATGCGCGGGGCTTATCGCGTGCTCGGGAGGCGGAAGCGAAAGTAAGCCCGAAAAGGACGCGGACGGATATTTATACGTGAACAAAAGCAACTGGTATCCGAACCGTCTGGGAGATATGTCTGCTGACCAGGGAAAATTCGCAGTGCTCTCAAACGACAGCGGCAACCTCACCGTAACGGGAGAGGGGACGGTCACGAACAGGGACATCCTCGAGGCAGATTCCTTCCGCTTCGAATCATCAGTAAAATATCTCGAGGGGATCGAAGACGGATTCGCCGAGATATTGATCCGCAAGGGAACGAGGGATTCATTTTACGGGAAGAATTCATATGCGCTCAGAATATGGCCTTCGGGAAAAATAGAGGCTGTGAGATACAAAAACGACGTTCCCGAGAGCTTCGCGTCTGCGGAAACAGGTCTCGATCTTACACAGAGGCAGCTGTTTGATGTAAACATTGAAAAGAGCGACGTTCAGAACTGCGTGATCAGCGTATCGATAAACGGCGCGGAAGCGATGAGATTCACGGATGAAAAATCATCATACGTCCTGGGAAAATACGGATTTTTCGGACTTCGCAACAGCTCAAACGGCGTGTCTTCGGAACTTTTCGGACTTCGCATACTCGGAACCGAAGAGCGCTACGACGCCGGAAAGAAAACTGCTTTCCTGCTTTATCCCGATTATCTCGAGGAAGACGGAAAGAGGCTCCTTCACTGGGAATACAAGTCTGATTTTACAGAATACAAGGGTGTTCGCATCACTTCGGGCAGAAAGACAGTCGCGGAAGTGACATTCCCGTGCAACAGTTACGAGCTTGGCGACGGTGAAAAATACAGTCAATATTATCTGATCCCCGTCGGGATAGACGGCGACGGAGACAGGCAGCTCGTAAAAGCGAAGGACGACAGATCCAAACAATATGCGAAAAATGTCAAACGTATAGAGATCAGGGAATCAGAGGACGGCGCTTATTTCGTTTACGCAGGCACAGACGAAAAATGGATCATGAACGGCACGAACTACGTAGGTATCAGATACGGAGACCATTCCACATTCGAGCCCGCTTCAAAATATTTTCCGGGATATTACGATCCGCTCACGATAGACAGTATGATGTGTCAGATGAAGGAGCACGGTTACAACTGCCTGCGCGTTTTCGTGCTCGGAGGAAGGAGAGAAGGCAATCCCGGACTTGCGGGAGACAGTTCAACGAATACTCCCGATCTTTGCGGACCTTATATGGACAATGTCGTGGATATGCTGCGGCGCGCTCACAAGTACGGAATATATATTCTTGTGAATTTTACGGAAAATGAGATGATAAACAACAAGTACTGGTCGAAGCTCGCAAGGAATGCATCAGGACAGTCGATACTCTTCTCTGAGAGCGGTCTTGAGGCAAAAGCGGAATATCTGAAGCTTTTCCTTGAATATATCAAAGAGCGCGATCCGAAGGCAATGGACAGCCTGATGGCTCTTTCGATGCAGAACGAATTTGTTTTCTGGCCGGGGCAGCAACCTTTTTCGAAAAAGAGCGGCGATTACAAGTTCCTCGACGGTAAAACGTACGATATGGCCGATTACACCGACCGCAGAGCGCTCGCGAACGCGGCAATAAATAATTACTATGCGACGATGAAAAAGGCTATCCGTGAGGTAGTTCCGGAGATGCTCGTTTGCGAAGGCACTTTTACGAACCGGGGTGTCCACCTTGATGTTAACGATCCTGACGTATGGGGACTTTCGAGAGATATAGGAGCGGAACGATATCCGATGACTATACCGGAAATGCTCTCGACCGATCTCGATTTCCTCGATGTGCACGTATACCGCTACGGCTCGGACGGAGATGCTCAGAAGATCTTCGAGGACAATATGTCGAGCATGAAATTTTACGACGACGAGACGAAGGAACTGCTTAAAAAGAAACCGCTCGTCATGGGCGAGTACGGAGCAAATAAATTTGACTCTGACGAGGCTTCTGTCGAAGCCGGTATGGCTTTCTTAAAAGGCCTTCAAAACGCCGCGATGGACGCCGGATTCTCCGGTTCGCTGCTCTGGACGCACGACTCATTTATGCAGACAGGCATTTGGGTCCTCATGGAGGAGAACGGGGAGTGGCTCGATTATCTCACGTTGATAAAATGAAATTAGTGCAAAAGGGTCTTGCCTCAGACGGCGATCCGATGTATAATATAAACATCAAATGCGCGGAATTTCTGGGATGTGCGTGGCAAATACCTATATTTTTGAACCTACATCACATTTTTGGGAATCTGATTTGACTAATTCAAAAATCGGGCCGCAAGTCTTGAGACTACAGCCGTGAGGCTGACAGCGGATGGTTGACGTTTTACATAAGATACCCACCTAGCATTTGCTAGGCGTCAAAAAATAGGGACGGCATTCCGGAAGATATTTTGTATCATAATACGCGTACGGATCGGACAAGCGATTGTCCGATCTCTTTTTTTGTAGTATAATTGTTTAAGTCGACAATATGCCTGTGAGAAGAGAGAACAGGCCGTTTACGAAAGAGGAATCAAGGATGCAGAAGAACGATCCACAAAAGGTCAAAAATATCGCGGCGATCATACTGATCGTCATTATGTGTATGGTCATTGCAGGGCTTATCGCGCTTATAGTAAAGACGGTGAAAAACGACGGTCCGAAAGCGACAGAAGTTCCTTCAAATACGTCCGTATCAAATAATACGCCGAACAATACGGATTCACTCATACCCGTGGAAACGCCTTCTCCGACTCCGAGAGGGCAGGAGTTTTTTACAGATGCTCCGACAGATGAGCAAACGGCTGCTCCCACGCCTACAAACGCTCCGGCGACCGCTACGCCCACATTGGGTCCCACGGCAACTCCGAGAGGAGATATAAAAGTCACGGGAACCGTATCCGTTCTCGCGGCCGGAGACAACCTGTTCCACAACGGAATACTGCTTGAAGCTAAGGAAAAAGCGCAGGCTCTGGGTAACGGGACTGATTTCTCATTCGATTTCATTTATACGAATGTGAGATCGAGGATACAGGCGGCTGATATCTCCGTGATCAACCAGGAATCGCTCATTTTACCCAAGAGGTACCTTTCAAATAATATTTCGAGATATATAAGGAGCGACGGATCGTTCGTGGCGCCGGAAGAGCTCACGCAGACGCTTATCGGCATCGGATTCGACGTTATGGACAAAGCGAACAACCACATGCTGGATATGGGTTCGGGCGGCATGAAATGGGGCGTCGATTATATGAACACTGTCACGGGCATCAAGGCCGTCGGAGCATATTACGACGAAGCGGGAAGCGAACAGGTATGCGTGATCGAAAAGAACGGAGTAAAAATCGCGTTCCTCGCTTACACGTACGGCACGAATGTCCCGCAGTGGAAGGCTTCGTGGGAGGCTCCCGAGTTCCCGTACTATATACCTCTGCCGGAAGATGAAAAGATGATCGCAGATCTTAAGAGAGCAGATGACGCGGCTGATTTTACCGTAGTTCTGATACACTGGGGAACGGAGCAGCAGGAAAGACCGAATGACGACCAGAGAAGGATCGCAAAGGTCCTCGCTGAAAACGGAGCCGGAATAATCATAGGCCACCATCCTCACTGCCTGCAGTCGATAGAATATGTGAGCGACGGAAAAGGCGGCAGGATCATTTGCGCTTACTCTCTCGGAACGCTCGTCTCGAATATGTCAGCCGAGAAGAATATGCTCGCCGGATTCTTCGAATTCAATGTAAATAAATGGAGCGACGGTTCAGCCACCGTGTCAGATGTCAGACTTACACCGACCGTATTTTACTATGATACGGAATACAAAAACAGTAAGATATACTATCTGTCGGAAATGACGAATGAGCTTTGCTCGTCGCACGGAATAAAGAACTATCCCAAGGAATCCGAGAACAAAAACAAGATGACGAGGGCGACGATGATCGCCTACTTGCAGAAGACTATAGACAATGAATTTTTAGCTGCGGAATACAGGAAATAATAAAATTTGAAAGGGCTGTTTGAAATGAAAAAGACATTGGTGAAGATCCTTGCCGCGTTTCTTGCGCTTACGATGCTGATACCGTTCGCGGGATGTCAAAACGATACGCCAAAAAAGCCTAATTCGGGCATAGAGGAAACTGACGACAAAGACAAGACAAAAGAAACCGAAAAAGAAGTCGCGCCTGATGAGACGAAGGAGGGAACGGTTGTGAAAGAACTGACTGTTGAATCGATTTATACTGCAAAGAGTCCGACGGAGCCCGGACAGTTCGATGCGAGATATGTATCGGACAAGCTCACAAAAGCAGGAAAAGCAAGCGTTGAAAGAGCAAAAAAGCACTTCTTCAATATGGTCGCGGAAGAGGCGCTGCTCACATACGAGATGATGATCCCGTCTCAGCTCTCTTACGGAAATTCGGCGAGAGTTGCGGAAGTTATGAGAAGATCGATCAACGGCGAAAAGGTCACTATAGGACTTCTCGGCGACTCGATACCCGCCGGAGCAGGAGCGTCTGAAACGTCGAAAACTCTCGGAGGTCAGATAATCGATTTCTGGAACGACAGCTTCCATCCGGAAGGAAAAGAGGGCAATGCGGAATTTGTCAATGCAAGCATAGGATCCAACTCGCTCCTCAACGTCTGCCACAGAATGGACGACGACCTTCTTTCACACAACCCCGATCTGGTCGTTATGACAGCATGGTCCACACATGACGCGGTATATGACAAAGCGGCTTTTGAAAGTATGATCGCCAGGATGCTTGACAAAGGTATCGCGGTCATCGTATGCATAGTCTGCGATTCGATGGGTAAAAACAACACCGTATTATTCAAAGAAATAGCGGAAGGATACAGCGTGCCTTTCGTATCATGGGCGGAAGCGTTCAAAAAGAACGAGCTGATGTGGTCGGAGTTCGGTTCAGACTCGATACATCCGAATGACAGGGGACACGCCTCCATCGCAGCATCTGTCTGTCTCTACCTCCTCTCAGTCGCTGAAAATCTTCCCGAGATCTCCAAAAAAGAAGCGGAGATGCCCGCTGAAGAGATCACAAAATACGGACGCCTTTTTACGACAGCGACAGTATATGACAGAAACGACGCAGACAAATACAGCGTAGAGAACAACGGCTTTTCGGACAAGGATTACGCAGCATCTGCTTTCAGAACATACAACGGCTGGCATTCCGCAAACAAGGGCGATACGATCGTGTTCACGGTCACAGGAATAAAGAGCATAATGATCCTGTTCGGTCACGACACAGACCTCGGAAGAGTCACATATTCGTTCCAGGATGTCGAAACTGGTAAGAGGCTCGGCGGCGCGACGATCGACAACAATGCGTCATATTCTTATACTTGGAACACGGGTGTCGCGAGAGGCCTTGAAGGAAAGACCGTAAAAGTGACTGTCAAGGCAGTCGAAGGCACAGTTATCTGCGGTCTTATGGTAACACCGGAATAATGAGACCGAATGTGATCTGACATAATAAAACTGATTGGTTGAATCAAAAATGCCTCTGTGGGGCCGCACAAGCTCCGCAGAGGCATTTTGGCAACGCGGATTATTTCACAACAGTTCGAAATGAAAAGCCCCGCAGAGAGGCTCACAACGCCTCCTGCGGGGTCTTTGATCTATCAAGATATTTTTTATCTTACCTTGTACAGTCCGTCTTCGTAAACGAGCTGACCGTATCTTTCCGTTTTAGTTGTTGTGATCTGCATTTTACTCTCGTCGACTGAAACGGAGGCTTTGCAGATGAAAAGCTTTCCGTCTTCTTCTTCGAAGCAGAAATCGGTATCGGGCTGTTCCCAGATATATTTCCTGCTGGTGGTCAGAACGAGCATTATATTGTTTTCCGTTTTTTCTTCGAAATCGAAAATTTTTACGGAGCCGTGTCTGGTCTTGTTTGAATCGTACGAGAGGGAGAAGATCATTTCTTTACTGCCGTCCCCGTCAAGGTCGAAGCAGTATGGATTCGTGACTCCGTTTCCGCCGGTCACCGCGCCTATCGGAACGATCGTACCGCCGGGGAAGAGGACAAATGTGCATTTGCCCGGCACTCTGAAAAGCTTCGCTCCGGAAGCATTCGCAACGTCCTCCGTCGTGACGTCGTAAAAACTTCTGTTTGCTATTTCTTCATCAGAGATTATCTTCGAAAGATCGTAGTTTTTCGTCGCATCCGCGAACTCGTCAACTGTCGCCTTCGTGCCCGTAAAAATAACGCTTTCCTGCATATCATTTGAACACGATGCGAATATGACAAGCGAAAATGCCGCCAGCATCACTGCAAAAAACTTTTTCATATTCATTCTCCCTTCCGATGCAAAAGAAATATTGCGCGGCTTCAGACTTCTTTTTTTGAATGCTTTGGCTGCGCAATCAAACTCTTATTTCGACTCAGCTTTCGCTCTTATTTCTTTTTGAACAGTCCGCCGATCTTCGAGATGATATTGGAAGAATCTTCGGAACCGAGTTTAGCTTTAACGCCTTCGACTACCTGGGCAACAGCCTCGTCAGGCAGATCCTTCCCGATGATCTTCTCAACTACTTTGATGGGGTCAGTGTTGAACTGTGACATGAGCGATTTGCTTCCTTTTAGTTTCTTTACTACTTCTTCGATCTTTGCTTTGATATCGAACATCTCAATGAACTCCTTTTCAAGTAAAATAGATTGCGCTTTAATTATAACACAAAAAAAGCGCCGCGAAAAAGCGGCGCGAATTATTTTTTTACATTTTGAACGATTCGTCCTTTAAAACGGGGAGGAAATATTCGAAGGGGATCCTGTAAAATTCGCATCCGTAAGAGCTGTCTCCGAACCAGCCGCCTTCCTTTGCCTTCAGATTCAGGTCACGGGCAAATTTCGTGCGGTTTGAACAGTCGTGTACGACAAGAGGCCATTTTTCGTCGTCTGCGATCTTCATGAAACGAAGCGTCAAAGAGCGGCTCCAAACGGGCGAAACGTATCCCAATCTGTACATATAAAGATTTTCTCCGTAGTAGTTGCCTATATTGTTCTCGTTAAGGTGAAGCTCCGCACAGTTGATGAAATCGGGTCCCGCGTCAAATATTTTCTCCTTCTTTTTAAGAAAAGCGGAGTAAAATTCAGGTGTCATCGGCGTTTCGATCCCGACCATCGGGATGTATTTCTTCGCTATCTTCATGTGGCTGATGACCTTGTCCGAGCAGTTTGAGGCTCCGAGATTAAAGCGTATCTCGTCAAGTCCCGAATCTCCCAAAGCAGCGAGCTGTTTTTCCGTCGCCGAGATCCCGTTCGTATAGAGGTGCTGATATATACCGGCGTCACGGAACTTTTTAACGACTCCGTAGTACTTTTCGATCTCCGTAAAAGGCTCAAGATACACGTACGATATCCCCGTCGGCTTGTCATATACATCCAGCAGAAGGCCGATGTCTTCCTCGCGGAATTTCGTGCCGCCGATCTCCCACATGCCTTCGCCTATAGGAGGAATATCTTCAAGCTGGCCGAAATCGTAGCAGAATTTGCAGTTTGCGTTGCATTTGTTCGATTTTCTGACAGCCGAAAGGCCCGAACCGAGCAGGCAGGACTTGCAGCCTCTCGGGAACTTTTTACTGTCACCGACGTAAAATGTTCTCCCGCTCAGCGATCTCAGCCCTTTGATTTCCTTCTCGAGTATCCTGTTCTGCGATTCGACGGCGTCTTCTATCTGACCGAGCACCGCATAAGCGATCTCAGTCTGATCTGCCATGAGCTCTTCATCTTCCGGAAGGGAGGCGAAGAATTCGAACCATCTGATTGCGTCTTTTCTTGAAACTGTCATTTTTACCAAACCGATAATGTCACAGGCTCTTGTTTTTGATCTCTTCGAGCAGCATAGGAGTAAAAGCTTCGAAATCGACTGTTTCGGTCTTTTGCGCTCCGTGCAGTCTGAAGGAGATCTTGTTCTCCGCGGCTTCGTTGTTTCCGAGGACCACGATATACGGGACCTTTTCGACTTGAGCTTCTCTCATCTTGTAACCGAATTTTTCGGAGCGGTCGTCGAGTTCGACTCTCAATCCTGACTCTTCGAGAACGTCGGCGACTTTTTCGGCGTATGCGTTCAGCTCGTCGTCGTCGTTTTTGATGGGGAGTATTTTTACCTGTGTCGGAGCGAGCCAGAGCGGAAGATTGCCTTTCGTCTCCTCGAGAATATATGCCATGAATCTGTCGAGAGATCCGAGAATAGCTCTGTGTATAACGACAGGAGTCTTCTTTGTCGCGTCTGAATCGGTATAAACGAGATTGAATTTAGCAGGCAGACAGAAGTC
>DBVT01000053.1:27316-49632 GCA_002308775.1 Mageeibacillus sp. UBA1257
CCGATCTCCTCTGTGTATTCGATGCCGATGTCGTTGAGGACCTGGCGCAGAGCGTTTTCTGCCTTTTCCCACATTTCGTCGTCCGGATGGTATTTCTTCGTGTCCGCAGGGTCTCTCAGCGAGAGAACGCAGCGGTAGTTTGTGATGCCGAAGTCTTTATATACGTTAAAAATCAGATCGCAGACGCCTTTTACTTCGCTTTCGATCTGGTCAGGCGTGCAGAAAATGTGAGAGTCGTTCTGACAGAAATGACGCGCTCTTTCGATGCCCTTGAGCGTTCCGCTCGCTTCGAATCTGAAGTCGTGAGCGATCTCGGCGAGCCTTATCGGAAGGTCTTTGTATGAGTGAGGAGTGTTCGCGAATATTCTCATATGGTGAGGACAGTTCATCGGACGGAGCACGAAATTTTCTCCTTCGACTTCCATCGCGGGGAACATATTGTCCTTGTAATGATCCCAGTGACCGGATGTCTGATAAAGCGACACCGTACCCACGCAAGGCGTTAAAACGTGCTGATAACCGAGTTTCTTTTCCTTTGCTCTGATATATGTTTCGAGTTCTTCCCAGATAGCCTGTCCCTTCGGGAGATACATCGGAAGTCCGCGGCCTACGAGTTCGTCGACCATAAAAAGACCCATGTCCCTTCCTATTTTACGGTGATCGCGCTCTCTCGCTTCTTCGAGGAGTTTCAGATGCGCTTCAAGTTCCTCTTCAGTGGGGAAGCATACGCCGTATACTCTCTGCAGGACTTTGTTATTCGCGTCACCTTTCCAGTAAACGCCCGAATGCTTGAGCAGCTTGAAGTGGCGGCACAGTTTTACGTTGTCAACATGAGGGCCTCTGCAGAGATCCGTAAAATCTCCCTGGTCATAGCACGTGATCGTTCCGTCTTCCATTCTTTCGATAAGGTCGATCTTGTACGGGTCGTCCTTGAACATTTCGAGCGCCTGAGCCTTTGTGATCTCTCTTCTGTAGATCCTTGCGCCTGTCTTTGCGACTTTCTTCATCTCTTTCTCGATCGCCGCGATATCGTCTTCATTGAGCACCTTGTCTCCCAGGTCCATATCGTAGTAAAAACCTTCCTCGACGACAGGCCCTACCCAGAATTTTGCGTCCGGATAAAGATGTTTTACCGCCTGCGCCATCAGATGCGCACATGAGTGGTTCAGAGTATTGAGCTCCTGATCTTCCTTGAAATTTACCATTTTTCTTCCTCCCGTTTGCAGCTTTTCGCTGTGCGTAAAATATTTTCAGACTGCTTTTTATATACAAAAGCACCCTGAGTTATGCGGTACTTTCTGTGTACTTCGCAATCCTTAAGGGTGCTGTTTCAGCACGGTTCCACCTTAATTTTTCGCTCTTTCTTCAGTCTGTTTCGGAACTGCCCGGGCGCGTTTGTGAGACTCGTAAGATCCCTTTTCACGCGCGGCTCAGGAACGGTTTTCACGGATGTGTTTTCCGGCCGCCTCTCACCAAACGGCGGCTTCTCTGTGGGAACTGCAAGCGTTACTCTTTCCCTCATCGCCTTGACGGGGGATATGATAACATAAGTTAAACGCTGAGTCAAGTGTTCCGCCACGACACTTTTTCTAAAATGTGCGTTGCTCCGCCGATACGAAAGCGGAAAGGCTGTGACCGCGNNAAGGCTGTGACTGCGCCAATATAATAGTACCGGAATGCGGCCTTGAATCTTTTTGCCGTTTATGCTATCATTCGTCCTCGTACGACGACCATAACAAATGCGAAAGCGAAAAGAAAAATGTCACTTGATTTAAACATATTTTACTCGGCATATATCCAATACATAAAAACAGTTTGCGCGAGCGGCGGAAAAGAGCTTGTAACAGCGCTGATAACCGTCGGAGTTTCGGCGTTGCTCATTTCGGCTACGCTCACAGGCCTTGCTGTGATATACAAATACATCTTCAAATCGCCGAATAAAGTTCAGAACGACATACATCATCTGCCTTCATGGGAGCAGTATCAGCAGAAAAAGGCAGAGATCACGGCGAAAACTGACGCTTTGAACGCGCTTCCGTATGAAGAGGTCTGGATAAAATCATTTGACGGACACAGGCTTTTCGGCAGGTATTATCATCAAAAAGACGGGGCGCCGGTGAATATCTGTTTTCACGGGTTTCGGGGTACGGCTGTGAGAGATTTCTGTTACGCCGCGGAGATGGTCAGAAACGAGGGTCACAACCTTTTGCTTGTCGATCAGAGAGCTCACGGAAAGAGCGAAGGCACATGCATCACCTACGGGATCAGAGAGAGCAGAGACTGCATATCGTGGCTGGATTATACGGTAAAAAGATTCGGCAATGCCGTTAAAATAGTCCTTTCGGGCGTCTCGATGGGTGCTTCCACGGTGCTCCTTGCGGCAGGTCTGGACCTTCCGGACAACGTAAAAGGCATAGTCGCGGACTCTCCGTATACGTCCCCGAAAGCGATCATGCAGACTGTGAGCGCGCGCAGTAAATTAAATAAAAAAGCGGCTTTCGCGATGCTTTGGCTTGCAGCACTGGTTTACGGCCATTTCAGGCTGGACAGAGGCGACGTGATCGAATCAGTCAAAAAAAGCAGGGTGCCGATGATCGTTTTCCACGGCACGGGTGACAGTCTCATCCCTTATACTATGAGCGAGGAGATAAAGGCGGCGAATCCCGAAAAAGTATATCTGCATCTGACAGAGGGAGCGGAGCATGCGTTCAGTATCGTTGTGGATGCAGAGAGTTATGTGAGTCATCTTCGCGAATTCTTTGAAAAAATCATTTGATCTCGTCATAAAGAGCTTTTTTTTCATTTTAATGGTATAATTAATAAGATATCGAAAAACGCACCGTTTAAAGGGATCTTGCCCTGCAGACGGCGCGATTTTGAAAGGCAATGGCGCGATGAGCGAGACCGTGACGAAAAAGAGAATAGTTAAGGGCTTCGGCTGGAAGCTTCTCGAAAGGTTCGCGAACCAGGGACTCACTCTGGCCATTACGCTTGCTCTCTCCAGAATTTTGGGACCTGCCCAGTATACCAAACTTGCGATAATCAACATATTTATAACGATCGCCGATGTGTTCGTCCAAAGCGGACTTTCGACTGCGCTCATACAGAAAAAAGAGGAGCCGGATCAGAAGGATTATTCGTCTGTGTTCTTCATGAGCTTCGGAGTCGCGAGCGTTTTTTACGCGCTGATATTCTTCCTGTCTCCGATGATACTCGGATATTTCAACTCGGCAGATCTTGTGATGCCGCTGAGGGTCACGTCTCTCGTTCTGTTCCTGGGAGCGTTCACTTCTGTGCAGAACGCGATAGTCGCGAGAAAACTCGATTTCAAAATAGTTTTCATATCATGCATCTCCGCCGGTATCATATCCGGTACGGCTGCGATAATCGCCGCGGTCTGCGGACTGGGCATCTGGGCGCTCGTTATCCATTTTACCGTGAACAGACTGATAATGTTCATCGTCATGTGGATATTTGTAAAATGGCGTCCGCAATTCACTTTTTCAGGCAAAAATGTCAAAAAACTCTTCTCCTTCGGCTGGAAGGTCATGCTCTCGTCCCTTATCGACGCGATCTACCAGGACGCGAGGAGTTTGTTCATAAAGAAAAAATACCCGGAAGACGAGGCAGCTCTCGGCATATATAACAGAGGACAGCAGGTGCCTCAGGTGCTCGTCACAAGCTTGAACGGAGCGGTGCAGACTGTAATGCTTCCGGCTCTTTCTGCGTACCAAAGCGACAGGCCGAAGATGAAATCGATGGTCAGAAGGGCGATAATGTCCGGTTCGTACATCATCTATCCGATGATGGCGGGACTGCTCGTTATGGCAGGGCCGCTGATACAGATCGTACTCGGCGACAAATGGCTCGCGAGCATTCCGATACTTCAAATATACTGTCTGAATTATCTTTTCTGGCCGACGCATTCCGCGAACCTTCAGGCTGTCAACGCCCTGGGCAGAAGCGACAAATATCTGATAATGGAGATCATTAAAAAGTTCTTCGATTTCGGCATATTGATCGCGTCGCTTTTACTGTTTGAGAATATCGCCATGATCGCATGGGGAAGCGTTCTGTCAAACGTGATCTCGAGCGTAATAAACGCCTGGCCGAACAAGAAACTGATCGATTACGGATATTTCGAGCAGATAAAGGACGTTTTACCGAATGCGGCTTTGGCTGTTTTGATGGGCGGATGCGTGTTTGCGATGTCCTTCATACCGCTGAATATCTACATTCTGACGGCGATCAGGCTTGTCGCGGGCGTAGGTATCTATGTCGGACTTTCCAAGCTTTTTAAACTTGAAAGCTTCAATTATATTCTTGAGACAATGAAGGAAATGCTTCCGAAAAAGGAGAAAAAGGAAAAATGAGAGAACTTTTTGTGACGAGGCCTTCGCTGCCTCCGCTGGAAGAATATAAAAAAGAACTCGAAAGCGTGTGGGAAAGCGGTATCGTAACGAACTGCGGCCCCAAGCATGAATTGCTTGAAAAGATTCTGAAAGAGAGAACAGGCTCTTCGTGCGTTAAATTATTTTCCAGCGGTCATGCTGCTCTCGAATGCGCTCTTTCACTCATCAAAGACGACGATGCCGAGGGAGAGGTGATAACGACGCCTTTTACCTTTGCTTCGACAGTGAATGCGATAGAAAGGTGCGGATTAAAGCCTGTTTTCTGCGAAATAGACAAAAAATCTCTGACGATAGATCCGTCTGAGATAGAAGAGAAGATCACCGGGCATACGAAGGCGATCATGCCCGTTCACGTGTACGGCAATCTTTGTGACCATAAAAAAATAGCGAAGATCGCAAAGGCTCACGGACTGTATGTGATCTACGACGCTGCGCACGCGTTCGCTGAAAAAGCAGGTGCGAAAGACGTCGCGACTCTCGGAGATATCTCCGCATTCAGCTTCCACGCGACGAAAACGTTCGGCTGCGCTGAGGGAGGCGCGATATTTATAAATTGCAAAAATGCTTCGAAACTTGGCGAAAAAGCATCAAATCTCCGCAATTTCGGCCTGAAA
Organism: Mageeibacillus sp. UBA1257; assembly: GCA_002308775.1. Classification (GTDB taxonomy): domain Bacteria; phylum Bacillota; class Clostridia; order UBA1212; family UBA1257; genus UBA1257. The sequence goes on from DBVT01000053.1 coordinate 32,343, forward strand.
GACGGCGAGTCGATATACGCCGGAGGCAACGGTAAAATGTCCGAACTCTCCGCGGCTCTCGGTCTTTGCAACTTAAGACACATAGACGAATATATCGCGAAAAGAGAAGCCGTCGCGGCTGTTTACGGAGAAAAACTCAGCGGCAGCGATATAAAGCCCGCGTCGTTTGACGGCAACGGTCTGACGAGGAGAAATCACACGTATTTTCCGGTGATCTTTAAGAGCGAGAGGGCTCTCAAAAAAGCGTTCAAGTCGCTTGAAGAAAACAGGATCCATGCCAGAAGGTATTTTTACCCGTGTGTCCACGAAATGAAATATTACAGGGAAAAATACGGGGAGATCTCTCTTCCTGTCGCAGAAAGGGTCTCAAAGAGGATACTTTGTCTGCCGCTTTCCGCCGATATGACCGCGGAAGAGGCGTCGTTCGTTTGCAAAATCCTTCTCGGATAGTATAATATAAACATAATACGCGTACATATCGGAGGTGAGCGCATGGGCAGGATCAAAGGAATAATTTTAGCGGGCGGTAAGGGCACAAGGCTCTATCCGATGACGCACGCCGTTTCGAAGCAGTTGCTTCCGGTGTATGACAAGCCCATGATCTATTATCCGCTTTCGACGCTCATGCTCGGAGGAATAGTCGACGTTATGGTGATATCCACTCCGGAAGATATCGGAGCGTATGAGAAGCTGCTCGGCGACGGTTCGAAGATAGGGATGCATATTTCTTACGGAACACAGGATAAACCGGCAGGCATTGCCCAGGCGTTTCTGATCGCGGAAGATTATATAGGAAACGACAAAGTCTGTCTGATCCTCGGAGACAATGTTTTCTTCGGGCAGAACCTCACGAGGACGCTGAATGAAGTCATAGATTCAGATCATCCTGCCACGGTATTCGCGTGCCAGGTGGGCAATCCGAAAGATTTCGGCGTTGTCGAATTCGATGAAGAAGGAAAAGTCCTTTCAATAGAGGAAAAGCCTCAAAACCCGAAGTCCAATTACGCTGTTCCCGGTCTGTATTTTTACGACAGCGGAGTCGTTGAGATCGCGAAAAAAATCAAACCCTCAAAGCGCGGCGAACTCGAGATAACAGCTGTAAACAACGAATATTTGAAACGCGGCGAGCTCTATGTAAAGACTCTCGGAAGGGGAATGGCGTGGCTCGATACGGGCACGCCGGACGGAATACTCAAGGCAGCGACATTTGTCGAGGCGATACAGTCGAGACAGGGAATGTACGTCTCGTGCATAGAGGAGATCGCCTGGAGGCGCGGATTCATTACTACGGAGCAGCTCAGGAAAATAGGCGAGGAACTCTCGATGACAGATTACGGAAAATATATCCTTTCCGTCGCGGAGGGCACGAAATGAAGAAAACGTGGCTCGTTACGGGCGGTGCAGGCTTTATAGGAAGCAATTTTATCTGCGGTCTTCTGAAAAAGAGAAACGATCTGCACATAATAAATCTCGATGCTCTCACATACGCCGGGAATCTTGAAAACCTGCGCGAGGTCGAAGGGTGCAAAAGCTACACATTCATAAAGGGCGACATCTGCGACAGGGATCTCGTAAGTAAAATATTCAAGGAATACGACATAGATACGGTCATAAATTTCGCGGCGGAGTCTCACGTGGACAGGAGCATAGACGGTCCTGCCGTTTTCCTCAAGACAAATACGGAAGGCACGCAGGTGCTTTTGGATGCCGCTCTGCGCGCATGGAAGAAGCATCCTGACGACAAATACTCGAAGGACTTTTTACCCGGCAAAAAATTCGTGCAGATATCGACTGACGAGGTCTACGGTGCCCTCAGAGACGATTCGAAAGACAAGTTTGAAGAAAATACGCCCCTCGCTCCGAACAGTCCGTATTCGGCTTCCAAGGCCTCTGCCGATATGATGGCGAGAGCGTATTTCGTGACGTTCGGACTTCCCGTCAACATCACCAGATGCACGAACAATTACGGTCCGAAACAGTATCCCGAAAAGCTGATCCCTCTTATGGTAAAAACTGCTCTCGCGGGAGGAAAGCTCCCGGTGTACGGAGACGGACTGAATGTCAGGGACTGGATACATGTCAGCGACCACTGCGCCGCGATCGAACTCGTAGCGGAGAAAGGCGTCCCGGGCGAAATATACAACATAGGCAGCAACAACGAACACGCGAATATCGAAATAGTAAAAGATATTCTCTCACGCACCGGAAGGCCCGAATCTCTGATCGAATACGTAAAGGACAGACCGGGACACGACAGGAGATATGCGATAGACAGCTCGAAGATCAGAAGAGAGCTCGGATGGAGTCCCGCGGTAGATTTTAAACGCGGACTTGCCGATACGATCGACTGGTACATCAGCGAAGAAAAGAGGAACGTACAATGACATTCAAAGACAAAATACTGCTCATAACGGGAGGATCGGGTTCGTTCGGAAACGCAGTCCTCGAAAGATTCATCGACACGGATATCAAAGAGATCAGGATCTTTTCGCGCGATGAGAAAAAGCAGGACGACATGCGCCGCAAATACAAAAACGACAAGATAAAATACTATATCGGCGACGTCAGAGACCTTACGAGCGTCGAAAACGCGATGCACGGTGTAGATTATATTTTCCACGCCGCGGCATTGAAGCAGGTGCCTTCGTGCGAGTTTTTCCCCGTTGAAGCTGTCAAAACGAACGTCCTCGGAACGGACAACGTCCTCACGGCAGCTGTCAGAGAGGGAGTCTCCAGAGTGATCTGCCTTTCGACAGACAAAGCCGCATATCCCGTGAACGCGATGGGAATGTCAAAGGCTCTTATGGAAAAGGTCGCCGTTTCAAAGGCGAGAGCTGCCGCAGGCACGAAAACAGTTATCTGCTGCACGAGATACGGAAATGTCATGGGCTCGCGCGGTTCGGTCATTCCGCTTTTCATCGATCAGATCAAGGCGGGCGAGCCGCTCACAGTGACAGAGCCCGAAATGACGAGATTCATAATGAGCCTTGAAGAGGCTGTGGACCTTGTGCTGTTCGCATTCGAAAACGGAACGCCGGGAGATATATTCGTCCAGAAGGCTCCCGCGTGCACGATAGGCGTCCTCGCCCGGGCTGTAAGGGAGATCTTCAACGCGAAGAATGATATCAGGATCATCGGGATCAGGCACGGAGAGAAAATGTACGAGACTCTTCTCACAAAAGAGGAGTGCGCTCATGCGATAGATATGGGAGATTTTTACAGGGTGCCTGCCGACAAGAGAGAACTCAATTACGAGAAGTATTTTACCGAAGGCGCGCCTGTTAAAAACACGCCGGACGAGTTCAACTCGGAGAATACGAGAAGGCTCTCCGTCGAGGAAGTAAAAAAGGTTCTTCTTTCACAGAAATTCGTGCAGGAAAGACTTTAAAAATTGCGCATATATATACATAAACATCTTTAAGGAGCGGATATGCATATTTTTATAGTGAGACACGGTCAGGCGAGAAGCAATGTTTCAAACGGCGGTTCGATCCCGTTTGACCCTTTTTTTGAGGAATATGAAGGCAGAGATCCGTCTCTCACTCCTCTCGGGGAGATGCAGGCTTCGATGACGGGCTTCAGGCTGAGAAATTTCAAATTGGACGCGATCTATTCAAGCCCGCTTCACAGGGCTTTTTCCACTGCCGCCGCGATCGCAAAGATGCAATACAACGATATGCCCGTAACGATAATGCCTGATCTTGTTGAACACGGCACTTACGGCGGAGATTTTCATATGATCCCTCAGTCAATGCTCCGTAAAATATACAAAAACATCATAGATCCGGGAGAACAAACTCTCACGGGAGGGCCGCGGGTGATCATCGACGATTCTCAAGAGGAGAGATGGAGGAGAGCAAACCGCGTGGTCGATTATATAAAAGGCAAATACACGGGAAACGAGAACGTCGTGCTCGTCTCATCCGGGGCGTTCATGGGCGAAAATCTCGTGTCCGCTTTTCTCGGGATGTCGTACGGTCAGTCGAGAAATTGCGTCTTCGGCTCAGACAACGCGTGCATAACATCCCTGCATTTTCGCGACGGTAAGATAATCGTCAATACCATAAATGCCGTAGAGCAGCAGGGAGAAGCCAAAAGCTTAGAATATCTGGAATACTGACAAAGCAATTCCGAAAAACACTCAAAACAAACAGTGTGGCAATTAAAAAGACGCGCGCAGATCTTGCTGCGCGCGTCTTTGTGTGTTTCTGTGTTATTTAAGCAATACCGCTTTCTTTCTTCTCTTTATGAGATTTTACGATCTCCCGGACTACGAAAGCGATCACCGCGACAACGAAAAGCGCCAGAGTGACGATGACTGCCGGAGTCAAAGACGTGAGCTGTCTGATCGTTCTCCAGCTTTCATTGTAGAGCTTCTGTGTTTTGGCATCGAAACTTACGTACTGTTCGCATTTCGCAAGAGTTTCGGCGGAGGGATTGTAGACCTCGTCTTCGATATAGTCTTCGCCGAGGAGCTGAAGCGCTTCCGTGTGAGGAGTTGAATATCCGATATATTCGGCATTTTCATACGCGATCTCCGGATCGTTCATAAAATCTATGAAGAGATATGCCGCTTCTGTATTTTTACTCGAAGTGGGTATGCACATTGCGTCGATGAAGAAGTTGCTGCCCTCGTCCGGAACAACGTACGCGAGGTCTTCGTTTCCTTCGATCATCCAGATGGCGTCGCCCGAGTATGCAACGGAGAACATATATCTTCCCGCGATCATTTTATCCTTCAAGTCGTCGTTGCCGTAATTCGCCACGAGATGTTTCTGCTCAACGAGAGACTGACGGGCAGCTTCGATCTCTTCCGGATCTGTTGAATTTGCCGAATATCCGAGTCTCTTGAGAGCGAGACACATCGTATCTCTGACCTGGTCGAGCATCAGGATCTCTCCTTTGTACTGTTCGTCCCAGAGGGTGTTCCAGCTGTGAGGTTCTTCCTCTACCATCTTCGTATTGTACAGGATACCGAGCGTACCGTATGTGTAAGGAACGGAATATTTGTTCTCGGGATCGTAGATCGTATTGAGACACTTCTCGTCGATATAGTGGTAGTTTTCAAGCTTCGACATGTCGATCTCTTTCAGCCTGTTCTCGCGGATCAGTCTTTCGATCATATAGTCTGAAGGAATAAGGATATCGTACGGTATATTGCTTCCGATGAGCTTCTGGTACATCGATTCATTGGAGTCGAAAATATCGTAGATGACATCGATATTCGGGTACTTTTCCTCGAATTTTTCTATAGTCTCTTCTCCTATGTAGTCGCCCCAGTTGAAAACGTACAGTTTTCCGCTCTTTGAGGAATTGTCGTCCTCTCCTGTCTCTTCATCGGAACTTCCGGAGCATCCGAACGCGCAGGAAATAACGAGTGCGAGGCAAAGAAGCAGAGAAGCTATTTTAAGAAACTTTTTCATTTCTTCTCAACTCCCTTCTTTTCGGCTTTTCTCTTGAAGATCGTGTAGATGATCATAAAGACTGTGACGATCAGAACGAGTATCGTGAGAAGAGCGTTGACTTCGATCTTTACTCCTGTCTTGGCGGAGTAGATCTTTGTCGCCAGAGTCATGAAATCCGGTCCCGCGGTGAAGAAGCTGATGATGAAGTCGTCGATCGAGAGCATGAAAGCCATTGCAAAACCGGAGATTATGCCCGGAATGAGTTCCGGAATGACGACTTTTCTGAAAGCGAACGACGGTTTGGCACCGAGGTCAAGAGCCGCCTCATATACGCTCTTGCTCACGCCCCGCAGCCTTGGCATGACAGATAAAACTACGTACGGCACACTGAAGATGACGTGTGCGAGAAGGAGCGTTCCGAAGCCGAGCGTTACGGAAAGTGTTGTAAAAAGCATCATCAGGGAGACACCTGTTACGATCTCCGCGTTCAGCATCGGGATATTTACGATCTGCATCACGGCGTATTTTTTACCTGAAGAAAGTTTGTTGATTATAATTGCCGCGTATGTGCCTATGATCACGGAGATTATCGCGGAGCTGATGGCGAGAAGGAAAGTGTTTCCGAGAGCGCTTGTGTATTCGGATTCAGGGATGGCCTTGTACCATCTGAGTGAAAGTCCTGTGAGTTTGCCCCTGCTTTCACCTTCGTTGAAGGAGAAGAGTATCATAACGAAGATAGGCGCGTAGATAAAGACGAACATTATTGCGAGATAAATTCTTCTTATGACCTTCATGCGTTTTCACCTCCGTAGCTGTATTTTTTGTCTACATAGTTTACGAGGACCATGCTGAGTACGACGAGCACGAGAAGCACGAGCGAAAGAGCCGCGCCAAAGTTCGATACGAGCGTTTCAGATGTGTTCTGGTAAAATTCCGCTTCAATAGTCATACCGATCGTCTCGTTCATATTCGATACGAGCTTCGGGATGAGGAACGAAGTCAAAGCAGGCACGAAGACCATCGTTATACCTGAGATGACGCCGGGAAGGGTGAGAGGGATTATGACCTTTCTCATTATCTTCCAGCCGCTTGCTCCGAGGTCCTGAGCAGCTTCGACCAGTCTGTTGTCTATCCTTGAGATCGATGTGTATATGGGCATTACGAGGTACGGAAGGAAGTTGTAGACCATACAGATGACTATACCGATATCCGTTCCGACAAGCACGCCTCCTTTTATTCCGAAGATGGCGAGAATGTTGCTGAGCACGCCTCCTTTTTCAATGAGCGAAAGGAAAGCGTACGTTCTGATGACGAAGTTCAGCATCATCGGAAGGGAAAGGAGAACCATTGCGATGTCCCTCGCGGAAGGATTCATTTTCGAGATCGCATACGCGAGCGGATAACCGAGCAGCAGGCACGCCAGCGTGCTCAGTATCGCAAGATAAAATGAATAAGCGAATGTGTAAAGCGTTCCTTTGTCCGTAAGCGCTCTGACGATGTACTCGCCCGTCAGATGCGGCGCTCCGTCAGTTATCTCCACGACAGAGTAGAAGAGTATCATAACGAGCGGCACCAGAGTGAAGACACCGAGCCACAGCCACAGAGGAACGGCTTTGAGTTTTTCAGTGATCTTATTGCTCATTTTCCTCTGTTATCTCCTCTCTTTTTTTGATTTTTATCTTTTCGGGAGCGATGTGAAGGTGAACGATCTCACCGATCGTGACCTTCTCGTACGTATGGACAGTTATAAGGAAGTCGCAGTATTTTACCTGGATCTCGTAGTCGTCTGCTTTGTATTTGAAGAATTCGACTTCTCCTGTGATCACGTTGGTCATGTCTTCCGGAGGATTTTTAACGACTTCGATGTCCTGGGGTAAAATGTACACGCTGACTGTCTCTTCGTGTTCGAAGCCTTCCGCATAGCAGTCGAGGATCGATTCGCCGATGTCGACTTTGTTGTCTTCGGTGATCCAGCCGGTGATGGTATTTGCGGGGATCTTCATTATCTGGATGTCAAAAGGAGCGATATTAATTCCTACTTTTGCGCCTATTTCACTCGCCTGCGTGCTGTGGACCTTCCAGTCGAAGCCTTCGCTCGCGACGATCATCTCGTAATGTACTCCCTTGAAAATGATGCTTCTGACTTCGCCCTGAAGCATTCCTTCTTCCGGTTTTACGAGTTTGACATCCTCCGGTCTGATGACTATATCGACATCTTCGTTCTTCTTGAATCCGGTGTCAACGCATTCGAACTGTTTCTCGCAGAATTCGCACAGTCTGTCTTTGATCATAACGCCCGAAAGGAGGTTGCTCTCGCCTATGAACTGTGCGACAAAAGCGTTCACGGGTTCGTTATAAATATCAGTCGGAACGCCTATCTGCTGGATGACGCCCTGGTTCATGACTACTATCGTGTCTGACATCGTGAGGGCTTCTTCCTGATCGTGCGTTACATATACGAATGTAATGCCGAGCTTTTTCTGCATGGCTTTAAGTTCGAGCTGCATCTCTTTTCTGAGTTTCAGATCGAGCGCTCCGAGCGGTTCGTCGAGGAGCAGTACTTCCGGCTCGTTGACTATAGCTCTCGCGATCGCGATCCTCTGCTGCTGTCCGCCGCTCAAAGACTCCGGCATTCTTTTTTCAAATCCGGGGAGTTCGACGAGATCGAGGGCTCTTTTTACCTTCTGTTTGATCTCTGATTCCTTCATCTTCTTTATCCTGAGTCCGAAAGCGATATTTTCGTAGATGTTCATATGCGGGAACAGGGAATACTTCTGAAATACGGTATTGATGTGCCTTTTGTGAGGCGGCAGGTCAGTGATATCCACGCCGTCGAAAAGGACACGCCCCTGGTCCGGCTTCTCGAAACCGCCGAGTATCCTGAGCGTCGTGGTCTTGCCGCAGCCGCTGGGGCCGAGAAGTGTGATGAATTCGTTTTTCCTGATATACAGCGACATGTCTTTGATGACTTCCGTATCGCCGTAGCTCTTGGAAATGTTGTAAAGATCGATGATGTGTTGTGACATTTTACCCTCCGTAAAAAAATATGACGTTATTTCTATCCGATGAAAGGTTCGGACCTCCCGGATGATTGACTTGTTTAAAAGTGTGATATCAAAAACTCGGGGGAGTCGATATCCACAATATCTTAGCGGGCGCCTTGTATGGATTCGCTATATAGTGATCGTTGAGGGGGCTGTAGTAGAAGCTTTCGCCGCTTTTCAGTTTATATTTTCTGTCTCCGAGGTAAAGAACGACGTTTCCCGCGAGCACATAGCCGAATTCTTCTCCGCTGTGCGGATCGTCCTTAAAAGAAACGCCTCCCGGTTCAAGCTCGAGCAGGATCGGTTCCATATCGTTTTTCTGGCAGTTCGGAATGAGCCATACGATAGTGTGTCCGTCTTCCTCGTTTTCTTTGGTAAAACAGTCATCCTTGCCGAATATGATCTGTTCGTCATTCGCGTCGCTGAAAAAATCCGAGACGTTCGTTCCCAGACATTCGAGGATATCCATCAAAGTTGCGATGGAAGGGGAGGTCTGCTCGCTCTCGAGCTGGGAAATGTAGCCCTTCGACAGTTCACATCTGTCCGCGAGTTCCTTCTGCGTAAGACCGTTTTTGTTTCTGAGATCTTTGATCTTCTTGCCGATGTTTATCTCTGCCACGGATTTCACCCTTTCTGCTGTAGGAAATAGCAAACTTTTTGTTTAGCGCTAAACTTAAAGTTTAGTTATACTAAACAATGCGAATTGTAGCATATATTTCGGTGATGTCAATAGTTTTTTGAAAAAATAATCAATTTTTTGCTCATTAAAAAACTCCCGGATCTTCAGGCGGTCCGGGAAGATGTTTTTAACGTATCAAATACCGGTCAATTCGTTTTCGCAAGGCAGTTTTATCAGATGACTTTCACCTTGAATTTCACCCTTATCCTGCCGCCGTACAGTTTAAGCGCATACGCACTCTGTCCGGTGGGTATAAGGCAGTCGAAAAGCGCGTCTCCCTTCGAGACAGCCTCAACGGTTCCGTCGCCTGATATTCTCAAAACGTTCTCATCGCTTGACGTATATTCATATGTGTCTTTTGCGCCGTCAAGGACAGTATGCTCAAACAGTTTTCCGCGGAAACCTTCAGGCAGATAAAGCATATCGCCCTTCAGCATATCCTCGTGCAGAGCTTTGAAGTCGAAATTGCTTCCCGCGTAAAATTTTCCTACGGAAGGGGAGTACGTGTAGCATGTCACATGCGTGCCGTTTTCGATATGTAAAAAGGCCGTCATCATCTCGGAACCGCCAAGCGTGCACTGGGGATTCACGCATACAGCAGTGATCATATTGCCGGAGTCGCCTCGCTCATAGAGAACAGATATTCCGTGAACTGCGAAATGACCGCAGCACGCGAGGAATATGTTCGGACATTTGGATACGAGATTTTCCCACATATATGACGAATTCACCGAGTCCGTAAAATGACCGTCCTGTTCGTTCCAGAGTTCGCAGCCGTACGTCGGATTGATAAAACAGTGTGTCACGAAAATGACGTGGCGGTCGCAGTTTTTATCGCAGAGATCCTTCGCCCATGCTACGGCTTCTTTTGTCGGTGAATTTTCAAGGGAGACGATCATGTATTTGTACCCGTCCCGCTCGAATTTGTGGAAAGTATTGAGCATTGTACCGTCAAACGAGCCGAAATCGTCACTTCCGAGCCATTTTACGTATTCCGAGAACTTGTACGTGTTTCTGAAATTTTCCGTGTTTCTTTCGATCATCTCACCCGCTCTCAAGCCCACAAAGCCCTGATAGTCGTGATTTCCGAGCGCGAGAGCGTATTTGATGCCGGCGTCCTCAAACATCTTGTGACCTTTATAGGAAAGATCCCACTGTTTCGTTTCGACAGATACGTCAGTGAGGTCTCCGACGTTAATGATATATTCAAAATTCCAATCGTCCTTCTTCAATATCAGATCCCTGTAGCTGTCACAATACGTCGAAGTTCCGTTGTGAACATCGTCCGATACGAGCGCCTGTGGGTCGCCGACAGCGACGACGGTAAAACCGTTTGAGGGAGCTTTTATGGCTCCGTCAGCTGTCCAGTGTTTCAAAACTTCGGAGTCGACTTTTTCCACAAGTTCCACAGAGAGATCATCGAAATACGCTGTTCCAAGGCATCCCCATAATTTACACGAGAACGTGTGATCGCCCGTATACGTAGCCGTGTAGAAGCTCTCGAAATACGTCCAGTCTGCCGAATAGGGCAGATCCTGGACGGTATATTTTCCGATGTACGCGTCGCCGAGAGTGCAGTAGGCGCCTCCGTTTCCGTTTGCTGTCGTGGAAGTGATTTCGACGAATTTGATATATCCCGAGAATTTATATCTCGCGTTTTTTACGAGGTGTATCACCTGTGAGATGTGAGATGCGGTGGAAGGTCTGGCTGAGTGGATTATGCGAAGGCAACCCGTCCCGTCGTTTTTTCGAGACTCCGGGACCCACTCGTGGGAGGTGTTTTCGGGCTCCCAGCGCTTGTTCCACGCGGCGAATGAAGACTTGGAAGCAAAATCTCCGTCCTTGAAGCAGATATCGTAATTTTCGCCGTACGGATCGTTTGACATATAAAAAACTCCTTAAATCCATTTTACCGGCAGATTATAACACAAAAAGGGCCCCATGACAAAAAATATGTAGACAATTGATTTGAAATGTGGTATAAAGCATTTGTACGAATATGTACATTGCAGATAATATTTATGAGGGCAGGTTAACGATCGGTATGAACGAACAGGTTTTTGAAGAAATAAGCGCTTATCTCCAAAAGGGAAACGCCAACAAAGTAAAAGAAACAGTCCTCGCCGCTGCAGAAGCAGGCATCGATCCCGAGGAGATACTCACAAAAGGAATGCTCTCCGGTATGGACATCATTGGTGAAAAGTTTAAGAAAAACGAGATCTTCGTGCCTGAAGTCCTGATCGCAGCAAGAGCCATGAAGATAGGAACTGACGCTTTGAAGCCTTATCTTGCGAAAGCCGGCGTACAGGCGAAGGGCACAGTAGTCATCGGAACGGTCAAGGGAGACCTCCACGACATAGGCAAGAACCTCGTTAAAATGATGCTCGAAGGAAAGGGCATCAACGTCATAGATCTCGGAGTAGACGTCCCTGCTGAAAAATTCCTGGACAGCGCTCTTGAGAACAACGCGCAGATCATCTGCTGCTCGGCTCTTCTCACAACTACCATGGGAGAGATGAGGAACGTGACAGCTCTCGTGAAAGAGAGAGGCTTGAACGACAAGCTGAAGGTCATGGTAGGCGGAGCTCCTGTTACACAGGCTTTCGCTGACGAAATAGGTGCTGACGTTTATACTCAGGACGCGGCTTCCGCAGCTCAGGAAGCGATAAAAATACTTAGCGCCTGATAAGGACAGATACAGATTTTTTCACGCCTGAGCGATTTGGCTCTTTGGCGTTTGATGCTTTTTGCATGCAAGGAGAACCGTTAAAATGACAAGCAAAGAGAGATTTGAAAAGGTATTGAGCTTTTCACGGGACGTCGACAGGCTCCCGGTCACAGAGTGGGCTCCCTGGTGGACTCTTACTTTGGATGCCTGGGAGAAAGAGGGTCTGAACGTTCGCGGAGATCTTCATGATCTTCATGAATACTTCGGTCTGGACAGACTGCACCAGTTCTGGTTCGAAGGGAGAGATCCCAATTTCGGCGAAGGAATATCAAAACTGGGTCACCTTATCGAGAACGAACAGGACTATATGTTCATGAGACCGTATGTCTGTTCCGACGGGATAATTGAAAAGGCCAAGAGAGACATAGATACATATTTGACTAAATATGCCGACAAAGATTATGCCGTCTGGATGAGTCTGGACGGCTTTTTCTGGTATCCCAGAACGCTTTTCGGCATTGAGAACCACTTATATGCATTTTACGATCACGCGGATCTTATGACGCGGATGAACGAAGATCTTTGCGAATTTTACATTAAACTTCTGGACCTGGTCTATTCGTATATCGATCCGGTATTTATGACTTTCGCAGAGGATATGTCATATAATCTGGGGCCTATGATCTCTAAGGATCTCTACGATGAATTCATGGATCCGTATTTTAAAATATTGATACCTAAGATCAAAGCACACGGAACGCATCCCTTTATAGATACGGACGGATTCGTGGAACCTCTCATACCATGGTTTTTACAGTCGGGTATCGAAGGCATATTGCCTCTGGAGCGTATGGCGGGAGTGGACATATGCAGGATAAGAGAAAATTACCCGAAATTGCTTATGGTGGGCGCCTTCGACAAGACTGTAATGCACCTTGGCGAGGAAGCAATGAGAAAGGAATTCGAAAGGATCAAACCCGTAATTTTGTCCGGAGGATACATACCCGGTGTGGATCATCAGACGCCTCCTGATGTCACGGTCGAAAACTACGAGATATTCCTGAAACTTTTGAGGGAATATTGCGGAATGTACGGAAACAACGGGTAAAATGAAATGAAGGTCACCGTTCGCCGCGGAAATGAAACGCATGAATACGAAGAAGAGAAAAGGACAAGGGCATCGGAATTCCTTAAGAGGAGCGGTGCCGCTTTTTCGATGCCCTGCGGCGGAATGGGAAGATGCTTAAACTGCAGGGTGACGATCATCGGCGGTCTGAGCGAGCCTGCGGATATAGAAAAGAAGGCCCTGGGAGACGAACTCCTTCAAAAAGGCGTGAGACTTGCTTGTTATACGTTCATAGAAGGAGATTGCGAAATAGTTCTCGGTGAAGAAAATGACGTGATCATGTCTGATTTCGAAACGTCCGGGACGAGCCGCCCGGGCGTTTTACGAGGCGGCGCGGAATCGGTAGGCTTCGCTGCAGATATAGGCACCACCACAGTCTGCGGATATCTCTACGATCTCAAAACAGGAGAAATGCTCTCAAAACGCGCAGGCAAAAATGCTCAGGGAACATTCGGCAGTGACGTGATCTCCAGGATCGAAGCATCTCTCGGAGGAAACAGGGAGGCGCTTTGCAAATGCGTATGCGATCAGCTCGGAGATATGGTCTTCAGCATGTGCAGAGAGCTCAAAATCGAGACAAAAAGGGTGAAAAAGGCAGTTTTGACCGGCAATACGGCGATGCTTTACCTTCTCACGGGGAAAGACATATCTTCCATTTCAAAGGCTCCGTTTGAGTCCGAAACGCTTTTCGGAGGAGAATACAAATGGAATATAGGTATTCAGGCGCTCCGTTTCTGCGAGGAGATCTACCTTCCGAAATGCATGGGAGCATACGTCGGCGCTGATATAACGTGTTCTTCTCTCGCCACGGACCTCGACAGAAAAAGCGGCAGGATCCTTATGGCAGACATCGGAACGAACGGGGAGATAGTGCTGAAACACGACGGCAAAATGATCAGCTGTTCTACTGCGGCGGGACCGGCTTTCGAAGGTTCCGGGCTCAGTTGCGGCGTGACGGCGAAGGAAGGCGCGATCAGCATCGTAAAAACGGACGGGAAGAATATATCGTTTGAAACTATAGGAGGAGCTGAGCCTCTCGGTTTTTGCGGAAGCGGCATAATAGACGCTGTCGCGGCTCTTTTAGACCTCGGAATGATAGACGAAACGGGCAGGATAGAAGACGATTTTATCATTGAAAAAGACGGAGAGGACAATGTCAGAATGTGCGGCTTCCTGATCTCTCAAAAGGACATCAGGGCGATACAGATGGGAAAAGCTGCCATAAGAGCCGGCATAGAGACTCTCCTCCAAAAGGAAGACCTGAAAGCGGAAGACATAGACGAGGTGCTCATAGCGGGAGGCTTCGGAAGCTTTATAAACGTAAAAAGCGCATGCAGGATAGGAATGATACCTCCCGCGTTTGAGAACAGCGCAAAAGCTGTAGGAAACGCCGCCGCAAAAGGCGCTGCGGAAATTTTACTTTCGGATGAAAACAGGACCAGGGCGATCTGTATCGCGGAAAAGACGAAAGTGACAGACCTTACGGGCGATCCTGTCTTTACTGACCTCTACATAGAGAATATGATGTTCTGCTGAGCAAAAGAGAAGGGAAACTGAAATGGGAAGAGAAATGATCAAAGGAAGAGGCAAGACAAGAACACTGAGGGCATTCAATGCGATCGCTATGGGATGCGCAATAATTCTTTTGCTTTTTTCGGCCGCGACGATGAAAGGTACAGGGACGTTCATGTATATCCTTCCTTGTGTGATCTCAGCTCTTCTGGTATTCCTGATCATCACGTTGATCCTTTCAAAAAGAGGCGGTTTCAGCTACGAAAAAGAGGCTACTTCGGCATTCTTGCCTATGCTTTTGGTTGTTTCCCTGAATATACTCGTAAAAATCGCCCTCACATACGGAACGACTGAAAAATATGATTTTCTCTTCTTTGCGATACCGCTCGTGACCTCGGCTATATGCGTTCTCGTATACAATGCGGCGAAAAGAATATTCAACAGAAGAACGGCCATTCTGGCTGCTCTCCTGTACGCATTCGCGCCTGCGTTTCCGATCTCTCAGTTGAACGATCTCAAAACGACGCTTTCTGCCGCGATCGTATGCCTTGCGCTTGTTTTCGCGCTTTCCGAAAAGCGAACTGTCCCGAAGGGCCTTTTCACGGGAGTTCTCCTTTTTGCGGCATGTTTCCTTGATGAGACTTCGATACTCGCCGTTCCCGGCATCCTCATATACAATCTGATCACCCCCTCAGGTAAAAAAGAAAAGAACAGATTCTGGAAGAACTGGACGTTTTTATTCACTTTCATCGCTCTTTTTACGACGTACGCTGCGTTTATGTCGTTTACCGAAGGATCGATACACACTCCGATGGGAGCCGGTTTTTCTCTGCATCTCAATTTCGCGGAAGGCAAGCCCGTTTTGGAATCGTTGAAAGGACTGATAAGAGAGTGGGAAGACTCGCTGATTGTTTTCGCTCAAGCGTCGTCTCCGTCAAAGTGGGTCATTTACTACAGGATGTCGTTTTATATTTTCTTTCTGATATGTTCTTTAAAGGGCATGTTTATTGCCGGAAAGACCATCAAAAAGGAGACAGCGCCTTTTTCCGTATTTATCTTTTTCTGCTTCCTTACCACCTTGCTGGTACTGCGCAGCGATGCTGAAGTAACGGGAGATCTGTTCTTCGCGATGCTTTCGTTCCTTTCTGCTTTCGGTCTTATGGGTGAGGTTGAATATGTTCCTCTCTCTGTTGAAGTCCAGAAAGAACGCCAGTATGTAAGGGTAAAAAATCCGAAGATCATGATCGCCGGTGACTACACGGGCATCCGGAGCGAAGCTGAAGATATCCCGGAGGAAGATGACATTGAAAAGACCGTTGACAATGGCGAAAATGAAAAGCCGGAAGATGTGAACGGATCCGGATCCGAACAGGAACGGGAGACTGAAACAGCCCCGAAAAGGGAGCCTCTCAGATTCTCTATGAAGAGCGCAGGCAGAGAGGCGGAAAAGAAGATCAGGATCGCCGTCTGGCAATGGAACGTGCATAAAATAAAAATGCCGAAAGAATGACAAAAAGCAGGAATGCGCATTTTTTCGTCGAAATTATTACAAATAAAACAAAAAAAGTGCAGGAAAATTGACATTTTTTACGAAAAAGTACAAACAAAGGTTTGCATTTTTGATTTTTGTATGTTATTATTTCGGTGACCTTTATGTTCGGAGGAATGAGATGGGAAGAAAGAAAAGCGATGAACCTTCCGCGAAACAGTTGGAAATAATGTCATATATAAGGGATTATGTGGATGAGAAAGGGTATCCGCCGTCAATAAGAGAGATCTGTCAGGCGGTAGATCTGACATCGTCGTCCACTGTTTTTACACACCTTGAAGCACTTGAAAGGAAAGGCCTTATAGAGAGGGGAGAAGGGACGACGAGAAGTATCAGACTGATAGATCCGAGATTCTCGGGCAATTCTGCCGGTAATATGTCCCGCAAGGAAACAAAGGCCGACGTCGAAGAAAAAGCTCCGGAATTCAACGAGGTACCGAACGACGAAGTCATATTCGTACCTGTAATTGGAAAAGTTGCTGCAGGCACGCCTCTTCTTGCTGTAGAGAATACAGAGAGGACATTCCCTGTTCCGATCGATTTTACCAAAGGCAAAGAAGTTTTTATGCTGAAGGTCAAAGGAGAAAGCATGATCGAAGCAGGCATTTACGACGGCGACTACGTTCTCGTAAGCAGACAGGAATCTGCCGACAACGGAGACATCATAGTGGCTCTTATCGACGACAGCGTCACTGTGAAGACTTTTTACAAAGAGAAAAACTATATCAGGCTTCAGCCTGAAAACAGAACGATGACTGCGATCATAGTCGAACCCGGCGAACCTTTCAATATCATAGGAAAAGTCACGGGCGTATTCAGAATGATGTGAGAAACGATCATGAAATAAAAAGAACCTCCGCTTGTCGTTCGGCAGGCGGAGATTTTTGTTAGGTCGCGAAAAATATGACAAATGTTCTTCTTACCCTTCTGCTTCGCCGCTTACATCGTCTGTCGCACGGGAAATACAGAAGATCTTAACTGTTTCACCTTCGAATTTGGCGCAGTATACGCCCGTCTCATTCTTCATAAGTCTTATGTCGCCTTCAAGGCAGTCCATAACGGAATTGCCGTCGAACTTTTTGACTATGCATGTTCCGTCGGTTTTAACCGGGAAGTAGACGAGGTCAGAGGATACGATCGCTTCGAAGAGCTCATCGGAGCTGGGGAAGCTCTGTCCGTTTTTGACTACTGTATCTCCGCTCAGACTGTATATCTCAAGGCTGTATCTGTATTTGCTGAATCTGTTGAGCCAGCTCGCGGGATTGCTCTTTTTTACTATGAACGAAGTGTCGTTCAAAAGGCAAACG
>DBVT01000097.1:0-169 GCA_002308775.1 Mageeibacillus sp. UBA1257
TCGTTTTTCGGTATCAGCGAAAAGCTTGGCAGCCTAAGGTGTCCTTTCGATTCGTAAAATGACAAAAATCTTTCTCTCAATTCGTTTAATCCGAGTTTTTCCATTTCAGATTGTTCCTTTCGTTTCCGGCTCTCAGCGTAAAAGGAAAACGCAGAGGCTTTATTGTGAT
>DBVT01000097.1:232-5985 GCA_002308775.1 Mageeibacillus sp. UBA1257
GGTAAAAGAGTGCAATTCGCCATATTTCATTCAAGGATCAGAAGCAGCCGCTGTTTTTACTCCGGGACTTGTTTCGCTCCCTGAGTATCTTCAGTTTCGGAAGGTTGTAGCGAAGAACCATGGCAGGTGCGTAGATCAAAACGGCATTGACTGCGGCAACCGGAAGGGCGACTGTGAGAGTTATGACAGGAAATTTCATAAAGATCAGAAGCGAAAGCGGTATGAGAAGAAACCCCGCCGGAACACTCGCTTCATGTATGACGATCCCGTAGCAAGCCTCAAGCATATATCGCCCGACATATTCATCGTCGTTCGGTTTTCTGACTTTGTCCTTGTGAAAGGAAGTGAAACCTCCCAGTTCGGGAACTTTTGACTTCCACTTTTTTATTCCCAGCTTCCGGTAGCGCTTTATCCTTTTTTGTGAAGTTCCGAAGTGTTTTCTGTCCGGGTCAAAATATTTTTCAGGCATTTTACGGATGACGAACGCGGCAAGACCGTCTATCGCGACAGCGGTTATCGTAAAGGCGACAGAGATCGCGAGATACCATATGCGCAAATGCCCCGCGGGAACGAATCCCGCAGGGTCAAATATCATATTAAAGGCCGATATCAACAGATTTCCCGCGATTATTATCACCAGATAGAGCATATATCACTCTCCGTCATAACGAAGTTCTTTTCCGTATGTGTTCTCGTACAGCTCTTTCCAAACGCGCTCGTTTTCCTCTTTCATAAGTTGGACGGCTTTGCCTGAGGCGACCGTTTTATCAGGATAGATCGGATCGAGAATGTGAAGCGTGTAGGCTTGTATCGGATAGCCGTCGGGGTCCGTTTTGTCCGTATCTCTCATCGTTATGAACGTCGGTAAAACGGGCACTCCCGCGTCCGTCGCGAACCTGAAAGCTCCGTTTTTAAGAGGCTTCGGCTTCCTGTAATTCCACCACATCGACTGCTCCGGATACACAAGCACGAGGTTGCCTTTTTTGAGCAGCTTTTCCGTTGCGCTTACCATTTCCTTCATCAGATAGATGTTCGAAGCGAGAGGGAGTGTGTTGCAGTTCCTCATGAAATAGCCGTAAATACCCGGAAATGTGTAATTGCCTTCCCTGATCACCTTGAAAAGCTTCCTTTTGCGACACATTTTCTTCGCGGCTATATGGAGCGGAATGCTGTCGAACGGATTGAAATGGTTGGCTGTGATCACGGCGCCTGTTTTAAGATCTTTGAGCTTTTCGAGGCCCTCGTATCCGTCGATCACGATCTCGCCCTTTCTCACTTTCCTCTTAAAATACGAGAATGAGTATTTATTCGCGACAAACGCGTTGAACTTCGATCTCACCTTGCGGCGCATATAGTCGACGTCGCCCGGTCTGAGCGGTATGTACGGCGGGTCGTTTTCGACATCTTCCGAAAATCTGCCTTCGAGTTCAAACTTTTTGATCTTTTCGAGTATTTCCGCTCTCTCCGTTTTACTCTTCGTATCGGCGATGCCTTCCCTGTAATATTCGTGTCTTTCGCGCTCCCGAAGGCAGAGGGCCTTCACATTTTCGAGCGCATGAGCGTTTATTTCCTTCATTTCGTCTGTGATAGAATTTTTGTATTCAAGCAGTGTTTCGGCGACTCCCGCTTTGCCGGCTTCGCTCCAGAATATGTCCTCGTACATCACCAGATCCTGTTTCCACGGCTTGAAAAGCAGATTGTAGTGGATTATTTTCGGATCCGCGACCTTTTCACCGAGAGGCATGACGTTCCATTCGTACGGCAGTATCAGCACTCTGTCCTTGCAGATCACATTCAGAAGGTCCTGATCCTGAGCGACGCAAAAAGACACTTTCTTCGTCAGGTCTATGATCCTCTCTTCGAACTTTTCCTTTCTCATCCTCTCGAGGTTCATAAGAAGTATTCCGGCGTTGAAATAATTCTCTTTTTTGATCTCAAGCGCGCTCTCTGTATATTCCGCAAATTCGGGAAACTCTGCGACAGATCTGTCCGGGACCGCTCCCACGAGATTCGTTCCGAGGTCGTAGTTAAACATCTCCGAAATATCTCCCCTTACAACTATATCGGCGTCAAGATAGATCGCCTTTTTTACATCGATAAAAGTCTTCGGAAGTATCAGTCTGAAATATGTCGTCATCGTGTAGTAATCCCTGACGTTGACCTTCTGCGCAAGCGTCTCCATCTGCCCCGAAACGTCGAAAAAGCTTATATTAAAATGTTTTGCCTTGCAGTTTTTCCTGATGTATTTTTTTGATTCGAAGCTCAGTTCCGAGTTCAAAATGATGATGCGGTATTTGTATTCTTTGCTTGCGTTTCTGATGAGCGAATCGAGAGCGACCTTCAAAAGGTGTACGTAGTTGTCATCGACCGCGAAAAAAATCGTTATTGATCTCACTTTGTTGTTTCCTTTCTTCGAGCGTATTCGTCCTTCTGCTTAAAATTATATTTGCCTGTGAAAAATTGTCAATGAACTGCTCTCCTTCTGAACTCTTTGGACCTGCTTCCCGATTCTTTTACGCCGTCATTCATTTCTCCCGAAGGTAAAAATGATTCTACCGGCTGTAGAATTTGCCACATTTTGATCATTATTTGAGACATGCGGCGGTATAGCGGCCGCGGCGCCCTCGCGCCGCGTACATATCTGTAAAACAAAAAAGCCGCCGGGCCGTGCCTCGTATGGCACAGCCCGGCAATTAATCTGATACTTGCGTATTTAACATACTGAAAGGATCTGTATCCTCAGCTTTGATATCATCCTTCGTTGTACAATTCTGCCCATGTTTCGTTGCACTGCTGCTCGAGAGCCTTGAGCGTGTTGTCATATGACCTCGTGTTAGTGTAGTGTTCCGGGATGATGGTCGCGATGTATTTGTTTATTATCTCGGCGATCTCCGGCGGAACATAGCATTCAGCCCAGCTTGCGATGAATGCTTCAGGATAAACGGTGAACGCGTCATACCTGAATTCCGATTCTTCGTACGGGATCCTCCAGATGCCGCTTTCGATTCCCTCTTTAGTGCAGGGGATTCCTCCTCCGACACGGTTGTTGAATGCCACCTGTCCTTCCTGTGAAAGGAGGAAAAGCGAGAAGGTTGCTGCAGCGTCGGGGTTCTTCGTTTTACTGTATGCGATATATCCGAAAACGTCTCCGGAAACTGCGAGAACAGGTGTCTTCGGAACGGGCGATACGTCCATTTTAAGTCCGAGTTCTTCGTGCATATTCCAGAGCGTGACTCTGCTCTGCCAAAGAATAACAGGGTAAAAAGCGTAATTCTGCGGATATTGCAGCCCTTTGTATTTTGCAGCGATCTCGCCTCTCAGGTTGTCCGCGCTCGCGTATCCTTTGTCGATCAGTTCAAATATCTGCCCTACTCCTTTGAGGACTTTTTCGTCGCTGACGAAGTTGACTTTTTTGTTTACACTGTCGACCCATTTGCCGCCCCAGCCGGAGAAGAAAGGCATAAAGTAACATGTCTGAGCGCCTTCTATATAGATCGCTGTCTGCGAATAAGTTCCGTCTTCATTTTCCTTCCTTATCCTGCTGCAGTATTCCAGAAGGTCATCCCATGTCCAGTCCATCGGCGGAAGAGACAGACCTTCCTGCTCCAGCAGCGTCGTGTTCGTATAATATACCGTCTGAGAGATATCGGAAGGTACCATATAAAGGAGACCGTTGTAACAGCCGAGATCGTATACGGAAGTGTAGAGAGCAGTGATGTCGATATTCAGATTTTCCACATACGCGTCAAGAGGCATCGCGGCCTTGTACTGGATAGCATATTTGTAAACATCCACGTCGGATGAATAATATACGTCTCCAATGTCTCCCGAAGCGACCTGTACAGGGAAATCGCTCCAGCTTATTATTTCTTTTCTGATTTTTACTTTGGGATATTTGTCATTGTACTCCTTGATCCAGTTGTCCAGCGCGATCTCCGAGTCCTTTCCGGATCTCAAATAAGTTGAGACCTTTATTCTTCCGCTCGGATCGACCTCATAGTCTTCAGGAAGCACGGGAACCACATATTCGTCCCTTTTGCATGCGGTGACAGGTATCAGCAGACAGACCAGCAACGCAAACACAACTATTCTGATGATCTTCTTCATTTTCTACTCCTTGATCTGAAATATACAGACTTCAATCACATTTTTGTCTCTGTAAAAATTCTACCATACCGGGTAGATCGTGTAAAGAGGATAAATCCCACAGAATAAGGTTCTGTGGGATCTATTTTTTAACGTTAGGATAGCGAGATCATCGATCTGATCATCTTGCTTCTGATCTCTTTTTTGTGAAAACGACCGCTGCTGCGAGAGCGACTGTAATAACCGCCGCAGCTATGATGGAAGCGTCGCCCGTCGGTGCTCCTGTGTCTGTTACCTCAACAACAGCAACATCATCGAACCATACGCCTCCTGCAGCGCCCCAGTTTCTGAGTGTGATGGCATTTCTGCCGGCAGTTGCCTGCTCTTCTGCATAAGCCGCAAACCCCTCGTCATATGTGAACGTTCCTTCGATCATCGTCCATTCCGTAGATGCGGTCATGAGCGGGTCGCCTATTCTTGCGTAATCTCCAAATGTAATAAGGGCGCCTACGCCGAACTTTTCTTCCAAATGCCAGTCTGCCGATGTTTTTACCCATACAGAGACACGATATGTTTTTCCTTCTTCCAGTTCATCAGAGCCTAAAATGTTGAAGCAGTCATGATAATATTCCCACATATCAGGCGTATCCACTTCCGGCTCGTTAAGGAACAAATAGAGCGAACCTGATCCGTCATCTGTATGAGATACGTTGAAGTCTATTCCATCCTCAAATTCCGGATCGTCAGACCAGAAATGACCCCAGGGAGCGTCTCCTTCGACATCGAAAGCGGCAACAGAGTCATCGAGAAGGTTTCCTTCCACATGCGGCACAGCCGCGAAAACAGAAAGTGTTGCCATCGTTGCGACAAGGGCGACAACGATTGCCAAAGCCAACAATTTTTTCATAATAAAACCTCCTAAAATTAAGTGAATCACTCACTTTTTCATTAAACTGATTATACGATTCTCCCCGAAAAATGTCAATACCTTTGGAATAATTATTTAACATTTTCGAAAGAAATGCTTAAAACGGCTTCGTTTTGGGTAAAAAATGCGGCGCATTCGCGCCGCATGTCAATTGGCTTTATTCGAATGTCGAATCACCATACAACTTTGCCCACGCTTCGTTGCACTGTTGTTCAAGTGCTTTCAGCGCGTTGTCGTACGTCCTCTTGTTCGAGTAATGATCTGGTATCAGTTTCGGTATAATTTCGTTGATCGTCTTTGCGATCTCCGGAGGAACGTAGCACTCGGGCCAGATAGCCACGAACGTCTCCGGATACATAGTGAAAGCGTCGTATCTGAATTCGCTCTCCGGATACGGGATACGCCATACTCCGCTTGCGATACCCTCTTTTGTCGTCGGAATGCCTCCTCCTACTTCGTTATTGAAGGCGATCTGTCCTTCCTGAGTCAAAAGGAAAAGAACAAATGTCGCGGCGGCGTCCGGGTTTCTCGTTTTACTGTACGCAAGATATCCGAAGGCTTCTCCGGGCATCACTATGACAGGCATCTTAGGCATGGGGCTTACGTTCATCCTGAGTCCGAGCGCCTCATGCGCCTCCCAGAAACGCACTCTGTCCTGCCACAGGAATCCTTCGAGGAATGCGTAATTCTGCGGATACTGAACGTTTTTTAATTTCGCTGCGGCTTCGCCGGTGACGCT
>DBVT01000009.1:0-297 GCA_002308775.1 Mageeibacillus sp. UBA1257
TTTTAATTCAGTCGGCTGAAAAGAAAAGTATTGAGTTGGGTTTTCGGACACAAAGATTAGAATATGTCGGAAGGGTGTTATATAATGCTCTGAAGGACGGAAAAAACCGTTTTCATCAGTCCAAATCTGGGTAAGAGCCCCCAAAACCGAAATGCGATCCATTTGCAGAGTACAAAACTCGATTTTTGAAAAAGAGAAAAACGGCCTAAACGTAAGAAAAACGGCTAAACTTAGCCGTTTTTCAAATGCGATCCATTTTGGACACGCGTTATGTGGCACCACCCCAAATCGGACCGG
>DBVT01000009.1:302-2204 GCA_002308775.1 Mageeibacillus sp. UBA1257
TCTGCGTCCCGAACGCAGCGCTCTACCAAGCTGAGCCACATCCCGAGCAAGCGAAGCGTATTTTACCATTCTTATTTGCGTTCGTCAAGTGACAAAATGCCTATTTTTAATTTTCTTTCGGAAATTCCGAAGACTGCTTTCTTCACAAACGACACTTCTCCGTCGATGTTGAGCGGAAGATCTTTGTCAGAGGATATCACGAATTCCTTGCATTTCAGGAAGTGAGCCTGCTTTATCTTGTCAGCTTCTCCTTTCGAATATTTCGGAAAGAACTTCGGGATCGCAAGCTTGCTGACCTTCTCTACCACGCAGAGATCGAGCAGACCGTCATCGATCACCGCGGTCGGAACGGGCTGCATTCCTCCTCCGTAATATTGACCGTTTGCAGCTGCCGTGAGGAGTATTTTACCGTAAGGAAGCTCTTTTCCGTCCGCTGTCATTTTTACATCGTAAGCGCCCTGTGTAACGAATGTGTAAAAAACGCTGAATGTATATGACATTTTGTTCGGTATGATCTTCACTTTTTTGAACTTGATCGAATTCATGACGACCTTCGCGTCGAAGCCCACCGAAGAAATATTCGCTCCGTACACGTCGTTGATCTTCATGACGTCGATCTCTTTGACAGTCGTATCGAGAGCGCGCTCGAGGACCGCATCTATTTGCTCCTTCTCGTTGTATCCGAATGTCCTTATAAAATCGTTGCCCGAGCCGCACGGTACGGGAACGAGTATCGCATCGCCGTTTTTCGAAGCCATCAGACCGTTTACGGTCTCGTTTATAGTGCCGTCTCCTCCGACGGAGTAGATCGTTATTTCCTTATTGTTGTCCGCGGCAGTCCTGGCAAGTTCCGTTATATGACCCTTGTATTCAGATCTTACTATCTCGTAGTCAAGGCCTTTTGTCTGACATGCTTTGGCGATCTTTTCGCTGTATTCGTCAAAATCCACATTGCCCGCGGTGGGATTTACGCAAAAAAAATGAAGCATTTTTAATTATCTCCTTCTTCACGGTCTTCGTTTATAAACTTTTCGAGAACTGCGTTTCCGAGGTCTTCGTCGTCCACGAGTTCAAACGTCATATCCTCGTCCGAAGTGTAAAAAGCCTCCATGACGATCGACGCAATCTCCTGATCTTCGTTTTCCTCAGCGTATTCCTCTTCCGGCGTAAAAACAGCATACAGCTTCTCGCCGTATTCCGTGAATCCGAGTATTACAAATCTGTATTCTTTTCCGTCGTTATCTGTTAAAACGACAACATTGTCTTCATTTTCCATGATGTTACCTTCTGACTGATGTATTTAGACTTATTTGCTTTGGTTTTCTTCTTTTTTCTCGTTTCTCAAGCTGTCCAGGTATCCCTGAAGGATAAAAACAGCCGCGAGCATGTCGTTTACGCCTTTATGACTTTGCGAGACATTCATCTCTCTCATCGCCCTGTCCGCGGCGACAGAAGTGAGCCGCTCGTCCCATTTTACGATCGTAAGGTCGGGACATCTCTTTCGGAGTTCTTCGCAGAATGAATTCGTGACCTCCACTCTCGCGCCTTCCGTACCGTTCATATTCCTCGGATAACCGACGACGGCAGTTTTTACTTCCTTCTCCCTTATCAAGTCACAGAGCTCGAAAATGATCTTCTTTCTGCTCCTTGACGAATCAATTATCCTGTCAGGCGACGCTATCAATCCCAGCGGATCGCTCAAAGCTATCCCTATTCTGCTGTCACCGTAATCGATGCCGATATATCTCAATTCTTCTTGTCCTCTTCGCAGCACTTTTCGCAACAGTTTTCGCAGCACGATTTTTCCTCGCACGCTGTCTCGATGTAATAGTTAAAGAGTTCCTCAACTATCTCGTCTCTGTCGACCTTTGTTATAAGTGTTCTCGCACCGTTATGGCTCGT
>DBVT01000009.1:2290-2460 GCA_002308775.1 Mageeibacillus sp. UBA1257
CTCACTTCGTTCTTGGAGACTTTTTCCTTGTTAAAAAACACAGTATTGCTTTCCATAACTACACCGTCCTTTCATAAGTTGCAGAATATTATACCACAATAGTGAACATCCATGCAATATTTGAGGGCTGAGGCGTTAAACTGGGCGTTAAACCGGGCGGTCAACTATGC
>DBVT01000009.1:2488-4396 GCA_002308775.1 Mageeibacillus sp. UBA1257
CAGCTGCGCCGGAACTGTGCTCTGGCCCCCGTTCCGATGCGCCCGAACTGGTCTCTGTCCCCCGTTACGCTGCTCAAATAAAACAAAAGCCTGCTGCCGACCTTAATATGTGCAATCGGCATCAGGCTTTTCCTCCGGCCTCAGAAGACGCTATTCTTTTAAATTCTAAAGCAATTCATCAGCTCTGACAGGCCGGATCTGTCCGCCTCCGATCAGATAAGTTTCAAACGAAAAAGGACTCAAAGAAAACTCAAATGAATTGTCAGCTGCGACCAGACGGGCGCTCCTCACGGAACCGGTAGGATTGAAAAACCTTGCCACGTCTCCATCGCCGCACTCGCTCTCCTTGTAAGCCGAAAGAACGATCGCATTGTCACCTTCGAGCCGCACCCCGGCAGCCGGCTTTTCGCCCTCTCCCGACGGGAAGAACGACATGCACATCGGCTTCTCGCAATAAAGCTGCGTAAGACGCTCGGCTCTGTCAATAATATCCTGCCTTTCGCCTCCGGTGAGTCGGAATTCGAACAGGTGCGTGCCCAGGTCCATATGAGGCGTGTAGCGGTCAACAGGAAGGACGCGCCTTTCGCCGAGCGGATGGCCGGTATAAGCAGGTGTCCGAAGAAGAGAGACCTTAAACTCGTTGCCCTCCACGCTCGCACCGTAAGTTGTCCGCCCGCATATAAGGATCGCTTCACCGCCCGCACTTCCGCCGAGCTCCATCACGCGGTAGCGCTGCGAAACGGTCTCGTCGCCGTTCATTGCCAGCGCTTCGCTTCCGTAAGCCGTCTGCCCGATAACTCTTGAGAGCCCCGCGCCGGGCACAACAAGTTTGACCATCTTTTCAAGTTCGTTCATCTGGAGCCGCACCGAAACGTCAATGTCAGGTTCACTTTTCGAAAAAGCATAACGCACGAATGCCTTCGACTGCCTGAAACTGAATGCGGCTTCGACGACCGTACGGACATTGCCGTTCTCGACCACGCGCACTGCAGGAACAGGCCCGGGCACAGCGCAGAACTCCGGCATATCGTTGTCACCTATCAAACCGAAACTGCCGATCACGTTTCTGTACGAATTCACCGTCATACCCCATGAATCGCAATTGTCGTCAATAACGTCGAGCCTGCATGCGCCCCCGGAAAGCAATTCCTTTCCGTCAACGATCCACGAAGTCAGAAGGCCGGTCAGACGTGAGACCGAAGCCTGCATCCTTTCGCCCCGGAACACGAGTGCGCCGTCAATTTCTTCGAGCTGCTCCGGTTCCTGTTTCCGGCGATCCTCAAATTTGCAATTAAACCGCGTGACGGACGACGGTGCAGCCTTTGCCTTGAAAGAAATGCGCTTGCGCCAGTCGATAGGGATATTTGACAGCTCTTTCTCGGGCTGACAGGGCACTTCTATGCCGTCTTCCGTAAACAGCCGCGGATACTTGAAAACATCGCTCCAGCCCTGATCCCAGAGCATGAACTCACATTCGAACACGTCTTCGCACTCATAAGGATGCGGGTTGAAGACCAGCACCGGGATCTCGTCCGGCTCAGCCTTCCGTTGACCGCGGCACATGGCAAAAAATGCAGCCGCCCGGAGTTTGGTAAGCGAATCAAACGCACCGCCGATCTCACGAAGTCCCATTGCCTCCACAGGCTCGACGGAAGAGCCGGGAAGATAATCGTGGAAAGTCGCAAAAAGCATTGCTTTTAAGGCGCCGTTAAGCTTTTCCCGCGGATAAGCGACCGCCGGACGCGCCAGCATGCACATCTTTTCCGTCGAATAATACGAATCCTCAAGCGCACGGTACATTGCCTTCAGCGACGCCTGGCTTGTATAGCAGCCGACCGCCCAGGGATTGACCCCGGCCTTCCACTCGGGAAGCTTATCGGGATCGATCTGTTCAAAATAATCGTTTGG
>DBVT01000009.1:4404-4591 GCA_002308775.1 Mageeibacillus sp. UBA1257
GCGGCATGACGGACTGTATCTCCGTTCATTGCAGCTTCCTTCATCAGTTCGTCAAGCATGTCGAGGTCTTTTTCCGACGCTCCTCCGCCGTGATCCCCGACGCCCCATAGGCACATGGCGCTTTCGCCGTCTTTCGCGGCGTCGATTTTAGCTTTCGCTTTCCCGTACGCGCCTCCGAGCCCCGTGC
>DBVT01000009.1:4636-4881 GCA_002308775.1 Mageeibacillus sp. UBA1257
CCGTCGTAACCGATCCACTTATACGAATCAGGCATGTCGAGCTGGCCCGGGCGGCAATGTATATAGTATTTGTACCCGCATTTGGCAAGTATCTGCACGAGCCCGCGCGAATGTCCGAATGAATCGAAATTGTTCGCAACGTCAGGGATCACACCGAATTTTTCAAAAAAGTATTTTCGGCCGTACAATGCGTGCCTGATGAATGTTTCGCCTGCCGGCATGTTGCAGTCCGGCTGGATGTACCA
>DBVT01000059.1:0-2338 GCA_002308775.1 Mageeibacillus sp. UBA1257
CCTGCCGTGTCCGTCGTCGCGGGAGTGTCCGTCACATTCGGCGCCTGCGTAAAATTGACAGTCGCCGTGGATGTCGCGGCGGGTGAATCCGTCACATCCGGATCAGTTCCGTTTCCCGCGCAAGCGCACAGCAAGATCGCGCAGACGGCAAAAATCACCGCCGGCAGGCATTTTAACCATACACTTTTTGAACTGCGTGGCATCAAAAGACAGATCTCCTTTTTCCAAAAATCAGCTCACCTTTAATTATAATACAAATCGACAGGCGACGCCACAGAAAAATGGAAAAATGACATACCGAAAAGGGACGATTTTACCAAAAGCAACATCAGAATTAAACGCGGCTTCGTTTTCTTCTCTCATTGCACAAACTTTCACGAAGCGTTATACTTTATAGAACAAAATATGTGCGCGAAAAACGCGCGGGAGGCGGTTTTATGGAACAAAAAGCGATGATCATAGGAGAGGAAACGGTCAGAAAATACCTCACTCCGGAAAACGTGATCAAATGCGTCGAAAACACGTGGCGCTGGTACGGAGAAGGCAAAGTCGTCATGCCGAATAAAATAACGACGGACATGTCTGCGCAGGGAGTTGCCGGATGGTTCAATTCGATGCCCGCGTATATCGCGCCTATGAAATGCGCCGGACTTAAGCTCGTTGGAGGCTACGACAACAACAAAGCGCTCGGACTGCCGTATATAAAAGCTACAGTGGTGCTGACGGATCCGGAAACAGGCATTTTACGCGCGGTGATAAGCGGAGACAGGATAAACGACCTTAGAACGGGTGCTCAGCCTGCGATAATGTCCAAACTGCTCGCGTCGAAAACGGATATCGTGACTATCATCGGAACGGGACTTCAGGGATATATGAGCCTGCTTTGCATGAGCAAAATGATCAGAATGAAAGAGATCCGCGTGTGCGACATATCGGAAGAGGCCAAAGACAGATTCATCGGGAGATTCCCCGATGCGCCGTTCAAATTCGTAAAATGCAAGACGAATGAAGAGGGCTGCCGCGGCTCCGATATTATAATCACTGTCACGAACGCCAACGCGAACCTCGTCGAAGAACCCTGGGTGAAGAAGGGCGCCCTCGTTATGACGATGGGCTCTTTCAGGGAGACGTCTTTCGACGTCGTGAGAAAGGCTGACAAGATCGCAGTTGACCAGATCGGACAGTCGCTCCACCGCGGAAACCTCAAAGAACTTGCCGAAATGGGCGAGATCACAGCCGATTCTTTTGATATCGTCATCCCCGACGTTCTCGCAGGTAAAATGCCCGCCAGGACAAACCCGGACGACAGGATCTATGCTCAGATCATCGGAACAGGCATGCTCGATGTCGCGGTCGGCGGCATGCTCCTCGATATGATAAAGGAAGCGGGAGAGACAGTAACGACAGTCGATATGACAAAATAACACTGCAAAGCAGAGGAAAAAACATGAGAAAAGCGAAAACAGTTTCCGAAATGACTGCGAAAGAACTCGAAAAGATCAGAAAAGTCAAATATTTCCTGCTCGATATGGACGGCACGATCTACCTTGACACGACAGTGATCGACGGAACGCACGAATTCCTTGCGGAAGTGAAAAAGCAGGGGAAGAGGATATTTTACATAACGAACAACTCCTCGAAAGCCGTATCCCAGTATGTCGAAAAGCTCGCGAAGATGGATATCCGGTCCGAGGAAGAGGACTTTTACACATCTGTCGACGCTACGGTAAAATATCTGGACGACGAAATGCCCGGAGCGAAATTATTCGTGATCGGAACGGACGCTTTAAAGGACCTTTTACGTTTGAAAGGATTCGAAACAGTTGAAAAATACGAGAAGGAAGAGGCGAAAAGGCCTGATTTTGTGCTTCTCGCGTTCGATACGAGCCTCACTTACGACAAACTGAACACTGCCTGCATGTACCTCCAGGACGGAGTAAAATACATCGCCACGCATCCGGATAAGGTCTGTCCGCTCGACGGTTTTCACAGCATGCCGGACGCCGGATCTTTTATGGATCTGCTCGAGTGCGCAACAGGCAGGCGTCCTTCGTTCATCGCGGGGAAACCGGAACCGACAATGATACTGATGATAATGGAAAAGCTCGGATGCGCAAAGGATGAAATCGCGGTAGTTGGAGACAGGCTCAATACCGACATCCTTTCGGCCGTGAACGCGGGTGTCGTTTCGGTGTGCGTTTTAAGCGGGGAAGCGACGGAGAAGGACGTCAAAAAGTCAAAATTCGCGCCTGATTTTGTGTTCAAAAGCGTAAAAGAGCTTTGCGAAGCCATAAAATAGCAGATCCCCGCGACAAGATCCGATATATTGACAACCTTC
>DBVT01000059.1:2370-3806 GCA_002308775.1 Mageeibacillus sp. UBA1257
AGAAAGGAACAGTCATCATGAAAAAAGTATTGGCAATTTTACTCGCTCTCGCAATGGTACTGTCACTTTGCACGGTAGTTTCATTTGCTGAAGACGACAACCTCCTCGAAGACCCCTGTCTGGACAATGATGAGATCATGCTCTCATGGCCGAACGGCTGGGTAAACGGAATCAGACACGAGTGGGACAGCAACTCTGTTGACGCTGACGGTTCGGGAAGTATCGCTCTTGAAAACGGCGACGGACACCATCAGCACTGCACACAGCCCGTATCACTCGAAGGCGGAAAAACTTACATCCTCTCCGGATGGATCAAACTCAGCGACGACTTCCACAGCAATGCCGTAGGCGCTTGCGGAGCTTACATCTGCATCAACCTGCCCTCAGCAACAGGCGCGCCTTCCGGAGTATTCGCATCCATAACAGGATGGAAAGACACTAATGATGTCGATCACGACTGGACATATTTCGAGAGCACCTACACACCGACAGAAGATGTTGACACATATTTCTCCTGCTGCCTGTGGGGAGCACAGGGAACAGCCTATTTCGACGATCTTTACCTCGGCGAAGCAGGATCCCCCTACAAACCCGTAGAGCCTGTTTATCTGTCTGACCTCGACTGCAAATTCTGGATCACATATCACGCACAGTCTGACGAAGACGATCCTCAGTTCCACGTATACTTCAACCGCCAGGAAGGCACAAACGCTAACGGAACAGAAAACATCCTCATCGGCGGAAAAGAATACGAAAAAGGCATTCAGCTCCACGCATCAGATCTTCCTGAGCACAAGGAAGAATTTGACGAGCCCAAGGGCGAAGTCGTATACGACATCAGCGCTTACACAGGCGAAGGCAGCGTTTACAATGCGTTCAAGTGCGTATTCGGAGGCCTCACACAGGTAGACAGCACGATAGTCAACTCCGGACACACGAACGCAACGAAGATCTATCTCGACGGTGTACTCGCTTATGAATCGGAATACATCGACAACACTGAGGTCGACGAGATCACGGTCGCCATCCCGACGGGAACAAAAGAGATCAGACTCGTATCCCTCGCCGGAACAGAGTTCAACTCAGAGTGGTATGCATGGGCAGACGCCAAGCTGACAAAGGACGCCAACGCAGGCCCGAAGCCCACAGACGAGCCCACGCCTACAGATGAACCGACAGCGGCTCCCACAGACGAGCCCACTCCTACAGATCCACCGACAGATGAACCGACAACGGCTCCCACAGACGCTCCGAAGGATGAACCAACCAAGAAAGGCTGCAAGAACGTCATCGTTTCAGGCGCTGTCGTAGTTGCTGTCGCGATCGCTGCAACAGCAGTTGTCCTCAAAAAGAAAGAAGACTGATCCAAAGCTTCTTTGAGGTAAAAAGCAAATAACAGAAAGCGGCCTCTCCGGCGTACGGAGGGGCCGCTTTTT
>DBVT01000059.1:3837-6491 GCA_002308775.1 Mageeibacillus sp. UBA1257
ACACGCTTTTCAAGGCCTCTGTGAGCCGTTTTAAGACAAAATCAAAAAACGGCCGTGTAGGGGGAGGCGAAATCGACAAATTGTCGGAAAAGGGCCTTAAAACGCCTCAAAACGCCAAATGACACTTTACTGGCGCTTCTCGTTGTGGTAAAATATACACGTAAGCGCGAGGCACTTTATTTTACCGCGCGGCGAAAAGGAGAATTGCGAATAATGGACGATCTTGAAAACAGGGAAGAGGAGATCTTGACGAAGGGAAAAACGCTTCCCATAGAGATTGAGCATGAGATGAAGAAGTCGTTTATCGACTATTCGATGAGCGTAATCGTCGACAGGGCGCTGCCTGATGTCAGAGACGGATTAAAACCTGTTCACAGAAGGATATTGTATTCGATGTACGAGCAGGGTTTTACGCCTGACAAGCAGTACAGAAAGTGCGCGACGACGGTCGGTTATTGTATGGGTAAATATCACCCCCACGGCGACGCTGCGATATACGATTCGCTCGTAAGATTGGCGCAGGATTTCTCGATGAGATACACGCTTGTGGACGGAAACGGAAACTTCGGTTCGAGAGACGGTGACCCGCCGGCTGCACAGCGTTATACGGAAGCCAAGATGACGAAGCTTTCTCTTGAAATGCTCGCGGATATAAACAAAAACACAGTAGATTTCAGACCGAACTACGATGAACACGAGGTGGAACCGACCGTTTTACCTTCGAGATTCCCGAATCTGCTCGTTAACGGATCGATGGGTATCGCAGTCGGTATGGCTACGAATATCCCGCCTCACAATCTGAGCGAGGTGATAGACGGTATCGTCGCAATGATAGACGATCCGGCGATCACCGTTGACGGACTTATGCAGTATATAAAAGGACCGGACTTCCCGACAGCCGCGAACATCCTCGGAACATCCGGTATCAGGCAGGCATATATGACGGGCAAAGGAAGGATCGCCGTCCGCGCCGAAGCTGACATCGAAGAAATGTCTAACGGCAGGCAGCGCATTGTGATCACGGAACTTCCTTACGCAGTCAACAACGCCGAACTGGTAAAAAGGATCGCCGATCTTTACAAAGAAAAGAAGATCGAGGGCATAAGCGAACTGAGAGACGAGTACAGCAAGGAAGGCATCAGAATAGTCATCGAACTCAAGAGAGACTGCGATCCGAACGTTTTACTCAACAAACTGTTCAAATATTCTGACCTTCAGACGAATTTCAGCGTGAATATGACGGTCATCGTGCCCGGAGAAGGCGGCGCGTACCAGCCTAAGGTGGTCAACCTGAAGGAAGCGCTGAAATACTATATCAACCACCAGAGGGACGTTTTAACAAGAAGAACGAAATTCGACCTTGAAAAAGCGGAAGACCGCGCGCACATCCTGGAAGGCATCCTGATCGCCCTTGACAATATCGACGAGGTCATCCGGATAATCAGATCATCCAGAACGGAGCCCGAGGCCAAGGAAAACCTGATGAAACGCTTTGATTTCTCAGAAAGACAGGCACAGTACATCGTGGATATGAGACTCGGCCGTCTGACAGGCATCGAGCGCGACAAGGTCCTCCAGGAATACGAAGAAAAGCAGAAGGAGATCGCAGGTTACAAAGAGCTCCTCGCCGATCCTGTTAAAATGGACAACCTCCTCAAAACAGAGCTCCTTGCGCTCAAGGAAAAATACGGCGACGCAAGAAGGACCAAGATCATCGCTTCCGAAGACGAAGACATCGATCTCGAGGACCTCATTCCGGAGCACGAAGTCGCGATCACTCTTACACATCTCGGCTACGTAAAACGCACGCCCGCAGAGCTCTACAAGGCACAGAGAAGAGGCGGAAGAGGCGTTATCGGACAGAGAACGAAGGAAGAGGATTATGTCGAACAGATCCTCCTCACATCGTCACACAGCACGCTTCTCTTCCTCACAGACAAGGGTAAGATGTACAACCTACGCGGTTATGAGATCCCCGATGCCGCAAAAGCGGCAAAAGGTTCCGGCGTAGGCAACCTGATGCAGCTTGAAGAGAACGAAAAAGTTGAAAAAATACTCGCGATCAAAGATTTCAAAGACGGCGATTATCTCGTCATCGCTACGGCAGGCGGCACGGTCAAGAAGACGCCTCTCGAGGATTACAAGAATGTGCGCAAGAACGGCCTCATAGCGGTAGCCCTCAGAGACGACGACAGACTCGTAAGCGCCCGCATAATGAATGAGAACGAAGAGATCATAATGGTCACAAAAGACGGTATGGCGATCCGCTACAACGAAAAAGATGTCCGCGCCACGGGCAGATCCTCCATGGGCGTAAAGGGCATGAGCCTGCGCGAAGGCGATTCCGTAGTAGGTATGGATATCGTTGACGAATCCAAGAAGCTGCTCACGATCACCGAAAAAGGTTTCGGCAAACGCACCGAGATCTCCGAGTACAAGTGCCAGCAGAGAGGCGGAATCGGTATCAAGACGTACAACCTGAGCGACAAGACAGGCCGCATCGCAGGAATGATGATAACAGACGACACGGAAGACATAATGATGATCACGGCTGACGGCGTTGTTATAAGGATCCATTCGAAGAATATCAGCACGATAGGAAGAGTCACGAGCGGCGTGATCCTGATGCGTACGGATGAAGACAATCCGATCGT
>DBVT01000059.1:6534-8259 GCA_002308775.1 Mageeibacillus sp. UBA1257
CAGACGACTGCTGAAGGAGAGGCTCAGGCAGCTTCCGAAACGACAGGAACAAAGGCTGAGGGACCTGGCACTTCCGCAGAAGAAACACCTGCAGAAGAGACCGCTTCGGAAGAGTAAAATGAACGATTGCCGAAAAAGTTGACCCACGGGCGACTATGTCCTCGAACACCTCGCGGCTTTCGTTTTGTGCAGATTCGAGCAGGCGAGGAAAACGGTGAGCGACGAGATCAGAATGCCCGCCGCGAACACTATGAAGACCGTCAGCCAAATGAATACAGGCTTTCCCTCGCCGTACACGCAAATTTTTCCGCATATCGTTATTATCAGTTTCTGCAGCAGGAAATATCCTCCCGCAAGGCCCAAAAGCATACCGGGAACAGTCGCAGACAGACCGAAAAGCAGATATTGTCCGAAGAGCGCTTTGTTAAAAAGACCGACCGCTTTTTCCGCGCCGTCGAGGCTTCTCCGTTCATCGACCGTCCTTCCTGCTGCCGCAAATAGTACGATCACTCCGACTGAAACGAAGAGCAGTGAAAATATCAGACCGGCAATTCCGAGGTTCTTGATCGCGCCATCGATGAAGAGGCAGCTGCTGTTTCCGCGCGGATCAAGGAATACCCAGTCGCATGCGTCCAGAGAGGCATATTCAGCCTTGATGACGTTTAACTTATCGAGGTTTTCCTCATATTCTGCGACACCTTCGGAATATTCCTTTTCGCCTTCCGCGAGAGCGGTCTCGGAGTCCCCGATCTTTTTTAGAAAGTCGTTGTGATCGGCTAAGGCTTTTTCGTATTCCTTTTTTGCGTCCTCGTATTTCGTCTCGCCGTTTGCGTAATCTGCTTTTCTTTTTTCAAGGGAGGTCACGCCCGCTTCATAAAGGCCGAGTTTTTTGTTGTAGTCCGCAAGACCGGTAAGATATTCAGATTTTCCGCTTTCATAATTTTTGAGGCTTTCCCGATAGTCTTTGAGGTCTTTTTCGTATTCCTTTTTACAGGCGGCGAGTTCGGAGGAGCTGTCGTCGTATTCCTTCTTGCCGGAGTTGTATTTTTCGAGCTCCGCGTTGTACTGAGTAAGTCTGTCGTCGTATTGTGCTCTGTCTTCGTCCCACGTATTCATTTTGTCTATGCTTTCTTCGAGAGAGGAGAGAGTATTTTCCAATCCGTCAGCCTGTGAAATGAAATCGTCGAGAGACTGCTTTATCTCTTCCGAAAGAGATGGATCTCCGATCGCCTGCTGAGCCTGTCTTACAACATAGTCCATAAACGATTCGAGAGCCGGAACAGCATCTTTTACCATACCGAGATCGATCTTGAGAGAATCGGTGACCGCGAAATCCGCAGCGCGGACAGTGTCATCCGTAAGGTCGACGCTCAGCTTGGGTTTTGCCCATACCAGAGACGATTCGATATCAGCCCTTTCTTCCTCTGTCATCGAGCCGTTAGCGATCTGCGAATCGAGGAATGAAGCGACTGCAGATCGAAGAGCCGATCTTATGAGATTTTTGGACGTTTCGATCTCTATCCATCCTGTTTTTAACTTTCTGGAAGCCGTTTTGAGTTCGGAATCCGCCTCGTCGAGCTGCTTCTTTGCCGCGTCAAGTTTCTTTTTTTCGTCTGCCAGTTTCTTTTCGCTTTTGTCTATCTCGCTCCTTGCCGTCTCAAGCTTTGCGTATTCGCCGCGAAGCTCTTTTTCAGCCTCATCGAGCCGGGATCTTGCATCGTCCAG
>DBVT01000129.1:0-635 GCA_002308775.1 Mageeibacillus sp. UBA1257
AGATATTCCGGTTTGCAGTCGACATTCGCTCCGCTGTCGCAAATACCTACAACTCCTCCGTTCATTGTGGGTAAAACGGGGCAGAACGCAGGTCTCATTACGTTTCTCAGCCTTCCGACTCTCAGTGTCGCGCCTGTTACGAGCGTGCCCGTTGAGCCTGTCGAGACCATTCCGGCTATATCGTCGCTCTCGCGAAGGAGAGTGATCGCTTTTACCATGGAGCTCTCTTTTTTCAGTCTGATCGCGTCAGTGGGCTTGTCGTTGCAGTCCACGACATCCGGCGCGTGAACGATCTCATAACGTCCCGTTATATCGATTTTCTCCTTCTCGGCGGCAGGGAAAAGCTTTTCGTTTATGATCTTCTCGTCGCCGGTAAAAATGATATACAGATCCTCGAAATTCTTAAGAGCTGAGACAGCGCCTTCGATATTCGCGTCCGGGCTCTTGTCGCCGCCGAAGCAGTCTACGATGATTTTTACCATAAATATTCTCCTTAAAGGCATTAAAAAGGCTCAAATTGAAGCTGAAAGAGGCTTAAAAGGTCCTTTTTACCTGTGTTTTGCGTGGAAGCTTACGCCTGCGCCGTTGGGGCCGCAGTGGCTGCCTGCAGTCGGATTGCAGACGTCGAACATGAT
>DBVT01000129.1:677-3987 GCA_002308775.1 Mageeibacillus sp. UBA1257
GTATGAGCCACGATGACTCTGTGGGATTTGATATCTTCTCCGAGCTCTTCGACGTATTTTACGAGCCTTGCGACAGCGTTTTTCCTGCCGCGCTCTTTGCCTACGCTGTCCATTTTACCTTCAGAGGACATTGAAATTATCGGACGCACGCCGATGAGTGTTCCCATCGTCGCGGCAAGACCGCTCACTCTGCCGCTCCTCTTGAAGAATTTCAGATCGTCGGCGAAGAAGTATATCGCGAATTTGTCGACTTCCTTGTCCGCCCATGCGATGATCTCTTCGGCCGTTTTGCCCGCTTTGTACAGATCTCCGATCTCGAGAACTATGTTAAGGCTTCCGATCGTTATACCCTTCGTATCGACCTCGTAGAACTTTCTCTCGGGGTATTTTTCCTTCAGTATCGCCACAGCCTTGTCCATTTCGTCAAACGTGACAGTCATTGCGCGTGAAAAATGCACGTAGAGTATATCGTCGCCGTTTTTGAAATGGGGCTCGAAATAGTTGAGATATCGCTCAACGCTTATCGCGCTTGTCGTCGGGATCGTTCCTTCACCAAGCATCTTGTAAAACGCCTCGCTGTCGAACTCTTCAAAGTCCTCGTATGGATAGATCGTTTTACCGTCGTAGCTGTAGGGCATACTGATCAAGTGGTAGCCGAATTCTTTTGCCTGGACCGGTGTCAGGTCCGTGTCTGTGTCTGTGAATAAGATCAACATTTCTTTCTCCTCCGTCATATTCCGCGGCATTCGCGCCGCATATTTTTATTTTGAATCATTCCAAAACCATCATAAAGTCGTATATGGGTTGTTTTCCTTCGATCGGTATGATCTCCACGCTGTGTAAAATGCCCGAGAGAGCTTCCATCACCTCGTCATTTTCCTCTTCGGAAGCGCCTTCGCCTCTTATCAAAAGTAAAACGGCTTTGTCGTCTGCGTCGAGCTTTTCGGCAAGCGTAAGGAGAGCTTCGATCTTCGAATCTCCCGAATAATATATCGTATCGTCGGCAAATCCGAGATAATCTCCCGCTTTGACCTTTATTCCGTCTTTTTCTGTATTCCTCGTGGCTGTAGAGACAAGTCCCGTAACGACGCCTTCCATTGAATCCATTGCGGACTGTTCCACCTCGTCAGCCGTCTCGAGAGAGAGGTCCATCATTGAAACTGCCGCATATCCGTCGCCTATCGTTTTGGTGGGGAGGACTCTTACCTCCGAGTCGGTGTAAAGAGCCGCGGCCTGTTTTGCCGTCAGTATTATATTTTTGTTGTTCGGAAGCACGAAGATGGTATCCGCGTTGACTTTTTTGAACGCGTCCACAAGGTCCTGAGCCGACGGGTTCATGCTCTGGCCGCCGTCAACAACAGCGTCAACGCCTATCTCGGAGAACATCGACTTTACTCCTTCGCCTGCCGCTACGGATACGATGCCGTATTTTTTACGAATCTCTTTTTTGAAGAAAGAAGTGTCCACATCGTCTCCGACCTGTTCGTTTCTTTCCGCTTCATCGCCGTTATATCTGTTTTGTACGGTCGTATTGTGGTGCTGGAGCGTCATATTCTCGATCTTTATCGTCAGAAACTCTCCGTACTGCCTGCAGTGTTCGAGCACGATCCCGGGTGTAAAAGTATGCACATGAACCTTCACGATCGATCCGTCCCTGAACGCCACGACAGAGTCTCCTATATCGTTCAGATACTCGATAAGACCTTCGATATCGAAGTTTTCGATATCTGTTTTAGCGTTTTGAAGCCTGAGTAAAAATTCCGTGCAGTATCCGAATTCGAGCTCGCTGTCAGGACCGAAAAGGTCGAAATTGACAGCCTGGGGCTTCGGAGCGGTATCTTCCTCGCCGTTGTCCTCGTATTTGATTATTCCGTTCACGCGATTTTTCATTCCGTCAGCGATATAGAGAAGTCCCGCGCCTCCGGAGTCCACGACGCCCGCTTCTTTGAGAACATCCAGCAGATCAGGTGTCCTCTCGAGCGATTCTTTAAGTTCCTTTGTAAAATCTTCAAAATATGTTTCAACCGTACTGTCGTCTGTTATTTTTGCGTTCGCGGCGTTCGTGGAATCCTTGAAAACGGTGAGGATCGTTCCCTCGACAGGAGTGGTGACCGCGCTGTACGACTGTCTGACGCCCTCTGTAAAGGCTTCGCCCATTTTACGAACGTCTGCTTCAGTGCATCCTTCGAGTCCCTTCGAGATGCCGGCGAATATTCTGGAGAGAATGACTCCGGAGTTGCCCCTTGCGCCTCTCAGCATTCCGTCTGCTGCCGCGTGCGCGACTTTTCCGAGATCGCCTGACGTCTCTTTTAATGCGAGATCTGCGCCGAAGGAGATCGTCATATACATATTGTCTCCCGTGTCTCCGTCAGGAATAGGGAAGACGTTCAGATCGTTTACGATCGATTTATTTGCCTTGAGTGTGAGCGAACCCTGCTTCAGCATTTCCGCGTAAAGCTGTCCGCTTAAAATTTTTGTTTCCATAATTCTCCTTTTGCCTTCTCTTTGTTTTCTGAAAGGCGGCACATTTTTTTGATCGCTTTATATATCCACGCAGTCGTATATTTCGCTTCGAAAAGCATATGATCAAGGTCGTCGTTTGAAAGCTTTGACACCAGACCGAGCAGCTTTTCCTTCGTCAGGTGCTCCTTGCCGTACGCCTTGATCGCCTGAACGACTGTCGCTGTCTTGTCTGACATCGTCTCAAACAGTTTTCCCGTTGCGTGCTTGAATTTGATGCATACGTTCTCGTATGTGTATTCCTGGTACGCTCCGTCCGTTATGTACGTCCATTCCTTCGGATCGTCCTCGGAAAGTCCCAGTATGTGAAGAGCAGTGTCTCCGCAGGGAACGACCCTCTGGCTGTTGTTTCTCGCAAGAGCCTTCGCAACATTGTCAGGATACGGTTCGTCCGATTTTCCGTATTCGCCGTTCATCTTTTCCGGCTTCCAGTAGACTCCGCGAAGGACTCTTTCGACCGTATCGTCTTCAGACAGGCGCGCAAGAATTTTGGAGACCGTATCGTCTACCGCGATGTTTTCAAAATCAGACGTGACGAAAACGGACCCTTCGGGCATTTCCTGTATCTTCTGTTGGATCTTCTTGTGACGGCTGTGTTTCACTGCCTGAATTCATTTCCTTTTTGGGTATTTTCACGTGCGTTATGGCGCAGCGTTTCTTAAAATCTCTCAAGATTCTAAAAAACTGCAAAAATTATAATGTTTTTCCGACAAAAAAGCAATAGCGGAACAAACGTTGCGTTTATTATGTATGTTTTGGCGCCCGAAGCTGAAAGACAAAGGGAATTTGC
>DBVT01000129.1:4040-12974 GCA_002308775.1 Mageeibacillus sp. UBA1257
CTTGACAAATTTTGCAAACAGTGCTACAATACACTCGTGATCCGGTAAAAAGGATCGCAAAACTCAAACAAGCGGCCGAAGGGTGACCGCAAGGGAGGTAATGTAATGGGAAAAAGTTTATTCAGTCTTATGCTTAACGATGAAGTGGTCGCGGCGATCGACAAGATCGCGCACAGACAGAATCTCACGAGGTCTGCTCTCGTGAACAGAGTTCTCGCCGAATACGCTTCCGTACTGACGCCTGAGCAGAGGATCAGCGATATATTTTCATATATGGAAAGATTTTTCGACGACACCGGAGATATAGTTCCGCAGATGATGTCGAACCAGCAGACGATGTCTTTAAAGAGCAGCCTGGATTACAAATACAGGCCTACAGTAAGGTACGAAGTCGAACTGGAAAGAAACGCCGGAGAATCGATCGGCAGCATATCGGTGATCTTCAGGACGCAGTCCGGAGAACTTTTGTCAGACATGATCACATTCTTCAGGCTGTGGAAGAAGCTCGAAGATACATATCTGCCGAAGGTAAAAGGAACAGCGGCCGGCGAAAACGACGTCACGTACGAACTGTACGACAACAGATTCATCAGGACTATTTCACTTCCGAAGGACAGAAATTACACGAGCGACAGCATCGCGGACGCAATTTCTTCATATATCGACATGTTCGACAGGATCATGAAGGAATATCTGAGCGGCAGGATGACTGTCGAGGACGTCGAAAGGACGTACCTGAAATACCTTGAGAAAGGAACGGGGATCATATGAACATACAAAAATTCACACAAAAATCGATAGAAGCACTGAACGCGGCGCAGCAGATCGCCGTTGACAGTTCGAACGGGCAGCTTTGCTCGGAGCACATTTTACTTTCTCTTTTGAGGCAGGACGGAGGCCTTATAGGCAATCTTCTCGGTAAAATGGGCATAGACGCAAATTCGATAACAGATGACGCGCAAAAGGCCGTCGAAGACCTTCCGAAGGTCACGGGAAATTCGATGGAGGAGAGCAAAATATACCTTTCCGACGAATGCTCGAGAATGCTTGACAAAGCTGAAAAAACAGCTGAAAAGGACAAGGATGACTACGTTTCCGTTGAGCACATCATGCTCGCGATGATATCGAGTCCTACGCCTGCCGTGAGGAGCATTTTACGGAAATACGGAATAAACGAGGAGTCGTTCCGCGCGGAGCTTTCAAAGGTAAAAACGGGAAGAGTCACGGGAGACAATCCTGAAGAGACGTACGATGCGCTGAACAAATACGGAACAGACCTCGTAAAAAGGGCCAGAGAGCAGAAAATGGACCCCGTCATCGGCAGGGATCAGGAGATCAGAAACGTGATCAGGATACTCTCGAGAAAGACCAAAAACAACCCTGTCCTGATAGGCGAGCCGGGAGTCGGTAAAACAGCCATAGCGGAAGGGCTCGCTCAAAGGATCGTGAGGGGAGACGTTCCGGAAGGCCTGAAAGAGAAGACCATATTCGCACTTGATATGGGCGCTCTTATAGCAGGCGCGAAATTCAGAGGCGAATTTGAAGAAAGGCTGAAGGCTGTCCTTTCTGAGGTCACAAAGAGCGAAGGCAAGATAATCCTGTTCATCGATGAGCTCCATACGATCGTCGGAGCGGGTAAAACGGATGGCGCTATGGACGCCGGAAACATCCTGAAACCTCTGCTCGCAAGGGGCGAACTGCACTGTATAGGCGCTACGACTCTCGATGAATACAGAAAATATATCGAAAAGGACGCTGCTTTGGAGAGAAGGTTCCAGCCTGTGACGGTGAACGAGCCGACTGTCGAAGACACGATCTCGATACTCAGAGGCATCAAGGAGAGGTACGAAATATTCCACGGAGTGCAGATACACGACGCGGCTCTCGTTGCGGCGGCTGTGCTCTCGAACAGGTATATCACGGACAGATTTTTACCGGACAAGGCGATAGATCTTGTTGACGAGGCATGCGCGCTTGTCAGAACGGAGATCGATTCGAGCCCCGCTGAACTTGACGATATCAGACGAAAGATAATGCAGGAGGAGATCGAAGTCACCGCTCTTAAGAAGGAGACCGATACTCTCTCAAAGGAGAGACTCGCGAAGACTGAAGAGGAACTCGCAGGACTGAGAGACAAATACAACGAGATGAAATCACGCTGGGAGAGGGAGAAATCTGAGATCAACGCGGTCAAAAATATTAAAACGGAGATAGAAAAGACGAACGAGGATATCGAGGCTGCTCAGAGGGATTACAGATACGACGACGCTGCCAGATTGAAATATTCCGTGTTGCCTGAGCTTGAAAAGAAGCTGGAAGAGGCTTCCAAAAAGAACGAAAGCAGTCCCGAAATGTCAGACAGGCTCGTGAGGGATACGGTTACGGAAGATGAGATCGAGGGAATCGTCTCAAAGTGGACAGGCATACCGGTCGCAAAACTCAAGGAAGGAGAGCGGGAGAAGATCCTGAATCTTGCAGATACGCTGCATAAGAGAGTTGTGGGCCAGGACGAGGCTGTCACAAAAGTCAGCGAAGCGATCCTGCGTTCAAGAGCGGGTATCTCAGACCCCAACAGGCCGATCGGTTCGTTCCTTTTCCTGGGTCCTACGGGCGTAGGTAAAACGGAGCTTGCGAAAGCGCTCGCCGAAGCACTGTTCGACGACGAAAAAAATATCGTCAGGATCGATATGACAGAATATATGGAGAAATTCTCCGTATCAAGGCTCATAGGAGCGCCTCCGGGGTACGTAGGTTACGACGAGGGCGGTCAGCTGACNNGGCGGTCAGTTGACCGAGGCAGTGAGAAGAAAACCTTACTCCGTAGTGCTTTTTGATGAGATCGAAAAGGCGCATCCCGATGTGTTCAATATTTTACTTCAGGTGCTTGACGACGGAAGGATCACCGACTCGCAGGGGAGGACGGTAGACTTTAAAAATACAGTCATAATCCTCACCAGCAACCTCGGATCTCAGTATCTGATCGACGGTATCGAACCGGACGGCAGCATTTCGAAAGAGGCCCGGGACAACGTGATGAATCTCCTCAAGACGTCTTTCAGACCGGAGTTTTTGAACAGACTTGACGAAATAGTATTTTACAAGCCGCTCACGAAGGATCAGATAGGCAAGATCGTCGAGATACTCTGCAGGGGACTCAAGGAGAGGTTCGCTGACAAATCGCTCGGACTCGAGATCACGGAGAAGGCAAAAGAATTCATCGCGGACGAGGCATATGATCCCGTTTACGGAGCACGTCCTCTCAAGAGATACATCCAGAGCAAAGTCGAAACGATGCTCGCGAGAAAGATCCTCTCATCAGATATTCATCAGGGAGACACCCTTGTAATAGACGAGGAGAACGGTCAGCTGACAATTAAAAATTCTTGATAATGATTCGCCCGGTGTGATATCATTTTACGCGCAGAAGGGAGGCAGTCGTTTTGAAAAGCGAAAAATGGCTTATAGCGTCTGACATCCATGGTGCGGTGCCATATCTGGAACAGCTTCTGGAGGCATACGAACGTGAAAACGCGGAACAGATGATACTGCTGGGCGATTATCTTTACCACGGACCGAGAAACAGTCTGCCGGACGGATACGGCACGAAGGACGCGGCGCTGATCCTGAATGATTTCAGTAAAAATCACGAGCTCCTTTGCGTGAGAGGCAACTGCGACGCTGAAGTGGACCAGTACGTTTTGGATTTTCCGATTGTGGCTGATTATTTGGTGCTTTTTAACGGAGACACAGATATTTTCGCGACTCACGGGCACATCTACAACGAATACGAACACCCTTATCTGGCGCCGGGCACCGTACTTCTGCACGGTCACACTCACGTTCCTGCTTGTGTTCGGATGAAAGGTTTTACGTATTTGAATCCCGGCTCCGTTTCTCTTCCCAGGGGAGGCAGCGAGCACAGTTATATGACGTTTGACGGGACTGATTTCATCTGGAAAAACCTTCAGGGCGTCGAATTCAAGAGATTTACTGTCGAAAAGAAAGAAGGCAAAGATTTATGGTAAAACATATGATAATCTGGAAACTGAAGGACGATATTTCTGATAAAGAAGCGAAAAAAACGGAAATAAAGTCAAAACTTGAGGCTCTCGAAGGTAAAATAGACGGTCTCATCAAAATGAGGATCCTCACTGACTGCTTTGATTCATCAGCGGGGGACATAATGATGGATTCTGATTTTACGGACAGGGAAGCGCTGAAGGCGTACGCTAAAGATCCGCTGCACGTCGCTGTCGCGGACGGTACAGTGAGGCCGGCGGTCATGACGAGACTCTCATTTGATTACGAGATCTGACCGGGGAAAAAATACCGATGATATAGTTTTCGATCAATCTGACACCGCCGCGAGAATATTTGCATTCCTCAAGGAGGCGTTTTTTATGCTGTCATTTACGGAATATGCGTGTTTTTCGAGGTCTCCGCAGATCGCTTTTGTCATCGACTGATCCCGGAGAGCAGTGATGACCAAAGAGGCGACGTCCTCGATCATGTCGCATTTTAACTGCACGTAATCCTTAGAATTTTCGTAGGACATCAGGAAATAAAGAGAATCGCCCAGATTGCCCAGTATCGGAAGTTCTTTGAGCGCGCGGAACTGCCATTTATAATAGGGCATAAAGCGGTCGTTCAAAAGGAAAACGGCTGAGAGAGTGTGTTTTACAAATTCCAGGGCGGCGAGTTGTGCGGCTGCCGGTTCTCCGTGTTCGATGCATCTCATATAGTTGTACTGGCCGGACTGGTTCATAAGGAGCAGTTCGCCTGCCAGTTTTTTTCTGCGGGCATCCTCAGGCATTTTAAACGATTCTCTTATAGAAGAAAAAAAACCGG
Source organism: Mageeibacillus sp. UBA1257 (assembly GCA_002308775.1). Lineage (GTDB taxonomy): Bacteria > Bacillota > Clostridia > UBA1212 > UBA1257 > UBA1257. The sequence continues at coordinate 8,889 of DBVT01000129.1, forward strand.
AATCGTCGCGGAATATTTTACCGTTGACGACTTCGGCGAGATAATGGGACGGGATCGAAAGCCATCCTGAAAGGGAAAGTTTTCCGTCTCTTGTGCCTGTTCTTGCCTCAAGAAAATCTCCGATATATATGAGGCCGTGTCTGTTTCCTCCGACAGGGCTCAGTTTTGATCTTTTGAAGCCTTCGAATTCCTCGGGAAGCCTGGCATATGCGCGCTCGAGCCTGTATTCCGTTTTACTGTCGAGGAGACCGTCGGGGACGAACATGCAGAAACCGGGCTCGAAATCGTGATCGGCGGATATATCGTCGTCAAAGCCGAAACATTCGGAACCTGAACCGGCGAGACCGCAAGCGATCTTTCCCTCAAACTCCGAAAAATTTTCGGCGATCATTTTCTCTCCGTATTCACGGTAAAATTTTTCAGACAGTTCGAGACCTTTCATTTCATTCTCCCTTTTTTCTGTTTTCTTCATATATCTCGGCCGAGCATGCGAGCAGATCGTTTTGGAGACCGAATCTGCCGTAGTAGCCGAATGTCGGAGCGCACTTCTCACACACAAAAGCGTAATAGCCGTCTCTTACGGTCTCCTCTGATAAAAGCTCCTTTTCAGCTTCGTCAAGGCACTTTGAGATCGATTCTTCAGCTTCAAGAAGGCCGTCCTTCGCCTCGTACGCATTCGCCAAATTGAGCCACGTTATCGCCCTGTCAGGCCGGGAATCGTCATATTTTTTCAATATTTCAAGCGCTTTTTCGTATGATCTGATCGAATCCTCATATCTTTTTACGTCGCAGAGAGCAAGACCCATATTGTTGCAAAGTCCGGCTGCGCGGCGGTCATCCGCAGGAAGATTTTTGCCGTAGTTCTCTTTCGCCTTCTCGTAAAAACCGAGCGCTTTTTCACTGTCTCCGAAAGCTTTATAGACGGTCGCGACATTCAAAAGGCAGGTCCCGTAGGAGATCGTATCTTTTATGCCGATCGCTTCAGCCTGTTCGAGAGCCGCCATGGCATAATTTTTCGCTTCTTTTTCGAGTTTCATTTTACGGCAGAGGCCCATCAACTCGTTTAAGATCGAGAACCTTCCTCTTTCGTCATTGCCGCTTTCGGATTCGCGGAGCCAGTATTCCAGATGCCTTTTCGCACCGGGCATATCGTCCTTTGAAAGGTACGAATCGAGCTTGTCAATGACGCGCGAAATGTCGATGCTTCTCACTTCTTTACTGTTCGGGTCGCTCATATTGAGAAGGCATTGCGGTTCTTTATAGTCTTCCTGAGATATTCCGTCCATTATTATCTTTCCTTCCGAATGATATCTTGTAAAATACCCGGTTACATTTTAATATACCTGTTCCACTTTTTCAACGAAACAACGCACGCTATGATGCCGACGATGCAGACAGATCCCCAGGTTACGAGAGACCATGTCCAGCCCTGTTTTTCGGCTATCATACCGATGCCGTACGAAGAGAGCGCGCCGCCCATATACGAGCACGCGTTGAAAAGACCTGACATTGTCGCGACTTTGTCGACTTTTTTGTACCTTCCGGGAGCGAAGCATGTAAACATCGCGTTTACTCCGTGCAGGCACGAATTGACTATTGCGGCGAGCACGAGAAGAAGTACCGCGCTGACTTTGAATTTAAGTATCGGTATCATAGCTCCGGTGAGGCACGCCGTTATCGTAAAGAGCAATATCGCCTCAGTAAGTTCATTTTTAAAAACTTTTTGAAAGAGCACTGTCGAAACAGACATCGTGACTATCGAAAACAGCGGCAGAAGGAGATTTGAGAAGGTCGCGTACGATGCGTCCATTCCGAAGCCTTCGGAAAGCAGAGTGGGGAACCAGTCCTGCAGACCGTCCTTGAAAAAACCCTGCGCGGCGACTGCCGCAAACATAAAAAGAGCGCCCGAAGAGAATATCACGGTGAAAATATCAGATCTCTTTTTGCCCATTTGAGCAGCAGGCACATCGTTATTTGCGACCTTTGCCGGATCTTCTTTATCCTCTGCGACCTCGACAGCCGTTTTTTTGAAATGGCTGTAAAATACGAGCCAGATCGCCAGAACTACAAGAGCGAGCAGCGCTGAAAGCCAGAAAGCAGCCTCCCAGCGTATGTAATTGATCTCAAGAGGAACAAGTATAAATATCAGAAGAGTAGCCACATAGCTCGCCACGCTGACGACCCAAACGCCTCTGGTGTAACCTTTCTTATCCGTATATTTGCTGAGGATCCTGACGATCGGAGGCCAGAAAAATGCCTGAGCAAGCCCGTTCACGCCCCAGACGATCGACATCAGCGCGACATTGTTTGAAAGGAACGGCAGAACCGCGTTGCAGACGCATGTGGTTATAAGACCGATCGTAACTATCCTTTCGGGCTTGAATTTGTCGCTCAGAAGGCCGCTTATGATCTGCCCGAGACCATAGGAGAAAAACAGCGCGGTGCCCATTATGCCGACCTGTCCCTTGTCAAAAATGTCAAGATCGACGACGAGTATCGCCTTTGCTGCTGAGAGATTCAGTCTCGTCATATAGCTCGTAAAATACAGCATCGCCAGCAAAAAGAACAGCAGTGCGGTTTTGTTTTTATTTTTTTGTATGGCTTGACCTGATTTTTCACCCATGTGAAACGTCCTGTACTTTCCCGTAAAAAATGCTTCCGACTTCTCATCTTACGGAAGCATTGACAGTATAGCAGATTGCGCGCCTTTTTACAATTATCAGCGCTTGATATATTCGATCCTTACTGAAGGTTTTGCGGCCGATCCGTCGCATTCGGAAGAAGGAGATGACGTCTCGCATCTTATCTTCGCGAAGCTTCCCGAGATGACAGGCATCATAGGGGGAAGGTGGCCGAGATCGGCGTCTCTTACGCAGGGAACACCAAGATCCTTTATGTGCTCGAAAACAGCGTCTTCCCAGGAGAGACCGATAGAGCAGTCATCTATAAGATACGGACGGCCGAAAATGAAACCGCGGACGTATTTGAACCAGCCTGCGTGTTTTAACTGCCACATTGCGCGCCTGAACGATACCGTGTTGAGATCACAGGACTCCAGGAACCAGACTATTCCGTCATCTTTGTATTTTTCACAGAACTTGGAAACCATGTCGAATTTCGTGCCGCAGATGTTTATCAGGCAGTCTACGCATCCTCCGATCATTCTCCCCTCGAACGAAACTTTGCCTGTCTTTCTTCCTTTTTCGTCGTAAAATACAGGCGCGAAATCTTCCGTGCAATTGAACGGTTCGAGCGGATTCTCGGGGCCTTTCAGACTTTCACGCTCCCATTTTTCGTAGTTTTTGACTTTTGATCTCTTTCCCGTGATCAGAGAAAACGCGTCAGAAAGAGCGGGATGGAGAGGCTCCATTCCGAAAGCCGGAGCGCACGGACCGTAAATCGAAGCCGTATCGCACAGTGTGTTCAAAAGGAAAGTAAAATTTGTATTGTCGGAATATCCCATGAACCATTTCGCGGGGGAATTTCTAACCTTTTCAAAATCGATATGATCGAGTATTTCGCACATCAATTCGCCTCCTCCGACGGAGATCACCGCGCCGTTTTCAGAGCTGCAATAGATGTCTGTGAGTTCTTTGCCGCACATACTCGGAAGATTCGAAATACCTGTTCCTTCGCCTGCGAAACAGTTCGGCCCGAGCTGCACTGAATAACCTTCCGCTTCGAAAAATTTCAAGGCGTTTTTGAAGGCAGATCTGTATGGTTCGACAGCCGCGCCGAAAGACGGTGCCGCAAAACCGACCGTGCCTCTTTTTTTCAATGGCTCAGGATATCTCATCTGCATATTCCTCCTGTTTTGGCAAATGATATTTCGCGTTTGATTTTACCAAATAAGGCCGATCGATTCAAGAAAAGAACGATAAAATTGTCTCAAATGGTAAAATTTTTCGAAAAAAGGTGTTGACAAACGTTTTTCGACTTTGTATAATAGCCCTTGCCGTTGTAAAAACGGCCAAAGTCACGGGAGTTTAGCTCAGCTGGGAGAGCATCTGCCTTACAAGTAGAGGGTCACAGGTTCGAGCCCTGTAGTCCCCATAAGTCAGATGTGTGCTGAACTTCTGCACACTC
>DBVT01000070.1:0-7566 GCA_002308775.1 Mageeibacillus sp. UBA1257
AAGCTCGACATCTACTCAGGCAATGACGACCAGATCGTACCGTTCCTGTCGATGGGAGCAAAGGGCGTCATCTCGGTGCTGTCAAACGTGATCCCTGCTGAAACCAAGGAGATCTGCACGAAGTTCTGGGCAGGAGATACTGCAGGTGCGGCAGCTCTGCAGTGCAAGTACAATGAACTGGTCAAGGCGCTCTTCTGCGAGGTCAACCCGATCCCTGTCAAGGAAGCGCTGGCTATGATGGGATGGTGCGATCCGATTCTCAGATCGCCGCTTTACCGCATGGAAGAACCAAACCTTCAGAGACTCCGCAAGGCTATGGTCGATCTTGGCATCATTGAGGACTAAAGCAGGAAGGATCAGCTTATGAAAGTAATAATAAACGGCAGTGACGGCGCTATGGGCACTCTACTTGCCCGCGCTATCGCTCAGACGGACGATATGGAAGTTATCGCCGGAGTGACTCCTACGGGAGCAGACGGTGCATATCTCACAATGGATGCCTATCAGGGACCGGCGGATATGGTCATTGATTTCTCACACCATTCCGTCACGACTGAACTGATGGACTATTGCGTAAAAAGAGGGCTGCCTGCAGTTGTCTGCACAACAGGACAGACTGAAGAGGAGATGGCATATATAGCAAAGGCCGCTGAGAGCATTCCTGTTTTCAAGTCGGCTAATATGTCGGTAGGAGTAGCGCTCGTTGCAAAGATTGTAAAAGAAGTGGCTGCAAAGGGCGAAGACTTCGACATCGAGATCGTAGAACGCCACCACAACAGAAAAGTAGACGCTCCGAGCGGAACCGCCCTCGCGATCGCCGATGCGATAAACGACGCAAGCGGAGACAAGTACGAATACGTATACGACCGCCAGTCGCGTCGCCGGGCAAGAGACAATAAAGAGATCGGCATAAGCTCCGTCCGCGGAGGAAATATCGTAGGAGACCACGAGGTCATTTTCGCGGGAAGCAACGAAGTCATCGAGATCAAACACTCTGCGATGTCTCGTGAGCTTTTCGCGGACGGCGCCGTCAAAGCTGCCCTCTTCCTCGCCGGAAAACCTGCGGGAAAATACGAGATCGGAGATATGATAAAATAACAGGATCATCAGTCTCACATAAAGACCCGTCCGCATATCTTTTGCGGACGGGTCTTGTTTTTAGTTTATACATTTTACACGGCTATTGCGATCGCGATATACGCGAGGCAGTCGAAGAACGTGTGAGAGAAAACGATCCCCAGAGTAACAGCCGAGTTGTCGATTATGCCTCTTACGAGAGACAGCGCGTAAACGATGACCGCGCCGATTATCAGGACGATCCTCTTTGCTCTGCCGCCTCGGCGCTGGTTTATACCCGCGATGAAGAACAGCATCATTCCGACAAGCAGTATCGAGTACGCGAGGTATGTGAGCAGAGACGCGCTTGTTATGCGCTCGATGAAAGTCCCCACATTGCCCGAGAAAAACGCCGCTTTGACAGAATCAAAAAGTCCTATCATATAGAAGATCGCAGTTATCATCGAGAAGATCATTCCGACTATCGAGAAACCTTTTCCGAGTGGTCCGAGGTCGCGTATCATGATCGCGAAGAAAGTGCAGCCGGCTGCGAATTTTACCAGATTAAAAGCGGCCGGGTTTATCAGATACCTGAAGAAGTTATTGGAGAACGAGTATCCCATCCAATATTCTATATACCCGCGAAGGCCGCTGTAAACGAGCCACGCGGAACCGATTGCGGCAATAACGATCCAAAAGACCCTGCCGAGCGTTGTCTTTTCATTTCTTCTGTCTGCCATTTCAAAAACCTTCTTTTGTGAGAATTAAAGCGTTTATATTATATCATCGAACGTCTTTTCTGTGCAACCTTCGCAAATATATGGTAAAATATGTTATGCAGCATTTTGCCTGCGGCGGGGGACGCGGCATGCAAAAAAACGGAGAGAAACTATGATAAACTACGAGAAAACCGGCTTCACGATACCGGAAATAATGCTTCCGAAAAAAGGTACGGACATGAGTCTTTGGACGTGCGTCGCATGCGACCAGTTCACGCAGGACGCGAAATACTGGGAAAACGCATACGCGATCCGCAAAGGCTGCCCTTCGGCCATAAATCTGATGCTGCCGGAATTTTACCTCGATCGGCCCGGAAGCGACGAAAAAATAGAGAAGATCAACAAAACGATGGATGAATACGTCAAAGGAGGCGTGTTCGCAAAGCCTTTTACCGGTATGGTGCTGGTAAAAAGAAAAACACTTCCCGGCGTTCCGGAAAGGACCGGGCTCGTAGCGGCTTTGGACCTCGAATGCTATGATTACAAAAAAGGTTCCGGATCTCTTATAAGGGCGACGGAAGGGACTGTCCTCTCGAGAATACCCGCAAGGATGAAGATAAGAAAAAACGCCGCGCTCGAAATGCCGCACGTGATGATCCTGATCGACGATCCGGAAAAGACAGTCGTCGAAAAATGCGCTGAATATGTCAAAGGAAAACGCCCCGTCTATAATTTTGCCCTTAACGAAAACGGCGGTCATATAAAGGGTTACAAGATCACTGACCCACGTGCTTTTGAGGACGTCTCAAAAGCGCTCGAAAAACTGGCTGACAGGAAAAATTTTGAGAACAGATATTCTCTTCCGGAGGGCACTCCGGTGCTCCTGTTCGCCGTAGGTGACGGAAACCATTCTCTCGCCTCCGCAAAGGCTTTCTGGGAGGAGAAGAAGAAATCGGGAGCCTCTTCCGCCGATCCGGCGAGATACGCTCTTTGCGAGATATGCAACATCCACGATCCCGGCATAATATTCGAACCTATTCACCGCGTGCTTTTTAACGTTGACGCTGATGATCTTACAGACAGCCTGTGCGAGTATTTCGGGGATAAAGCCTCCGTCTGCTTCTTCGGCAAAAACGAAAAGGCTGCAGATTACGAAGGCTGTTATTCTCTGTCATTTTACGCGGGCAAGAAGCAAGGAGCGATATATATAGATAAAACGATCGATCCGCTCGCTGTGGGGGCTCTGGCGCCGTTCCTGGACGATTATCTGGAGGCTCACAAAAACGTTTCGATCGACTATATTCACGGAGACGGCGAGGCAGTCAAACTTGGCAGAAAAGCGGGCAATTTCTCGATACTTCTGCCTGCGATGGACAAAAACAGCCTCTTCCCTTCCGTGATCAGGAACGGAGCGCTTCCGAGAAAAACTTTCTCGATGGGCGAGGCGTGCGAAAAAAGATATTACAACGAATGCCGCCTGATCAGATGACGGTCCCGCGGAGAGCATGAATCGTATGAGCGAATTAAAACGGGAGAAAATCAAATATCTTCACATAATGACAGACACGAATTTCGCTGTGACTGCGACTTTTGCACGTATGGTGAATACGCATATGGATCCTTCCGAGCACTTTTTCCTCGTTGACAGTAACGAAAAAGAGGCTCCCGACTATATGAAAGCGTATGAAAATGTTTTGTCCGTCGATCATATGGGAACGTCCGACGAAGGCGAAAAGACGCTGTTTGATTACGCCGGCATTTCCGAAAATATTATTTTCCACTCCCTCGGCTGGCACTGGAAGCTGCAGAAAAAACTGCTCGAAAGGAAAGATATCTGCTCGAGGTCTCTCTGGATCCCCTGGGGCCGCGACCTTTACGAATATGAACGCCGCTCCTCGAACCCCCTTCGCTCCGTTTATTACGGCTATACGAACAAAATAATGACTTCTCTGCGTAAAAATATGTCAGCCGCGGCTGTTATCTTCCCTAAAGACACAGAAAAAGTTTCCGAACTTCTCGGAGGGGAAAAGAAGGTATACGAGGCGAGGTATACGACGTTTTCAGAAGAGGACGTCCTGAGGATGAAGCCTGAAAAAAGAGACAGCGAGAGCTTTAATATTTTACTCGGACACGCGTCGATGAAATGCCTCGAGCACGAAAAAATGCTGAACGCGCTTTCACACTTCAAAGGTGAAAACGTTCGCATATATATACCCCTTTCGTACGGAGACAAACTGTACGCAAGATCCGTGTCCTCGTACGCCGGGGAGATATTCGGTGACAAGGCAGTCATTTTAAGCGAGTTTATGGACGCTGACGAGTATACTGCCCTGCTGTGGCAGATGGATGCGGCGATATTCAACACGGAACGGCAGGTGGCCCTCGGCAACATTTGCAGGCTTATTTACATGTGTTGTAAAATATATACACTGCCGGGAGGCGCGCTGGAAAGAGAGCTCTCGGCTAACGGATGCAAAACGTTCGATTCGGGTGAGATAGCCGGCATGACTTTTGACGACTTCCGTTCAACTGAAGACATATGCAGGGAGCCCCCTGAATGGGCACGCGACAGTATGGACATCGGTAAAACGGCGGAAATTTGGAAAAACATTTTCGAAAAAATATCTTCGAGGTAATTCGGGATGGCTGAAAACGAAAGACAGAAAACTGATATAGTCATTACGTGGGTCGACGGAAGCGATGAGGCATGGCTGAAGGAGAGAGACAAATATCTTCCCCCCGAAAAACGCTCGATCGACGCGTCACCCGTGCGCTACAGAGACTGGGGACTGCTCAAATATCTTCTCCGAAGCATCGAAAAATTCGCTCCTTGGGCCGGAAATATTTATATCGTCACCGCGGATCAGACGCCCGATTTTCTTAACACTTCCGATTCCCGCGTAAAGCTCGTTTCCCACAGAGATTTTATTCCTAAGGAGTACCTTCCCACATTTTCAAGCCGCTCGATCGAATTCAATCTTCACAGGATCCCGGGCCTTTCCGAGCAGTTCGTGTATTTTAACGACGATACTCTGCTCACAGCTCCGACTGCCGAGGAGGACTATTTCAAGGACGGGCTTCCCTGCGACTGTCACATCCAGAACGTGATCGCTCCCGTCGAGGGCCCTATGCCTCCCGTTCTGATGAACGATATGAGGATCGTAAACAACAAATATTCAAAGCGCGAATTCATCAAAAACAACAGAAAAAAATGGTTCAGTCTCAAATACGGTAAAAATGTCCTGCGCAATCTGCTGCTCAAAAAATGGGACTATTTTACAGGATTTTATGATACGCACGTGGCGCAGACGCTCACGAAAAAGATGCTCGGGGACCTCTGGAAATACGAATTCAGGGCAGTTCACGGGACGTGCCTCAACAAATTCAAATCCACTTCCGACATCAACATCTGGCTCTGCAGGTATCTTTACCTTGCGAGCGGCGAATTCGTCCCGCGTAAAATGTCATTCAGCCGTTATACGGAACTTTCGGACGACAACAGCCGCATAATCGACTGCATAAAAGGGCAGAAACAGCACATGATCTGCGTAAACGACACATCCCGCTGCACAGATTTCGAGAACCAGAAAAAGCTTCTTTGCGACGCGTTCGAGAGCATATTGCCGGAAAAATCATCATTTGAAAAATAAAAGGACGACGATCAATGGACGAGAGAATTTATTTCCTGACAAAAGACGAGCGGGGCAATGAGATATACATCAGGCGCGACGACCTTCTGCCGTTTTCCTTCGGGGGCAACAAGGAGATCATAGCAAAGGCCCAGATAGACGATATGGCAAGAAAAGGGCGCGACATCATGATCGGCTACGGCAACANNAACCAGCCGCTCGAATTTCTGCCGCGTGCTCACTGCATTGTGTTATTCGAAAAACATCCCCTGCAAGATCATCTCCCCTCTCGATGACGACGACACTTTTACGCCGTCTTTCAACAATTCGCTCGTAAAAATGACCGGCGCCGAGATCATCACCTGCAAAAAGAGCGAAGCGAAGAAAACGATCGATTCAGTTAAAAAATCGTGCAGAAACAGCGGTTTAAAGCCGTATTTCGTATATGATATCAAAAATATCGCCGCTCCCGTGAAGGCGTTCTCAAAGGATTTTTCGAAAATAAAGACGTGTTTTGACGATATTTTCATCGCTACGGGAACGGGCATCACAACGTCAGGCATACTTGCGGGAATGGTCAAAAAGAGCATTAAGGAAGGCATGATCCGCACTTCCCTTATAGGCATTTCAGTCGCGAGAAGCACAGAGCGCGAAATGCCCGTGATCTCTTCTTACGTAAAAACACAAGGCCGCGCGGTGTCTGATTTTTACGAGGACAACAGAGAAAAGCTGTTCGTTTTGAGAGACGACTTTGTCGGAAAGGGCTACGGCAGTATAGAAGAAGACGTCGAAAAGACAGTCAGGGAAATTTACCTTCGCTTCGGCATCGCGCTCGATCCGACGTACACTGGCAAAGCTTTTTACGGGATGAAAAAATATATCGAGGAAAACGGTCTGCGGGGAAAAAAGATCCTCTTCTGGCACACCGGAGGTTCGCCGCTCTTCTTCGACTATTTTGAGCAGAAAAGATGACCGTTGCAGGTCTCTTGCGCATTTTAAGCGCGTAAAAAGGAGCAGATCATGAAATATTTCGCAAACAGTTACAGAAACAAATCGGAGAGGATACTCGTTACGGCGATAGGATCGTTTTCCGCGGAGCACGTGATCACGGTTTTGAAAGAAGCGTCACATTTTGTCGCGGGCTGCGATATTTACCCGAACGACTGGGTGGCAAATTCTCGCCTTGCAGATCATTTCAGAAGGGCTCCCCTTTGCGCCGATGAGGAGAATTACCTCTCTTTCATAAAAAAATACTGCGCAGATTTCGAGATCGGCTACATTATTCCACTGATCGATCCGGAAGTCGATCTTCTGAGCCGCCACGCGGAAGAGTTCAGATCCGTCGGTGTGACTGTCTGCACGCCGAGCGCGTCGTCAGTCGCCGCGATGAGGAACAAATTCACGTTCGAAAAAAATGCTTCCGAAGTCACCGGAGAGTTCGATGACATTTTTACCATACGTACGGAGCTTTTGAAAAACGCACCGGAAGACTTCCCTCTTCCTGCAGTCATAAAACCTGTCCGCGGCCGCAGCAGCATCGGAAAAAGAGTCGTCAAAGACGCCAAAGAGCTCAAACTGCTTAAAAGATCACCCGATTTTGACGAATATATCATACAGCCGTTCATCGAAGGACAGATCGTCACGGTAGACGCTGTTCGCGACTTTTCGGGCAATACTCTCTGCTGCTCAAGGAGGGAACTGCTCAGAACAACTTCAGGCGCAGGGATCACTGTGGAAACGATCCCGGATTGTCCCGCCGAGGCGTTTTGCGCATCTCTGCTCGAAAAATTCGGCTGCACAGGCTGCGTGAACATCGAGTTCATAGAAACAGTCGGACCGGGCCAAAAGATATCGTATCACGTTCTCGAGATCAATCCGCGTTTTTCCGGAGGCATCGAATTCAGCACTCTGTGCGGCAGAGATTTTGTAACTTCGGCATTTGAGATCTTCCGCGCATATGCAAACGGCGGCGTTTTCGAACTCACCGAAAAAATCGCCCCGTGCGAACATAAGATCATCGCGCGGAGCTACAAGGCGTATGTCATGGAATGATATTTCATCAGCCTGTTACGGCCTCTCAGGAGGCCTTTTTTCTGTTCTCTTCGAGCTTCAGCATACTTTGCCTCAGAGCCTCCGTCAAAAGCTTCCTGTCAGGATATTTT
>DBVT01000070.1:7628-8330 GCA_002308775.1 Mageeibacillus sp. UBA1257
ATCACCGTGCGGCTTTTTTTGTCAAAATACGCAACGACAACGGGCATATCGTATCCTTTCTTCATAAGGCTGTGCCCCAGAGCCGCAACTCCGTCAAAAAACGCATTCGGCCGCTTAAAATACCCCTCCGACGAATCCTCGGGGAAAATAACGATCTTTTTACCTTCCCGAACTGCAGCGTGACTTTTTCTGAATGTCGTGAGAAGCAGAACCCCCTCGCTGTACGTAGGTATGGGATCCATGCATTTCATGATCAAATTAACGAAGGGACATGCGACAAACGCGACCGCGACTGACAACCATCCCGGGACATGCCTCTTACGGGGAAAATAGTTATACGCGAGGTAACGAAATACTGCCTTTAAGCCTTCTGTCATCTCGTGCGTCGCCCAAAGTTTTTTATCGTGCTTAAAGAAAAAATGCCACGCGAGAGGTCCCGCAGCGGCTTCATGATTCGATATTATCAGGGCAGGCCCTTCCTTTAAGTTTTCTTCACCTACAAACTTTGTTTTTTTGGTAAAAAACTTGATTATTCCATTATAACATGCCAGAAATGCGTTCATATACGGTAAATCTGTATCCTACGTCGATCCCGTCTGTCTCCGGATCGCTCCTTAGGAGTTCGCCTTCCTCTTTGATTTCCCACTCCGGAGACGCGTCAAGATCCGGTATCCATGTGTCCTTTTCAAAGCTTTTGTCGAT
>DBVT01000056.1:0-5164 GCA_002308775.1 Mageeibacillus sp. UBA1257
CGGCGAGAGCGAATACACGTTATATTTCGAAAATACAGGCGACAGACCCACAGCCGTTCTTCGCGACGTATATACACTTGTGCACGATTTCCCCGGTGACGAACCCGTGCTCAGAGGAAATCTCGGAGACCATGACAAATTTTACGAAGCGTATGAAAACAGACTCCTGCACGGCGATACGTATTTCAGATCGACTGAAGGAAGATCGACTCATATCGTATTTCCCTACTTCGATCTTGTTCACGGAGACGGAGGAACGCTTATGGCTCTCGGATGGGCGGGAACGTGGGATTCGCTTTTTACCGCTCACGACGGTGTCACGACTGTCAGAGCAAAAACTTGCATATTCCTGAACGCGTGCCTTTTGCCGGGCGAAAAGATCAGGACGGGGCTCGCAGTCATGATCCCTTACAAAGGGAGAAACGCAGACAATGCGACAAACCTCTGGAGAGAATGGTTTATGAAATACAATGTGCCTAAAATGGACGCGAAAGGCACGCCGATGCATCCTTTTACGACGAGCGGATTCGCGGGAGACACAGGACTTCCCAATTCCGACGGAAGCATTTCGGAGAGGTATTTTACCTGGAAACCGACGCTCGACAAACTCATCGAGGAAAAAGTGGTGCCTGATTTTCGTTGGTTCGACGCGGGCTGGTACTGCGATCCTTCCGGCAATACCGTACCGTCAGACTGGTGGGGCACGATCGGGACATGGGAACTCGACAAAGAAAAGTGGCCCGGAGATTCGTTCAAGGAGTCAAATGATGCCTGTCACAAAGCCGGCATGAAAGTTTTCGTCTGGTTTGAGCCGGAGCGCGTCACGAATCCGGAAGAACTTGAGAAAAATTACGGCTATAAAAAGGAATGGGGCGTCGTACACGGACCGACTGTCACGAGCAATATAGGAGATGACGAATGTCTCGCCTGGACTCTTAACAGGATCGTAAAAATGATGGATGAAAACGACGTGGATATGTTCCGCGAAGACAACAACTCCGATCCGGGATTCGCCTGGGGCGAACTCGACAGACGAGACGAAGAAAAATACTCCCTTCCGAGAAAAGGTATAAACGAAAACAAATGCATCTGGGGACATTACAAGCTCTGGGACGGAATAATCTCATATTGCGCTTCAAAGGGCAAATGCACTTTCGTCGATTCGTGCGCGTCCGGAGGCGGCAGGAACGATATCGAATCGATGCGCCGCGGCATTCCCATGATGAGGAGCGACTACGACCGCACGACTTCTTCTATGAGGCTTTCTCAGACAACAACATTCTGTAAGTGGATCCCCTTCCACGGCTCGAGCACAAAAGAAACAGAGAACCAGCTCGATGTTCAGGAAAACGAAGGCACGTCTCCGTATGTCGCCAGAGCTTCATATCTGCCGCATTATCACTACGGAGAGGCTTTTACGCACAATAAAAACCTCGATTTCGACCTGTTGAGGAGAAATATAGGAGAATGGCGCAGCATCAATCACCTTCTCGTCAAGGACTTCTACGTTCTGACACCTTGGCATTACAACGAATGCAGAGACTCATGGACAGTCCTCTGCTATGACGATCCTTCCATAGGCGACAGCGTCCTGCTCGGATTCAGGATGGAAGACGCGGCGGCAGACGAATACACGGCGCTGATTCCTTTTGCCGAAGAAGATTCTGTCTACGAGATCACAGACGTCGACACGGGCAAAACGTTCAAAGCCTCCGGTAAAACTCTGCGCGATCTCGGCATCGCTCTTAAACTCCCCGAGCGCAAATCGAGCATAATGTTACGATTCAAGAGGATATAGTTTTCCTACTTTCCAGCAGTATTTCCTTTTTGATTCGGGAAAATCATTTGATATGCCGTGTTCGGGATCGTAAAATGTCCCTTTTACATAAAGCGACCAGTGCCAGCATCTCGGAGTCTCCAGGCTCAGGATGCAAATATCCGGCAGGTCGCTTTTTTCAAAAACCTCGACTCGTGCATCCGCGCAGACAAAACCGTAATGCGCCAGGGCTTTTTTCATCTCCTTCAGCGTTGTCTCTCTGTCGTTGCCCAGAAAAAGGCAAACTTCATCGGGAGAGACATCCGCAAGCATCGCGATAACTGCCTGTCCGCATTGAAGATCTGTCGGTTCGTGGATATATTTTATGATCTGTTCCATATAGATAGGTTAAAAAACTCCCGCGGGGCAAAGATCAGTTCGGTGCCTCTTTGCGTCTTATATGAGACACGAGTTCGATCGCCGCAGCGGCTATCGCGAGAACGCTGATGAAAAGAGCGTAATAAACGAAGAAATTGTTTTTAACGAAATGATCTACGGCAAGCGCGTAAGGAATGAGAAAGATCGATACGCCTGACGCTTTATTCAGGAAAAAGTGAGTCGAAGCAAAACCTTTGAATTTCGCGTAATAGACTATATAGCAGGCAGCCCGGACCGCAACAGCGATACCGGCGAGCACCCAGACCCACCAGACGAGTTTTTCGATCAGCGTCCGGAAGACTCTCGCGATCATCACGGCATATATAGAGACGTCGGCGATACTGTCGAGGATCGATCCGAATTTGCTTACGGAACCCGTTCTGCGAGCGATCATTCCGTCAAAAAGATCAGTGACTCCCGCAACGGTGTAAACAATGTAAAAAACAATATTCGTCGCGTCTTTGAAGGGAATGAATATCAAAGCGATCGCCCCTATGAGACGAATCGATGTCAGGATATTCGGAACAGTGATCAGTGACTTTTTGTTCATCGCTCAAATCCTCCGCTGTGGAAAATAATTATACACGTGCGATATTTGATTGTCAATTTTTCGGTGACAAAAGAGCCCCCGTATGATATACTTACCTTAGAATCAAGCGTAAAATATCCGCGAGAATATGCGGTTGCGTCTTTGGAGGAAAATATGAAAACAAGTATAAGCACCTACAGTTTCGGAAAATACAACGATATTCTGGGCATCGACGGCGTGATCGAAAAGGCAGCAGAAATTGGTTTTGAAGCGATCGAATTCGTTGACGGACCGTGGACGAACGATCTCGATCCGGCTGTCGCGGCCGCGTGCAGAAAAAAGGCAGAAAGCCTCGGACTTGAGTTGTCCGCATATTGCACGGGCAACGATTTTCTCGATACCGCAAATGAAACCTTTGAGGACAAGATCTCAAGACTCAAAAAGCACGTCGATTTCGCCGCTCTGCTCGGTGTAAAAGGCATGCGCCACGACGTATCATACTCAGCTCCGGGAAGGTCTTATGACGCTGTTTTACCTATACTCGCCGAAGGCTGCAGACAGGTCGCGGAGTATGCGAAGGGAAAAGGAATTTTTACGATGACGGAGAACCACGGATGGTTCTCGCAGGATTCCGACAGGGTCGAAAAACTCTATAACGCCGTAAACCACGAAAACTTCGGGCTTTTGGTCGATATAGGCAATTTTATGTGCGCAGACGAGGAACCGAAGCGCGCAGTCGGGATCACCGCGAAATACGCAAGACACGTTCACTGCAAGGATTTCATATTCAAAAAAGGCACTGAAATGAACCCCGGAAACGGCTGGTTCGAAACGCGCGGCGGAGACTATATCAGGGGCACGATCCTCGGTCACGGCGTGGTACCTGTGCCGCAGTGCCTGCGTGTTCTGCAAAAATACGGTTATGACGGTTATGTGACAATAGAATTCGAAGGCGTTGAGGACAATCTGCTCGGTATCGCCTGGAGCCTTGACTTTTTAAAGAGGTGCCTCGGTAAATGAGCAAAAACACAACTGATTCCTTTTGCGATTTTTTAAAGGTTAAAAAAGAAGCGGATATGTATTTCGACGTTGCTGTCGCGGGCGGCGGCAGCGCGGGAGTTTTCGCGGCGATTTCCGCAGCCAGAACAGGTGTTTCGACCGTACTTTTGGAGCGCTCATCCATGCTCGGCGGTACGGCGACAAACGGCGGAGTAAACTTCCCCGGCCTTTTTCACGCATACGGAAAACAGATAATCTCAGGCCCCTGCTGGGAAGCGATCGAGCGCTGCGATAAGCTAGGAGGCGCAAAGATACCGAAGATAGTGGAGCGTCCCGAAAATCACTGGGAACTGCAGATATCGATCGACAGAAATATATACAACAGAGTCCTCGAGAAAATGTGCAGGGAATCAGGCGTCAGGATAATGTACTACTCCACCGTTTTCGCAGCCGCGGAAAATACATCCGCTGATTCTCCCGACGGTAAAAAAGGCATCATCCTCGCTGTCGCAGGTATAAACGGCGTCGAAACGGTCTTCGCGAAAAAAGCAATCGACGCGACAGGTGACGCCAACCTCGCGGCGATCCTGGGATATGAGCGCATAAGAAATGATATTCTGCAGCCCGGAACGATCGAGCATAATATCGCGGGATACGATCCGGACGATCAGAGGATAGATTATGAAAAACTCAATTCGCTCGTCGAAAAAGCTCTTCAAAGCGGCGAGCTCGAATACAACTGTTTTCGCGGAAGGACCCCCGAATTCAATTTGAGATACGGAAAGATACCGAATCATATTTTTACGAACGACGGTTCTGATTCGCTGTCAAAAACAGATCTGGATCTTCGCGCAAGGGCTTCCCTGTTCAGTTATATCGATTTCCTGCGTAAAAATCCGGGTCTTGAAAACGTCTACGCCTCTTATGTCGCGGCAGAAACGGGCGTCCGGGAAACTTACCGAATAATCGGTTCGACATTTATGACAGTAGATAAATACTGTTCCGGATACGTGTATCCCGACAGCGTTTGCTACGCTTTTTACCCGGTGGATCTGCATGTGGCTGAAGGTATCGATAAAAGGTACGATCTTGATGACGGAGCAGTTCCGACGATCCCGTACGGAGCGCTCGTTCCTACGAAAAACGGCATCCCTTCCGAGAATCTGCTCGTCGCGGGAAGGTGTATAAGCGCTGATACTTATACGATGAGCGCGATAAGAGTCCAGGCTCCGTGTATGGCTGAAGGGCAGGCTGCCGGATGCGCGGCTTCGATCTGCGCGAGAAAGGACCTGTCCGTTTCAGAGGTGTGCCCCGAGGCTGTCCGCGTTAAGCTCTCTGACCTCGGAGCGATCGTCCCGGACCTCCGGTAAAAAAATCAGTTGCAAACAAGCAGTATTTGTTATATAATACCCTGTGTATGTACGTCAGGTGCATGGAAAACT
>DBVT01000056.1:5233-11573 GCA_002308775.1 Mageeibacillus sp. UBA1257
GAGTTTCAGCATGTTAAGCCCGGCAAAGGCGCTGCTTTTGTCAGAACAAAAATGAAGAATGTCATCACAGGCGCGACGATCGAGCGTTCGTTCAACCCTACTGACAAATTCCCCACCGCCCACATCGACAAGAGAGATATGCAGTATCTCTACAAAGATGAGGACGTTTACAATTTCATGGATCTCGAAACTTACGAGCAGATCCCGATCACGGCCGAAACAGTAGGCGACGCTCTCAAGTTTGTTAAAGAGAACGAGATCTGCAAGATCCTCTCCTTCAAGGGCAACGTTTTCGGAATCGAACCTCCGATCTTCGTTGAACTCGAAGTAATCGACGCAGAACCCGGAGTCAAAGGCGACACGGCAACAGGCGCGACAAAACCCGCAACAGTCGAGACAGGCGCACAGGTCAAAGTGCCTCTCTTCATCAACCGCGGCGACAGGATCAGGATCGACACACGTACAGAGTCCTACATGGAAAGAGCATAAGTTTCCGGAGGTGTAAGATGGGATTTTTAACTGAAAGAGCAAGTTATCTGCGCGGTCTCGCCGACGGTCTCAGGATCGACGACAAGAGCGACGAAGGCAGATTGTTAAAAGAAATTATCGAACTTCTTGACGACATCGCAGGATCAGTCGAGGATCTCGAAGAACTCCAAAGAGATATGGAAGACGAAGCTGCCAACACGGACGACCGTCTGAACGATCTTGAGGATGAAGTTTTCGGCTACGAAGAAGAGGAAGACTGCTACTGCCCTTACTGCGGCGAGTACATCGACCCCGAAGAAGCAGAACTCAACGAAGACTGCACAGCCATCATCTGCCCCTCATGCGGCAAAGAGATCGAACTCGAAGACGATGAAGACGATGACCTCGACTACTCCCCCGAGGACGAAGGCAAATAACGCAGATCAATTGAAATCGGTAAAATGACAACTCGCCCGGAGAACTGATCTCCGGGCGAGATTTTTGTCCTATATTGACATTCGGTCAATTCAATCTTCGAGCCGTCACTTTATCTTCAATTCCTTATCAAAGAATGTCATGAGGTGCAGCTTGCCGTTCTTGACGCAGGCGAGGTCTTCGATGCGGACTCCGCCGAGATCCGGAACGTAGATGCCGGGCTCAACGCTGAAGACCATTCCTTCTGTGAGAGGCGTCTCTCCGCGGAGATTGACATAAGGATCTTCATGGATCATGATGCCGACTCCGTGGCCGAGGCCGTGGCCGAAATATTTTCCGAAGCCGTGCATTGAGATATAGTCGCGGGCGACTGCGTCGAGTTCTTTTCCCGTCATGCCGACTCTAAAGCTTTCGATCGCTTTCTGCTGGGCGTCATAGACGATCTGATAGATCTCGCGCATTTTACTGTTCGCGCTGCCGATGAAGAAAGTTCTCGTCATGTCCGCGTCATAGCCTTTGTATCTTGCGCCGAAGTCGACAGTGACCGCCTCGCCTTCTTCGAGTTTCTTTTCCGTGGCAGTCCCGTGGCACATCGAACCTCTTATGCCTGACGCGACGATCGTTGTGAAAGCGACTCCGTCAGCGCCGTATTTTCTCATATTGTACTCGAGCAAAGCGGCTGCTTCGATCTCTGTCATACCCGGTTTTACAGCTTCGTATGTTTCTGCAAAAGCGACGGATGAGATCCTGCATGCCTCTTCGATCTTTGCGAGCTCGTCTTCGGATTTTACGACGCGGAGACCTTCGGTGAAATTGCCGATGCCTGTGAATTTGATGTTCGGAGCTTCTTCGGCAAGTGATTTTACCCAGGTGTAGAGGATCGTTTCGTCTTCAAAACCGACGGAGCGAAGACCCTTTGAAAGCATGAGATCTGCCGTTGCGGGCATAGAGTCGCTTCTCATATTGATATGCTCGTAATCGGGACATTCGACGATGACCTGCTCGTTGTAGCGAAAATCAGTAAGGATGAACTGCTCTTTTTTCGTGATCAGCAAAGTCGCGTCCCCGTAGCCTGTGAAGCCCGAAAGATAGAAAACGTTCTCCTGCGATGTGTAAAATACGGCGTCAAGCGCCTTTTCATCCATGAAATCGCGAACTTTCGCGATTCTTTTTATACTTTCTTCGTGCGTAGCTCTTTTCATAAGATACCCATCCTTTTTAAATATTTATGTTCCGTTTTTCTCTTTATGTGCGTATACCAGGGCTCCGAATCCGGATCGACGGGCTTTACGAGCACTGTGTACGCCCCGAATTTGTTGCCGCATTGTATATCCGTAAAAATCTGGTCGCCGACGACAGTTACTTCAAAAGGCAGCAGGCAGAGCTCTTCCGCTTTCCTGCGAAGCTTCCGAGTTCCCGGTTTGCCGGCCTTGCCGCAGTAGATGACAGACGCCTTTTCGGCGTATTTTTTTGAGCGTCCGTTGCCCGCGTTTGAGAGTATGCCGATAATCAGACCATCGTTTTTGAGACGCTCAAAAAGCGCTTCCGCCTCCGATGTCGGAGTGTCCGTGCCGAATGGAGCGAGTGTATTGTCAATGTCAAAAAAAACAGCTTTGATCCCTTTTTCTTTTAATTTGCCCGCGTCTATTTCAAACGCCGATTCGAGAAACAGATTGGGTTTCAAATATTCGTTCACTTTTCAAGCGCTCCTTTTAAAATCTCAAGCGCCTCGCGGTAGCCGTAAAATCCTTTTCCTTTGACTGTCGCGATGCTGACGGGCGAGATGACCGAAAGTTTGCGGAAGTCTTCTCTCTTCGAGATATCGCTTATGTGGACTTCGACAGTCGGTATCTGAACGGCAGAGAGCGCATCGGCGATCGCATAGCTGTAGTGCGTGTAAGCGCCGGGATTTATCACGATGCCGTCGAATTTGCCCAGAGCGTTCTGGATCTCGTCTATGATCGCTCCCTCGTGGTTTGACTGGAACAATGTCACGCCGAGTTTCAGCGGAAGAGCGCTCATTTTGATGAAATCGCAAAGATCCGCATATGAATCGTTACCGTAGATCGCCGGTTCCCTGATTCCGAGCATATTTAGGTTCGGACCGTTTATAACGAGTATTTCGAACGTCTTTTCAGCCATTTTACCACCTATTTTTCGATGATCTGCTTTATTTTTTCGACAGCTTCTTCCCTGTTCTTGTCATTCTCGACTTCGACGTCGGAATATTTTCTGTACAGCGGAAGCCTGAATTTGTACGTCGCGATCAGCGCTTCGAGGCTCGTGTTTTTGAACAGCGGTCTCTTGTTCATCACGTGAGGCGGCGTTGTGACAAGGTTGTAAAGCGATCTGTGAACGAAAACAACATAGCTGCCCTCGTGCCTGAGATGCTCTATCGTTTCATCCCTTGTAACAGCTCCTCCGCCTGTCGCGATGATCGCTTTGTCCGTTTTACCGAGTTCTTTTGCGGCTTTTGTCTCGAGCTCTCTGAATTTGGCTTCTCCGTCCTCCTGAGCGAATATCTCCGGAATGGTCTTCTGCGCCATTGTCTCGATATATTCATCCATGTCGTAAAATGTGTAATCGAACGAAGCCGCGAGAGCCCTGCCGATCGACGTTTTACCTGAGCACGGCATGCCGATCAGGACCACGCGGCTGTATTTGCACTCGAGCGACGGTCTCGGAGCTTCTGAGACCGTGCCGCCGTCCTTCACCGTATGGATGTCGCTGTCAGAAGCGTACAGATCGTTTATATCTGCCGCAGGGGCGTTTTCCTCCGTTTTTCCGGCATGATCATCCGCTGATTGAGTTGTCGTCCTTCGGACGAATGTCGTTCGCGGCACAGCTGTTCTGCCCGGTACAACTGTGATATTTTCGCCCCTTTGAACGACTTTTCTCACAACAGCAACGGGTTTCGCATGCTCTTTCTCTTCAGTATTCTCTGTTTTTCTTTCTTCGTCCACAGGGGCACCTCCGTCGTTTCGTGCGGGTCTTTAGATAGAGTAGCGGATGATCTGTTTTCAATTAAAACATTCTCTTCATTCCGAGTCTCTTCATCTCTGCGAGAGTCTCGTTTCTCGGAAATTCGAAGTCTACCGGATGCTCGTAAGCGTCCCAGTTGTACAGTATCTTTTCGGGTACAGTCCGTTTGTCGGGAGCGTTTCCGAAAACTCTCGGGATCTTGCAGACCGTCTTCGCGGGGATCCTCTCAGGCGGGAATTCGTCGAGATATTTCTTAAGAGCGGCAAATCTCTTGCCGTATTCGTTCGGTTTGTCATTGTAGTCAAGGACGCCCGGAGTCTTCTGATCGGGACTGTTTCCGAGGAACCAGAGTTGGAAGCCCGAAACGTGACCCGCGAGGAATTTTACCGTTCTCTCTACGACGTCTGCCGTCTCTTCCCAATCGGGTACGACATGGCCGAATTCCTCAACTAAGCACGGTTTGCCGAAATTGTTGAATCTTGCGTAAAGCAGGCACTCTCTGAGCCTTCTCGTGATGTCCTCTTCGTTCGACTGATGCGCCGCGTGGAAATCCTTCGGAAGCTCCGGACGATAGATAAGATAGTCAAATTCGGTGTAAACGTGAAGCGTAACAAAGTCGAAATTGTCCAGTTCTCCGCTGCCGATGCCGCAGTGCTTCCATGCGAATCCCTCAGTCGAAATACCGCCCTGATCCGGATGGAGTCCGATGGTGATCATATGCTTCTTGTCGATCGATCTGATCGCGTCAGTCTGATTTTTAAGGAAGAAATACGAAACGCACTCCTTGAAATCGTTAAAATCTGATATTTCCTGAATGCTTTCGGAATATCTTCCGAGTCCTCTGTACCATTTGATCTCCGGTTGATTTATCTCGTCATAGTCTCCGAAAGATGTTCCCCACGATCTGTTGAGCTCGTCTATCGTCTTATATCTGAATCTGAGCCATCTTCTGTAGGGTTCGAGAGCGTACCGGTCCTGGAATTTCCAGAAGCTTGAGCCTTCAGCCACTCCCCAGTTCCCCGCGGGGAGATAAAGTTCTGTCGCGAGGTTGTACGCAAACAGTCCGGGTCTTCCCTTGCAAACCTTCGCGATGATCTTCCAGACCTGCTGATAGATGTAAAATGAATCGAGTTTTCCCGGCTCTTCGCATCCGAAGAATGTTCCGCCTTCGTGGAACCATTTTGAGCCGTTCATGCACCATTCGGTAAGAGTGAGCGATACGTAAACGCCCGTTTCTTCAGCGATATCCATAAGTTCCTTCAGCCTGTCCGGGAAAGAAGGAGTCATCTCTCTCAGTTTGAATTTTCCGGGCACCTGCGGATCCGCGGCTACCAGAGGGCAAGCAATAAACACCTTAAGGACATTCATATTGCATTTTTTTGCGCCTTTGAATACACTTTTTATCCTCTTCGGATCCCACTCGTCTGACGCGATAACGTGCAGCGATTCCTGGAATTTTCCGGGAACATCATGGTATTTTCCGTTTTCATCCTTCTCCCTGACCGGGATCCTGTAGTTCATATTCGCTCCAAACGGGTAAAATCTCTCCCCGCTCTCAGTTTCAAAATTCCAATGATCCTTCGCAACTCTGATAAATTCCATTTTAACTTCCTCCTTAATGAGATCTGCAAAACTATATGCCTTATGGTTTTTCTTTCAGACTATTCTCTCGCCCATGTCTCCGCCGGCGAGGATGTGATAGTGGAGATGGGGTACGCTCTGTTTCGCGTCCCTGCCGCAGTTATTGATCACTCTGAATCCGTTTTCACAAAGGCCTTCCTGACGGGCGATGTTGGCGATCGCGAGCTGGATACCGCCGAGAAATTCCTTGTCTTCCGAGCCGAAACCGAGCACGCTGGAAACGTGCTTTTTCGCAGCCACAACGATATGCACCGGCATCTGCGGAGCGATATCCCGAAAAGCGAAACAGTAATCGTCTTCATAGACTTTCTTTGAGGGGATCTCCCCTTTGATGATCTTGCAGAAAATACAGTCGTCCATCGTAAAAACCTCTTTCCTTTTTCTTAAATGCTTAAGACGCTTTATCATTTCAGCGACGAGGCGACCTCGCCTGCTATCTTTTTGAGCATTCCGTCTATCGCAGCGACGTTCTTGCCGCCTGCCTGAGCCATATCGGGCCTGCCTCCGCCACCGCCGCCGCACTCCGACGCGGCGAATTTGATGATCTTTCCGCAGTTTGCGCCCTTTTCTACGGCGTCCTTCGAAGCCATCGCCACGAGCGAGACCTTATCGTCTTTTCCGGATGCGAGTAAAACGAGCGAGCATCCCGCTTTGTCTCTGAGCTTTTCGGCGAGTTCGCGAAGACCGCCCATATCCTGCAGATCGAATCTGCCTGTTACAACGGATATACCGCCTGCGTTTTCAGCCTTTGAGAGCAGATCGCCCAGAGCGTCTCCCGCGATGGAATCCTTTATTTCCTTCAGTTCTTTCTGCG
>DBVT01000056.1:11614-13320 GCA_002308775.1 Mageeibacillus sp. UBA1257
GCTTTCGCGCTCTCCGATGCTTCCGCAAGAAGAGCGTTCCTGTCTTCGTAAAACTTTCTGGCTCCGGTGCCTGTCACAGCCTCGATCCTTCTCGTTCCGGATGCAACCGCGCTCTCGTGGACGATCTTGAAACAGCCGATCGATGCGGTATTTTTAACGTGAGTTCCGCCGCAAAGTTCCTTGCTGAAATCTCCCATTGAAACTACTCTCACGCTGTCTCCGTATTTCTCGCCGAAGAGCGCCATAGCGCCTGTCGCCTTCGCCGATTCGATGTCCATTGTATCCGTATGAACGGGCAGATCGTCAGATATCGCCTCATTTACTATTTCTTCTACCTTTGCGAGTTCTTCGGGAGTGACGGCTTTGACGTGGTTGAAGTCGAATCTCAGCCTGTCGCTGTTGACGGATGAACCGGCCTGATGGACCTGGTCTCCGAGGACTGTGCGAAGTGCCTTCTGGAGCAGATGCGTGGCGCTGTGGTTTCTCTCTGTCGCGAGCCTCAGCTTGCGGTCGACTTTCATTTTTACCGTTTCACCGACATTGATCGTTCCGTCAGTGACTACACCTGCGTGGCGCCATTTTCCGTTGGCTGTTTTCGTCGTGTTCTCAACAAAGAACTTCGCTCCTGTGTTCGTCTCGATCATTCCCGAGTCGCCTTCCTGGCCTCCTGATTCGGCGTAGAAGGGCGTTCTGTCCGTGACAAGTATTATCTCGTCTTCAGCCTCAGCGGCCCGTACAAGGCCCTTAGAAGGGCTCAGAATGGCCATTACAGTCGCGTTGTCTTCAAGTTTCTCATATCCGGTGAATTCAGTCTTCGGACAGTCGTCAGGAACTGCCACTTCGTTGCTCGCCCATGAACTTTCCTTGTTCTTCATATTCTCCCTTGCGAGAGCTCTCTGGGCTGCCATTTCCTTCCTGAATCCTTCTTCATCTATCTCGAATCCGTTGTCTGTGAGTATCTCCTTTGTCAGATCGAACGGGAATCCGTAAGTGTCATGAAGCTTGAAAGCGATGCTTCCGGGAAGCACTTTTTCTTTTCCCGCATCTTTCATAAAATCGCCCAGTATGTTCATGCCCTGGTTGATAGTCTTCGAGAATTTTTCCTCCTCGTTCGCGATTATATTCATTATGAAACTTCTCTTCTCGACAAGATTCGGATAAGCTCCGCAGGAGTCCTCTATTACGATCTCTGCAAGCTCGGTGAGGAAAGGCCTTGTGACTCCGAGCATCCTTCCGTGTCTCGCGGCTCTTCTTAAAAGCCTTCTGAGGACGTAGCCTCTTCCCTCGTTTGAAGGAACCACTCCGTCGGAGATCATCATTACGGTGCTTCTTATATGGTCCGTGATGACTCTTATCGAAACATCTGTCTTCCAGTCTTTTCCGTATTCGACTCCCGCTATCATGCATACGTTGTCGAGTATCCTTCTGACCGTATCGACTTCAAAAAGATTGTCGACTCCCTGCATCACGCACGCAAGTCTTTCAAGTCCCATACCCGTATCGATGTTCGGCTTTGCAAGCCTCGGATATGATCCGTCTTCCTGCTTGTCGAACTGCGTAAAAACGAGATTCCATATCTCTATATATCTGTCGCATTCGCACGGAAAATGACAGTTCTCTCCGCAGCTGTATTCAGGACCTCTGTCGAAATGGATCTCCGAGCACGGTCCGCAGGGACCTGTTCCGTGCTCCCAGAAATTGTCTTC
>DBVT01000033.1:0-13219 GCA_002308775.1 Mageeibacillus sp. UBA1257
GCGAAATACCAGGCGACCATCATTCTAACGTAATAATCGTCTGATCTGACGCTTGCGACAATATCCGAATATTCCTTTTTGAAAAGGTCACCCAGGAACCATCTCATGAAAATTCCGATGCCTGCTCTGCACGTGTATGTTTTTTCTGATCGAAGCCACCGTTCGCCTTCTTTTGCGGTATTATCCGGGTCTTTTCCCAGTATTTTCGGAGAAATAGCGTCGCAAACGGCCCAATTGTCCACGTAAGGCAGAAATCTGTCGATCTCTCTGACGCACTCTTTGTAGTCTTTGATCTCGTTTATCAAAAGGGCGTGAAGCATGTTTTCATCGTAATAATAATGCGGAAGAACAGACATATAATCAGTATGCTCGGGTGATCTCGCAAGATCCTTCGCGATCTTTCTGATCTCGGGAACTTTGACGCCGATCATCTTCTCTCTTTCGATTCCCGGCGTAAGTTTCCACTGGAAATCCGCATATTTTTCGTCCGCGTGACTTTTCAGGATACTGACTGCATCGATCATTTGAATTCTCCTTAAGGCGCGCATTTAACGCATCTCATCTTCTGCAATTATTTTATCTCAACCGTATATATACAGTCAAACGCATTTGCGCAAAATCATTCGCGCCGAGCAACGAGATATGATAAAATATACATATATTCATAGAGAAAGGATAATGTTGCGGAAGATCGATTCCCGCATCGCGGTTTTTGTAAAATGAGATCACCCGATTTCAGCCTGATCGAAAATATTTCAGTTACGGGGCAAAACAGAAAAGCTCCTCGCGCAAGATTCATTCCTTACAGGACGGAGGAAGCTGCTTTGAATGGAGCAAAAGCTCTTTCCGGATTTTTTAACGAGGAAAAAGGAAGAGCGATCCTGCTCAGCGGAGAGTGGGACTTTTACTTTTTTGACAATACAAGCGAGGCTTCAAAGGCGTTCGAAGATGATTTTCAAGGCGATAGCGAGAAGTATCTGCCTGACAGGATACCCGTTCCCTCTTCGTGGCAGATGTACGGCTACGGCATACCTCAGTA
Organism: Mageeibacillus sp. UBA1257; assembly: GCA_002308775.1. GTDB lineage: Bacteria > Bacillota > Clostridia > UBA1212 > UBA1257 > UBA1257. The sequence continues at coordinate 1,040 of DBVT01000033.1, forward strand.
TGTGAATGTGATCTATCCGATTCCCCTGGATCCGCCGCACGTGCCTTTTGAAAACCATGTCGGAGTATACAGGAGGGATTTTGAACTGCCCGAAAATTTTGCTGTCGATGAGATCGACCTGTGTTTTAACGGCGTGGACGCGTATTTCTTTGTTTATGTCAACGGGGAGTATGTCGGAGCGTCGCAGGGATCTCGTCTGCCTTCCGATTTTGATATCACTGCTTTCGTCCATGCGGGTAAAAACGACATCATTGTCGCGGTCTGCCAATACGCATGGTCAACTTATCTGGAGGATCAGGACTGTTACAGACTGTCAGGCATTTTCAGGGACGTTTATCTGCTCGCAAGGCCGAAGAATCACCTGGAAGATCTTACGGTAAAAACGGATCTTAAGAGCGTCACTGTGGAAGGGTTTATTTCTTCGAACGATTCATCAGAATATGAATTTAAAGGCAACGAGCCAGACAGTGTTCTTCTCTCGATTTTTGACGAAACGCATTCGAAAATATCCGAAAAACATGTTTTTACAGATAAAAGCGGCCGTTTTTACGCAAAATTCGACATTGACGAGCCCCATCTCTGGACAGCCGAAACACCGTACCTGTATACAGTCACGATCGATATCTGCGGCGAGCATATCGCGCAAAACGTCGGTCTTCGAACTGTAGCTGTCGGTCCTTTGGGAGAGCTTTTGATAAACGGCTCCCCTGTTAAAATAAAAGGCGTAAACCGCCACGACACACATCCCGATCTCGGGCACGCGGTTACTTTCTCAGATACGGAAGCCGAACTCAAAATGATGAAGAGGTTCAATATAAACGCGATAAGAACGTCTCACTATCCGAACGATCCCCGGTTTTACGATCTGTGCGACAAATACGGGTTTTATGTGATCGCGGAGACTGATCTGGAAACTCACGGGACGGATTATTACAGGGACGAAAACGGAAACAGTGATCCGAACGTTCTGACGGACGATCCGGCGTGGGAAAAGGCTTACGTGGACCGCATGGAGCGAATGGTCTCCCACTATAAAAACCATCCGTGCATAATCATATGGTCGCTCGGGAACGAGTCTTTTTACGGAAGAAATCACAGAAAAATGATAGATTACGTGCGTAAAACGGACGATTCGAGGCTTCTTCACTACGAAGGCGCGGCTTATGCGGAAGAACTCGACATATTCAGCAGGATGTATCCGAATTACGCTTTTATGAAAGAATATTGCGAAAGATCTCTCGACGATTTCAAAAAAGGTCTGCCTTCAAAACCTCTGTTTTTGTGCGAATATTCACACGCGATGGGCAACGGTCCCGGAGATATCGGGCAGTATTGGGATATGATCTACAAGTATCCGAATGCGATGGGAGGATGCATCTGGGAATGGGCCGATCACTCTGTCAGGACGGTCGATACGGAAAACGGTCCCGCGACATGGCTCTCACGCAAAACGCTCAGTTTTAAAAATCCCGCAAGGAAAAATATCGATCTTGACACGTCAAAGGACAGCAGACCGTATTTCTCCTACGGAGGCAGATTCGGTGACGTTCCGAATGACGGAAACTTCTGCGTCGACGGCCTCGTAAACCCCGACAGGATACCGAGCACAGGTCTTCTGGAATACAAAGAAATAATATGCCCCGTGAGAGTGACCCAAAGCAGCGGCGATCCTCTCGAATTTTCGATCTTAAACACGTACGATTTCCTTCCGCTGAAGGATATTCTCATCAAATATACTGTTTCCGACATGAGAAAAGTGTATTTTGAGGGAGCTTTCATATCAGATATCGGACCGCACAGATCTGAATCTTTTAGGCCTGATCTCGCGATACCTGATGCGTTCGAAGGCGATCTGACGATCGATTTTGAATTCTCCGGTCTGAAATGCCTCACGTTTGCCGATAAAGGACACGTCTTCGGGCACAGACAATTCATTCTTGCGCACAGGGACGCGACAGTCAGAAACATATCATCTGCTTCCTGTAAATTGGCCGTTCATGAGCAAAAAGGCGACCTGATATCAATAAAAGGAAAAGCTTTTGAATACGTTTTCGATCTTAAAAAAGGTATGCCCTGTTCGATGAAATACAAAGGAAAAGAACTCTTGGAAAAGACGCCCGATTTTACCGTTTGGAGGGCTCCGACAGACAACGACAGGAATATAAAAAATACGTGGACAGGTTATGGGCTGGATAAATCATCGTCCCGCTGCACCTGCTCTAAAATCGTCGAAAAGAATGAAAAATGTGTAAAAATATCTGCCGACCATGTGATCTTCAACGAAAAAGGCGACAATTTGATCAAATATCAGACAGTTTGGGAAGTTCTCGAAACAGGCGAGATCAAAGTCTCCGTCTGCGCTGATGTATCTGAAAAGTGCTGCGACCTTCCCCGCTTCGGCCTTGAGATCGTAATGCCCGAAGGATTTGAAAATGTGGAATATTACGGTTTGGGACCTCTGAATTCGTATATCGATATGCACGCCTTCTGCCGCCTCGGCCTGTTCGATTCGACAGTCACCGACCAGTTCACGCATTATATAAAACCGCAGGAGAACGGCAATCACATTTTAACAAGATTTGCGTTTGTGAGCTCGTCCCGCGGCATCGGTCTTCTCGTAAAAGGCGCCCCTGATTTTTCTTTCAGCGCGCTTCATTACACACCTCTTGATATTTATTCCGCACCGATGGATCACCTGCTGAAAGATCGCAGTGAGGCGATCGTCCACATCGATTACAAAACAGCCGGCATCGGCTCCAACAGCTGCGGTCCCGCGATAGACAGAAGATTCGCATTCTGCGAAAAAGCTTTCTCGTATTCGTTCTTCCTCATGCCCGTCGACAAAAACGAATGTGACATACCCTGCGAAGGCCTTATTTTACCGAAGCAGTGATCTTTCTTGCTTTTTCGCGTAAAATGCTGTACTATTCACAACGCAAAGCGCATTTCGGAGGAAATTATGTTAAACAGCAAGCAGAGAGCAAATTTGAGAAGCGTCGCCACGGCGCTCGATACGATCCTTTACATCGGCAAAGGGGATCTTACGGACAATATCATAAAACAGGCTGACGATGCCCTGACAGCGAGAGAGCTTATAAAAGGTAAAGTTCTGGAAACTTCTGAGCTTTCCTCCCGCGAGGTCGCGGATCTGATCGCGGAAAAACTGGATGCCGACGTCGTCCAGGTCATCGGGAGCAAATTCGTCCTCTTTCGCAGGAATTTCGAAAAAGCGAAATACGACGATCTTCTGTAAGATACATTCAGTTGCACAAACACAAAATAAAAACGGGAAGCTTTTACGCTTTCCGTTTTTGTTTTGTGTTCGTGACCGATTGTGAGGCTTTTTAAGCCGTTCCGTGTCTGAGACTAATTAATTCTTGTTTATTGTCGCAAAATGTCTCTATCAGCCCTTTAAACGCGTCTGGAGCGCATTTTACGCTGTGACTATGACTTTAAATGTTGCCGTGACTGTTCCGCTCACGTCGCTCACGACCACAACGACGACTCCTTCCTCAATTGCCTCGATGAATCCTGTATCAAGGATTATTATCGCGTTAGGATTTTCAGACTCTTCGCTGACCGTCCATGTGAGGGTATTGTCTGTCGCGTCTTCAGGTGTGACAGTCGCTTCGGGAAGTCTCTTTCTCTCTCCTACAGAGAGCGTGATCTCTTCTTCAGAGAGCGTGATGCCGGTTACCGGTACGGGTTCTTCTACGGTCACTATGCATTCTGCGAACACCTCGTCTGTTCCGGCTAAAGCCTGCGCCCTGATAGTTGCGACTCCGGGAGCAATAGCTGTGACAAGTCCGTTTTCGTCAACCGTAGCGACACTTTGTTCATCTGACGTCCAGACTAATGTCTTGTTCACCGAGTCCTCGGGCAGTACAGTCGCGGTTATTTGCGCCGTATACCCCGCTGCAACTGTAAGCTCCGTATTATCGAACGTGACGCTCGTGGGTCTCACAGGTTCTCTTACTTTGATCACACAGAATGCCTTGAGATCGTTCTCTTCTGTGCTTGCGGTTATTGTGACCATGCCTTCGAATACGGCGGTGACTTTACCTGTGTCGTCCACTGTGCAGACAGTCTCGTCTGACGTTTTCCAAATGACCGTCTTGTTGACTGCATCCTCGGGAAGTACCGTCGCCGTAAGCTGCAGCTCGTCTCCTATATCGAGTTCCGCCTCCGTGACATCGAGCGTTATCGTCTCGGGAACTACAGGCGTCTCTATCAAAACTTCGCATGTCGCCGTATATCCGCCGTCTTCCGTGGTTACTGTTATAACAGCTGTTCCGGGAGTGATCGCTGTGACAAGTCCGTTTTCATCTACCGTCGCAAAGCTCTCGGCATCTGACGTCCATGTGACATTTTTATTCATCGCATCCTCAGGTAAGACCGTCGCGATAAGCTGCACCGTATCTCCCGCTTCGAGTTCGAGAAGCGTCTGATCGAGCGTTACGGACTCTGCGTGTATATAAGGATCGACTACCACTTCAGCTGATGCGGTCTTGGGATTCTCACTGCCGTCTTTAAGCGTCAATGTGATCGTAGCCGTACCTGCGGCAAGTGTCGTGACCTTGCCTGTCTCGTCGACCGTAGCGACTGTCTCGTCAGAACTTGTCCATTCTACGCCTTCCGTATATGCCTCGGCAGGTGTAAATGTATATGTGAGATCGAATGTGTCTCCTTCAACTATCGTCTCGGGAAGTTCGCTCAGAGTCAGCGAATCAGGCCTTACGACAGTGACTGTTACAACGCACGTCTTCGGACTTCCGCTTGTAGGTGTTACTGTTATAGTCGCCGTTCCTTCTCCGACAGCCGTCACTGTGCCGTCATCCGACACTGTCGCGACTGACTGATTTGACGATCTCCATCTGAGCGTCTTATCGCTTGCGTTCTCGGGCACGAAACTGACTCTGATTTTTACTGTCTCTCCCGCGGACATCTCTTTGTTCGTTATATTGAGTAAAATGCTCTCCACAGGCACAGCGGGTCCTCCGGGCGTGGGAGTGGGCGTAGTCGTAGGCGTAGGTGTAGGTGTAGGTGTAGGCGTCGGCGTCGGCGTNNGTCGGCGTAGGTGTCGCTGTAGGAGTAGCCGTAGGCTCGTCTGATGTAGGCGTGGGCGTCGGTGTGCTGTCCGCAGGTGTCGCAGTGGGTATCCTCGTGGGCTCCGCCGTCTCATCCTGTTGGATATAAGGCGTAGGTATTGCCGTCGGCTCATTGTTCTTTTTATTATTGTTAAATGTTTTTATTCCGAATATCAGTAAAAGGAGCAGTATCAAAACGCACCCGACGACGATCAGAGGAACTATCCATTTTCCCTCCTGCTTTTTTTCGGGAGGATTCTCGGCTGTCGTTTCTTCGCCTTCGGGACCACCTTCCGCATCAGTTTCTCTTACATCTCCTTCGGCTGTTTCCGTCTCTTCGGGAGCCTTTTCGTAAAGCTTTTCTCTCTTTTTCTGGGACTGTCTTACGATTCCCGATGCAACTCCGGGCACCACTACAGCTTCTGCGGGAGCAAAGAGCGTCGAATCCTTGGCCTGGATCGCCATGACTGTCGCGTCTTCTCTCACACCGCTGTCCACCGCGTCTGACATCAACGCGTCAACTACCTCTACGGGCGTCTTCTGTCCGTCGATCAGTTCTCTCATTCTCTCATCAGATACCGCGTTGTAGAAAGGTCCGCTGCAAATGATATACATATCGCCGTGTTCGGCTTCCAGATTCTGATAGTGCGGCTCCAGCTTCTCTCCCTCCGGTAAAACGCCCAGATACTGCGTGAGTTTATTCCTCTTCGGGCTCGATTTTATCCTGTCGGGGGATGCAACGCCTTTGTCTATCATTCTTTGCGCCTGCGTATCATCGACAGAAATTTGAGTGAGTTCTCCGTCTCTGAATCTGTATATTCTCGTATTTCCCACATTGCAGGCGAATATCTTTTTGCCTTTTACGCAGAGGAGACCCAAAGTAGTGCTGATTCTCTGTCCGAGCAGTTCTTTGACTTTATCTTTGACTGCCTTGTCTGTGCTTTTTACGAATGAATCAATAAATCTTACGATGTCGTCATCAGCGATGCTCTCGGAGGTGCCCTGAGTTTCCGTCATCGCGTTGTAATATTCTGTAAGTTTGTCGGCCGCTACCAAAGAAGCACTGTCGCGGTAATTGTCCGCTCCGGAGCCGTCCATGATCGCGTATATCTGCGTGCCCCTCTGATCCTTCTTGTGAGAGAGCAGGATCTGTGAACCCGCCAGTTCGTCCGTTATCGTCTTTGAATTAAAAAAGAAATTGTCTTCGTTGTAATTTTTACCTTTTCCGGGGCTCGAAGCCACCGCTGCTCTGTAAAGAATCATGTCTGCACCTCGTAAAATTTTACCTCATCTCGGCAGTTTTAGTATACCACACCTACTTTTTATCGACAAGTCCTCGGGTATCTCCCTGTCTCATAAACGTATATATATAAGTCGTGCTGAGAGTCTGGTTTTCGTTTGCATTTCGCAAAAGAAGTTCGTCAACGGTGACGAATCTGAATCCCTTTTCTTTGAGTATATCCATAGCTCGAAGCGCCGCGCGAACGCTCGTCATAATAATATCATGCATCAAAATGATGTCTCCGTCCTGAGCCTTCGAGACGATCGCATTCACCAGATAGTCTTCAAAATCCTGCGTTGTCGCGTTTGGATGGCTCTTCTTCCAATCGCCTGTCGAATCTCCGATATCGAAAGGGCCCCATTTGACATTTATCATTCCGACCGCGGCCATCATGTCTTCTCTGAAAGCGCCTCCGGGAGCTCTCAAAAACACGGGTCTCTCTCCGGTGATCTGTTCGATAATATCGTTTGTCTTATTTATCTCTTTAAAAACTTCCTGCTCTGACATTCTTTTCAAATTCAGATGAGAATACGTGTGATTGCCGATCAGATGTCCGTCGTCGTATGCCATTTTCAAAAGCGTTTTATGGTAAGGATGAGTATCAAGTTCCATTCCCTTTATAAAGAATGTCACTTTGATATTCCTCTCTCTGAGGCCGTCGAGAAGCGTCTTCGTGCTTCCGTTTTCAAGCCCGTTCGGGCCGTCGTCAAAAGTAAAAGCGATCATTTTGTCCGTAGGATCGCCCTTGTGTTTCAGGTTTATAACAGGCAGCGGAGCGGGTGTCGCCGAAATATGCGCTGAACTTGTAGCTGTCGGTTTTGGCGTGGGTGTTGCAGTGGGTTTTGGAGTTGCCGTGGGAGCCGGAGTATTCGTAGGCTTTGGCGTGGGAGTGGGAGTCGGCGGAGGCGGTGTGGGCTCAGGCGTAGACTCGGGCGTAGGTTCCGGTGTCGATGTCGGCACTTCCATAGGCGCGTCTGTAGGTATGTTTGTAGGCGCGTCTGTAGGCGCATCCGTGACGACGACCGTCTGTTCGGGAGTCGTACCGGGCTCGGCCACCCTCCTGTTCTTCATCGCCGAGATCATCCCGATCGTCAAAGAGGCAATGATAACCGCCACGACCGCCAGCATAACAATAAGTGTATAATCAGTCTCTTTTTTCCTGCTCAATACAGCATCCCCTTAATGTGTTTCATCTTTTGAATTACAGGGCAAAATGCCCCGCTTGTATTATATCCCTTTTACCTGTCAAAGTCAAAAAATCCTGCATGTCTGCGATTTCCTCTCGCGCACCGTTTTTCTCACCGTTTTTTCTTGACTCCGTATGTAAAATAGTCTACAATTTTTTTGCTCCGCAGGTAAAAACCGGGAGGCACACATCATACATTTTACGGTTTTTTATGGCAGACAGTAAGTTTTTGATGAAAAAGCTTTTAAGCGAAACGAGAAGGGCCGTCCAGGATTACGATCTGATCCGGGAAGGCGACAAAGTTTGCGTTGGAGTGTCGGGAGGAAAAGACAGTCTGACTCTTTTATGCGTGCTCGCATCGCTGCGGAAATTTTACCCGAAGCATTTCGATCTGCAGGCCGTGAGCGTATCTCTCGGTTTTGATAATATGGATCTGTCGCCCGTTCAGGAGCTCTGTGACAGTCTTGAAGTGCCCCTTACGATCGTTCCGTCTCAGATAGCCGATATCGTTTTCAATATCAGAAAAGAACAAAATCCGTGCGCTCTCTGCGCAAATCTGAGAAGAGGCGCTGTAAACGACACAGCCCGTCAGCTCGGTTGCAACGTCGTCGCCCTCGCCCATCATTACAACGATATAATCGAGACCGCTATGCTGAGTCTGATGTTCGAGGGGAGATTTTACTGCTTCGATCCGGCGACTGAGCTTGACAGAAGTCAGGTGAGGGTCATAAGACCGTTCCTCTATGTGGAAGAATCCGAGATCAAACAGTATGTCGCAGCAGCGGGCATCAAGGTCGTCTTCAACCCATGTCCCATGGACAGAGAAAGCAAGCGCGCTTACGTTAAAAATCTGATCTCCGACCTCAGCAGAGAAAACAAGTCCCTTCCCCAAAACGTTTTCGGCGCTGTAAAAAGAGGCGTCTGGCCGGAGCCCAATCCTCAAACGAGAAAAAGAAAAGAGGATAAATAAAGATAACCGAAAGCCGCCCGGTACTGTCACCGGGCGGCTTTTTCAAAGATATTATCGTTTCATTAAGATCAATCGTCGAAATTGATCTTTTCGTTTATCACATACAGCGGTCTGTCTTTGGCCTCGTCATACGTTCTCGCGACATATTCGCCTATGATGCCCAGAGCGATGAGCACCATCGCCGTGCAGCCGAAGACGCATGAGATCGCGATGAGCGACCAGCCTGCGACAGGTGCGAGAACTCCGCACGCCGTGAGGATTATCATAACGATGAGGGATATCAGAGAAACAGCGCCGAGAGGCAGTCCGAAAATGAGAGCCCAGCGAAGCGGTTTGTACGAGAATGACATTATCGCGTCTCCGGCGAATTTGATCATCTTTTTAAGAGGATATTTCGTCTCGCCGGCAAAGCGCTTCTCTCTCACGAATTCAACGGGAGCGGCCTTGAAACCGAGCCAGCTCACGATTCCGCGAACGTATCTGTTGCGCTCCGAGATGTCGTTTTTGAGAGCGTCGCAAACTTTCCTGTCTATCAGTCTGAAGTCTCCTGTATCGACAGGTATATCGACTTCCGTCATTTTGTCGAGGATCCTGTAGAAGGCTTTCGCAGTAACCTTTTTGAAGGCCGTCTCTCCTTCTCTTTTTACCCTCTTGCCGTAGACGATGTCATAGCCTTCGCGCCACTTGGCGATCATCTTCGGGATGACTTCAGGCGGATCCTGAAGATCGGCGTCGATCACGACCACACACTGGCCGCTTGAGTTGTTCATTCCCGCTGTAATAGCGTTCTGGTGGCCGAAATTGCGAGAAAAATCGATCAGTTTTACTGTTTTGTCATTTGCGCAGATCTCAAGGGCGAGTTCTTTTGTTCTGTCGCGGCTTCCGTCGTTTACGAAAATTATCTCGTACGATTCCCCCGTTCCTTCCATAACTGTCTTGAGTCTTTTGTACGTCTCGCAGATGACTTCCTCTTCAAAATAAACAGGCACAATAACAGAACATACAGGTCTTTCCATTTATATCACCTTTCTTTTTTTACTCAGGCAAAAGCCTTATCAGAAATACCAGGTCGAGAACCATCTCAGGCCTTCGATGTATTTAGCGTTCACTTCAAGTCCCGTGAGCGCAGGGTAAAATACGGCAAACAGCACGGCCGTAACGCCGAGATAGACCCATGTCACCCATTTCGGGAATATCTTATCCTCCGTCAGATTTTCGAAACAGTACACTATCATCAGTATCACGAATGGCACGCTGGGCATGAAATGATATATGAACACGCAGCGCGTTACGAGTATCCAAGGCAGGAATTCCAGCGCAAACGCGGCTATGACCACAAGCATCTTTTTGCAGCTCTTCTTGCAGGCGTAAAAAACAGTTCCGATGAGCGCAGGTATGCTGAGGAGCCAGATCGCAGGGTTGCCGAACGAAGCGATCGTTGATTTTTTACCTACGGCTGCGTCTCCGGAATACATCCAGATAGGCCTTATGTCGAGCGGCCATGACCACCATTCGGAGCTGAACGGATGAGTTGCGTCGAGGTTGCTGTGGTACGAGAACATACTCTTTTGGTTATTTATCATAACAGTCCAGAGTGATTCGTTCGGATGAGTGGGCATATAAGGCAGATATGTCAGCGTGTAGATCGCGACAGGTATCGCGACGAAGAATACAACGCAAAGAGCGCATGTCGGTAAAAATCTGACCAGGAACCACTTTTTGACGTCCATTTTAGCAGGTCCCATACCGTTTTTGACATCCACTGCCTCGAACAGCTGCGCAGCGAAGAACAGCAGAGCAAGTCCCGCTCCGGCATACAGACAAGTCCATTTAGTCGCTGCGCCGATGCCGAATGTTATTCCGCACAGCGCCAGCGGTATCCTCGCCTTCACATCCTTCGGATCGTAGCATTTTATCGTAAAATAGTCGTACATAAAATAGTACATCAGTATGATGAAGAACGTCGAGAACGAGTCTATCGTAGCGATCCTCGAGTGCGCGAGCCTCATAAACTCAAATGTCATAAGCCCGGATGCGAGCACCGCGAACATACGCTTTTTGAATATTTTACTTGCGAAGAGATAGATCAGCGGCACCATAAGTACGCCGAAGAGTGTGCCCATAAATCTCCAGCCGAACGGGTTCATGCCGAATATCCTGATCCCGAGGCCGATGAGTATTTTACCGAACGGCGGATGCGTCGTCTCGTAGATGTTCCAGCCTTTGATCATCTCATAGGCTGTCCTTGCGTGGTAGATCTCGTCGAAATACGTGCTGTTCATATATGTTACAGACGTCGCGACATACTGCTGCTCGTCAAAGAGGTTCGAGGGCTTGCCGTCCGTGACTCCTTCGACATAAGATTCATCTATCACTTTGCAGGGTATCAACCGATACTGCTGGTTTTCATCCTTTGTTAAGAAGCCTATTTCATTCAGAGCCCAGCCCGTTCTCCTGCTCTCTACTCTGATCCTTCTCGTGTTGAAATTGATCTTATTGCTTATTTCCCACTCGAAAAACGAGCCGGCTTTCTTTTTGTCCGCTGTTTCCGCCGTCGTCGCGCTGTCTATCGCGAAAGCATATTTGAATACGCCCGATCCGTCTTCTTCCTCGTAATAAACGTCGTATTCACCGTGCGCGGGGATATTTGAAAGATGTGACATTCCGCAAACATTCGTAACATTGTCAAATTCCACTACGACGTATTCCCCTGCGGAGCTTGACTTCCAATAATTGTTCGCTGTTCCGGTGTCACCTAACCGAAAAAAAGATGTCGTCGCGCATATGACAGTTAAAACGGCTATGATGATCAGATCCTTGCCGTCCAACTTCCTTGCGGCGTCTTTACCAAGCTTTCCCTTGCGCTCTTTTTCGTCCGTTTTAATACCCAGAACGATGATCAGCACGATCAGTCCCGCGAGTAAAACGAAGAACAGAAGTTTGAAGAGTTTTTCCTTCGTTGTTGTGTCTTTCTCTTCTTTTGATGAAGATGAGGAACCGGATGAATCTGTCTTAAACAGTGAAAGGACCCTTGCTCCCGCAGGGGCAGAAGAAACCTTTTCGATCGATATATTGTCGAACATCGCCTTTCCGGACGCGTCTGCGCTGTAGCCTCCCAGTCCGAAAGAGAGCTCTATGACCTTCTGCTTTTTGTCTGTTTTCGTATAGATCGTGACCGTCTGCCAGTCTGTCGTTCCGTATACTCCGTCAGAGCGCTCCGTGACTCCGATAGCTGATATCATCGCTCCTGCGCCGTCGGGATCAACGTTTTCCGTCTTGATATCGGCGGAGATCTTATATGTCGTCTTAGGCATTACGTCGACTGACTGATAGATCCTGGTGTCGTTTTTCTCCTTGTTTTCGATAACGATGCATTTTCCGTCTTTTCCGTCTCCGATGTATACGTCAGACGCCGCTCCGTTATTCAGGAAATCGTTCTGGTAGTCAGAAATGCTCCATCCGGCAGCTCCCGTCGCACTCGCTTCAAAGTCGCCGTTCACTATGACGCTTTCGACATTTTTACTCGAGCATCCTGAAAAAACAGCAGTTGCCGCGACAGCGATCAGAAGGAGCAGTATTACAGCTTTTGCCCTTTTTGAACATGTTTTCATTTTACAACCTCCGCCTTTGCGTCCTTGATTTCAGTTATATGTTC
>DBVT01000033.1:13268-18590 GCA_002308775.1 Mageeibacillus sp. UBA1257
GTGTATGATACAGTATACGCGAAAAGCGCAAGGCACATCAAAACGTTTCCGATCGCCATCACCATTCTCGGAGGAGTTACAGACGGCCAGTAGTAATTTCTGTACGCGTCGTTGCTTCCCACTGCAAGGTCAGTCATTATCTCAGCGACCGTCATGAACCCGAATATCGATGTTCCCGAATATATTCCCAGCAGCAGCTTGTCGTTGTCCTTTATCATCGCCGCGAGCAAAAGCACGACTACCGGGAAGAAATATCTCTCGTGCATCCTCGGACCGAATGTGACGACCACCGAGAGCAGCGTCGCGCCCATGATATACGGCAGCGATCCCCTCTTCTTCGATACCAGGTAAAACCCCCAGATCGTCGCCGATATTATAACTATCGCGATCATGCCCCATTTGTAGAACGTGAGGCCTAAAAATTCCTGCGAGTCGGCGACCCAGTTTTTGCCCAGGATGAACCAGTAGTTCAAAGAGTTCACCGTTGTGTATGAATAATGGTCAGCCGTTCCGAGATAGAGGCTGAAGATCCACGGGAGCTTCAGTGTTTTTCCAAACAGAGTGATGTCGACGAGTCCCATCGTGATATTGAAAGGCAGCGATATCGCGAAGAACGTAACGATGAACGTCGCAGCCGCGATGAGCCACGATCTGACCTTCCTGCTCCTGATGAGCGCGTAAAACAGTATCGGTATCAGTATTATCGCCTGCGGCTTGAAGAGCACGCCGAGAGCCATCACAAGGGATGCCTTGAAGAATTTTTCGTTCTCCATATAGTAGCATCCGAGCAGGAGGAACAACGCAAGCGTCGAATCGACCTGTCCCCAGCATGCGCTGTCTATTATCGAGAGCGGGTTGAACATCCATACCGCAAGGAAGAAAAGGACCCACTGCTTAGAAAGCTTCGTCATGAATTTCCTGTATATGAACAGCGCGATCGCGCAGTCTGAAAGTATCGCGGGGAGTTTTACGAGCATAGTGTATGCCGCCGTGTCCGTTATTTTAAAAAGATTTGATATCTTCGCGGTGAACCACAGCGTATAAATATGAAGCGGAGGATAGTCGATATTCGAACCTTCATACGCGTGGAAAAGTCCCTTGTCGCTGGCGTATGTGCCCCAGAATTTGAACAGATTCGTATCTATATCGCACTGAGGAGCCGTTACGCAGAGCACCAGCCTCAAAACGAGACCTATCGCGATAACTGTCAGAACGACTCCCGTGAGTTCCCTCCTGACCGCGGCTTTTCCGTCCGGACTGCCCGGCAGATCACCTTCGTCCGATCGCACGGCATATCTGTAAAATATCAACAGAAGAACAGTCACGAAGATCAGTATGATCAAATAGACCCTCATCGGATCCGCGTACTGTTTGGGCACCTCTTCCTTGTACGAGGCGAGATAGACCGTCGCCGCGATGACCGCAAGAAGCGCCAGGACGATCAGTATTATTTTTACGATGTTTTTCTTCTTAACGTTCCCCATGATCAGATCTTTTCGATTTTCTTTACTTTTGCTTTTTCTCCGAGATCGATCTCTCCCGTGTAATACAGCTCGTTGATCTCGCAGAAATCTCCTATCTTACCGTTCGCGCAGTAGAGCCTGTCTATCCTGCAGCAGTCTATTTCCACATAGTCGCAGTCCACCGTGTCGCTGTCGAGTAAAAAGAGACCTTCTATGTTCTCGTTCGTACCGTCAGGTTCCACTGTCAGGCTGTCCGCGACCACTCTCTGTATCCTCGACGTAACGGAAGATGCGATATAGATCTTGTTGCCCTTCGCTCTGTCGTTTACGTCCATCATACCGGTGATATACGCGTTTTCAAATCTCACGGAATCGTGCATTATCATTCTTCCGGAGACGTTTATGTCCCACATATTCGACTTTTTCGTGACGTCCAGCGTTCCCTGCACGTCTATCTTTTCGACTGAGATCTTGCCGTAAACAGTCATATTTCCGGCTATCACAGCTTCTTCGCACGACAAACCGCTCCTCGCGAGACAGAATCCCGCCAGCTCCAGCTTGTCACAGGTAAAATACTGCATGAATTCCGCTTCCCCGTTTATTACGACGGTATCGGCGTCCACATCCTCGTGGAAAAAAATTTTACCGGCGATATGAAGGTTTGTGACTTCGACGTCCTCCTGGATGTGCTTTTCTCCGTCGAGCATCAGCCCGTCAAAAGCGTCCGTCGGTTTGACGTCATTGCTCTTTACGATCGCCATCTTCAGATCAGTTTCTCCAATTCTCTTACGTACATTCCGAATTCCTGCATCGCCGATTCGATCGGAGCAGGCGTATTCATATCGACTCCCGCTCTCTTCAGCAGATTGAGAGGATGGTCGCTGCCGCCGCTCTTTAAGAATCTCATATATCCGTCTTTCTTTCCTTCAAGTATCATCTTTGAGAACGCCACCGCGCACGAGAAGCCCGTCGCGTATTTGTATACGTAAAAAGGCGTATAGAAGTGAGGTATCCTCATCCATTCGTTCGCGATGAGCTCGTCCACTTTTACCTGTTTGCCGTAATATTTTTTGTTTATATCATAGTACAGTTTGCTGAGTTCCTCTCCCGTGACCGCTCCGTTCGCCCCGAAGAGGCTGTGCGCCTTGTATTCGAATTCCGCGAACATCGCCTGCCTGAATATAGTTGTTCTGAACTCTTCGAGGAAGTGGTTGATCAGATAGGGCTTGTTTGCTCCCGGCTGTCCGAGAAGGTATCTTATCAGCAGGTTTTCGTTTACTGTCGACGCGACTTCCGCAGCGAATATCGCGTACTGCGCGTAATGATACGGCTGGTTTTTATCGCTGTAATATGTGTGCATCGAATGTCCGAGTTCGTGTATCAGCGTAAAAACGTCATTGATCGTTCCCTGCCAGTTGAGAAGCATGAACGGGTGGCAGCCGTAGCAACCCCATGAATATGCGCCTGACGTTTTACCTTTGTTTTCGCAGACGTCTGCCCAGCGGCTGTAGAGACCTTCTCTTGCGATCTTTACGTACTCTTCTCCCATGGGTTCGAGCGCCTTCAGGACTATTTCTCTGGCTTCTTCGAATGTATATTTTTTTCCGTCGTTTTCCGCGATCGGAACGTAAAGGTCATACATATGCAGATCTTTTACTTTGAGGATCCTCTTTCTGAGTTTCAGATAGTCTCCCAGCACTTCGAGGTTGTCATCTATCGTTTTAAGAAGGTTGTCGTAAACGGAACCCGGAACATCGTCCCCGAAGAGATACGGTTCTCTGGCGTTCTCGTATTTGCCCACATCGGCGTAAAATGCAGTCGTCTTCAGGTTTCCGATAAAGCATGACGATATCGCGTTTTTGTTCTTTCCGTAAGTCTCGAACATCGCCTTGAAAGCTGTCCTTCTGACGTTTCTGTCCTCGCTTCTTAAAAAAGATACAAAATTCTCGTCTGAGATCTGCACTTTCTTTCCGTCCACTGTTATTTTCGGGAATTGAAGTTCTGTATTTGTGAGCTGTATATATGTCTCGTGGCTCGATTCGAGCGCCTGTGAAGCCTTTGCGATTATCTCTTCTTCCGCAGCAGAAAGCGTGTGAGGTCTTTCCCTCAGTATCTCTTTTATGACAAAATCGTATTTTTCGAGTCCTTTTGTATTATCTATAAAACCGAGTATTGTTTTTTCGTCAGCAGCTAGGAGCTCCGGCGCAAAGAAAGATACCGTTGCGGAAAATTTCATATTGAGCGAAGCTGCTCTCATGAACATGTCCTGATATTTCGGAACGTCATTGTCCTCGTCCTTTTTCATTTTCGAGTATACGACGAGTCTTTCGGCCTTTTCCTCGAGCTTGTACAGTTTCTTTAAAAACGCGAGAAGGCTGTCACCCGATCTGCTGATCTCCCCTTTGAATTTGAGAAGTTCAGGGACGGCTTTGTCCACTTCTTTATAAAGCTTTTCCCAGGCGTCGTCGCTCTCAAGCATATCCTCGATCGCCCATTTATATTTCTCTTCGATATCTTTTCTTGCGGGAATATTTTCCATATTTTTCTCCTTCACTTTGTAAATATAACAGCTGGAGCTATTATACCACAATACGGGAATAAAAAAAAGCGCCAAACCTTTGAATGTCTGACGCTTTGCAAGCTGTCGCTTATTTGTCACATAACTGTCACGTTATGATCATTCCCCGAAAACCTTATTGAAGATCTTGTCGATCTGCTTCGTCTTGATATTGGAAGCTTTGTACGTCTTGCCGGATGCGATCTCGTCTGCGATGATCTTGTCGAGTTCTTCAGTCGCTCTCTCGTCGAAAAGCGTAGCCTTGATCTTGTCCTTTATGGAATCTGCTTTGCCTTCCCCTGATTCAACACTGTTATCGTAGTCCGTGATATTTTCGCATCTTACGAGGTAAACGCCGGAGCTTGTCTTGACGACTGAAATGTCGGAAGGATTCTTGCCCGCGGTCTGAGCAGCAGTATCGTCCGCCGCTTCATCAGCAGCTTCCTCTGTCTCGGCTTCAGCTGTCTCGTCCGTTGTCTCTTCTTTATCTTCTTTATCTTCTTTGTCATCGTCCTTCTTTTCGACGATTATGAAGCCCTTTCTCTCTGAATCCCACTGATACGTGAGGATCAGATTGTCGACTTTTGTGACGTTCAGTTTTGAGTTGCTCGAAACGCTCTTAAGTCCGCCGTCTTCGTCTTTGCCGTCGAGGTCTGATTCACCTTTTATAATGGTGACGAAATCGGCTTCGACATATTTCGCATTCTCCGATTCCTCTGAATATTTGCCGGTCTCATTGAGCGCTTTTGCCATCGCTTCGGCTCTCTCATCTATCTTCTTGACGTTTGCGTCGTATTCAGCTTTTGACTTTTCGTAAGCTTCTTTAGCTTTCTCGTAAGTCTCAAGCTGTTCCTTCTCCGCATCCGTTATATCGGCCAGATCCGCAGTGATCACTGTTCCGTCAGATCTCTTCGGCTGTGTGACTGTGAGCGTAGGAGCTGTGGGATATTTTGTATAAAGAACTCTCGCGTCGATCGTTCTGTATGCATCGGGATCCTTGTCATAAATTGCTCTGAGTTCTTCCTCAGTTGCGGTGTACTTATCCTTCAGGGACTGTCTGTATTTTTCCGTAACGTTCTGTTTGATAACTACCTGCTTGTATTCCGGGATGGAAAGAGTTCCGAAGAGCATCTGCTGTACCTGCTCGAGTGTATACCTGTAATATTGACTGTATATCTGGTAATACATATTCAGCTGGTAATCGACGTTCGTCTTTACGTTATTTTTCTCTTGTCTTGTCAGTTTAAAGCCTTTGCTTTTCGCGAGAAGATATCCTGTCTCGTAGTCAACTGCCTTTTCGAG
>DBVT01000030.1:0-907 GCA_002308775.1 Mageeibacillus sp. UBA1257
AGCGTGTGATGCGACGCATCTTGCGGAAACGTGGAATACACCGGGTAAAAGTTCTCCGGCGATCTTGTACATATTCGGGATCATAAGGAGCAGTCCCTGTGAAGCAGTGTATGTTGTCGTGAGAGCACCTGCCGCGAGTGAACCGTGTACAGTTCCCGAAGCGCCTGCTTCAGACTGCATCTCGATGACCTTGACGGTGTTTCCGAAGATGTTTTTAAGCCCCTGCGCAGACCACTGATCTACATAGTCCGCCATCGGGCTCGAGGGGGTGATTGGGTAGATTCCTGCGACTTCCGTAAAAGCGTATGATACGTGAGCGGCAGCCTGGTTTCCATCCATAGATTTCTTTTCTCTTGCCATACTGTCATTTCCTCCCTGAAATGTGTTTATTTGGATTTTAAGATGTTAAAACGCAGATATTCAAAGACGCGAATGCGACTTAATACCAAAGACTAATTATATATTTCATATATAAAAGTGTCAAGGGCTCGCTTCGCACTTTTTTGCAAACGGACGGGTGACGGGAATGTTGTTTTTTTGAGAGTTATGCATGCCTTGCGGGTCATTCTTGCACTATGAAAGGGAAGGTAAAATGCATAGGTGAGCGAGGTTTTTACCTGTTTGCGCTACATTTAATTTGCAGAGATTCGCAGCGTAGCGCAAAACCGCCACTTTGCGCCATGAATTGTTCGTCGGAAGAAGGTTTATGACGCAAATCAGCCATATTTGCGCTACGTTTGATTTGCAGAGATTCTCGGCGTAGCGCAAAACCGCCGCTTTGCGCCATGAATTGTTCGGCGGAAGAAGGTTTATAGCGCAAATCAGCCATATTTGCGCTACGTTTAATTTGCAGAGATTCGCAGCGTAGCGCAAAACCGCCACTTTGCGCCATGAATTGTTCGGCGGA
>DBVT01000030.1:1004-4634 GCA_002308775.1 Mageeibacillus sp. UBA1257
TAGCGCAAAACCGCCGCTTTGCGCTACGAACCATTTTTTGACAGAAGATTCGTGGCGCATTGAAGCGCGTTCTGACATTTTACGAATAAGTTTTTCATGATTATCATCGCAATTATTTCGAAAATATTTGGGAAATGACCTCGGCGTTCTCCTGCACGTGAATTTGCAATATAATCTGCCAAAACGTTATCGAAATGATACAGGATAGTTATCAGAAGGGGGCATAAATATGAGCATCATAAACCTCGACGCAACGGGTTTTAAAGAAAGAGAAAAACAACTTGAGGAGAAGATCGAGCTGCCGATCCCGAATATCTATAAAAAAGACAACCACGGAAAGGAACAGTGGCTTGCACGCCCGGCAGGGAATGAAAAAGCGAAGTGGACCGAAATAACAGAAGAGGAATACAACGACTTCAAAAACAAAAAGGCAGCCAAAGCTGCCGCGAGACGTGAACTCAAAATTATAAGGCGACTTAACTTCCATATCAGTCAGTTTATCGACATTTTTAGGGATTTTCAGGACATTTGCTTCGAAAATATCAAAAAATATCCCCCTGAAATGCCGGAGAAGACAGAGTCTGATTTTTATCCCGAGAACCTCTGTTACAGGACGGAAAAGGGAGGACTCGTTCGCTCTAAATCGGAACTGATCATCGCGAATGCGCTCGACAAATATCACATTCCGTACTTTTACGAACCCGCTATTTTCGACGGTAAAATTCACCCTGACTTTATGATCCCCGAAAGTATTATCTGTAAAACGGTCATCTGGGAGCACTTCGGCATGATGGATTCTCCTTACTATGTCTGCGACTGCCTGACAAAAATCAAATTGTACGAAACGAACGGATATTTCCAAAATGATAATCTGATCTGCACATTCGAATACAGGCGCTCCGAAGAGAACCAGGGAGTGATCTTCGATTCTTTTGAGGCTGAATCTGTCATCCGGCGGTTCTTTCTTCCTGATAAAAAATGATGCGCATATATTTACCCGGCATACTGTCTTTCACCTCAATAATTTAACAATTCATTTAAACCGAAACGTCATTTTTTCGTTGACTTATGGAAGCCGCAGTAGTACAATACAAAATGTAAGTGGTATTACCACAGGCGGAGCACGCATAGAGCGTGTTTTTTGTCTGTATGACACATAAAGGAACAGTTGTTTTTCAGGAGGTAAAAAAATGAAAGAGTTCGCTCAAAAGGTTATCGATTTTGAAGTGCCCGAAGGCAAAGTCGGCATCATTTACATGGGACAGGCAGGGTTTATTTTAAAAGACGGAAAGGGTAGGCTGATCGCGTACGATCTGTACCTTTCGAACTGCTGCGAGAGGGAATTCGGATTCAAGAGGATCACTGCGATGCTGCTCGATCCGGAGGACATAGCTTTTGACGCGATATTCTGCAGCCACGCACATTTTGACCACCTCGATCCGGACTCGATAGAAGGGATGCTGGCAAACGGAAAATCGAGAGTTTATACGCCTCAGGACGGTATGGAGCTTCTCGAACAGATGGGAATAAAGGGCGGCATAAAAATCGCCAAGAACCAGAGCATCGATCTCTTCGGAGGAGAAGTCAAAGCATCGTTCGTTTTCTGCGACCACGGAGCGGAGGCGCCTTACGCTGTCGGAACAGTCTTCGAGATCGAAGGCAAGAGGATATATTTCGCGGGCGACACCTGCTACAGACCGGAAAAACTCGTCAATCCGAAGACAGTCGGATGCGATTTCGTATCTTTCCCGATAAACGGAGCATACGGAAATCTCAACGAGGAAGAAGGCGCAATGCTGGCGGAAAAACTCGGAGCCGATCTTTCGGTGCCCAGCCACTTCTGGACATTCGCGGAGCACGGCGGAGATCCCGCAAAGTTTATGGAAGCAGCCAAAAAGCGCGACGTAAACTTCATGCTGATGATGCAGGGCGAAATGATCACGATCTGAACACGATCAGGACGAACTGACAACGAAGCGTGTCACAAACAAATAATATTTTGAAAAGAGGAAAAAAACTATGGCAAAGAAACTCAGCAAGTACATCGACCACACTATACTGAAATCATTCGCTCAGAGAGAAGCGATAGAAAAGCTCTGCGCAGACGCGAGGAAATGGGACTTCGCATCAGTTTGTGTTAACCCCTACAACGTTCCCCTGGCAAAAGAACTGCTGAAGGGCTCTGACGTCAAGGTCTGCACAGTTATAGGCTTCCCTCTCGGAGCAAACACGACGGCGATCAAAGCCGCTGAGACAGAGGACGCATATAAAAACGGCTGCGACGAATTCGATATGGTCATAAATATCGGAGCGCTCAAGGACGGATTGTACGATTATGTCAAAAACGACATCGCCGCTGTTGTAAAGGCTGCAAAAGGCAAGACGGTCAAGGTCATAATCGAGACGGGACTGATCACGGACGAAGAAAAAGTCATGGCCACGAAACTGTCTTGTGAAGCCGGTGCGGATTTCGTAAAGACGTGCACAGGTTTTACGCAGGGCAAGGCTGAAGTCAGCGATATCAAACTGATGAAGGCGAATTGCACGAAGGGTGTCAAGGTAAAAGCTTCATCCGGCATCCGCACATATGAAGACGCGATGGCTCTCATCGAAGCGGGAGCGGACAGACTCGGGACATCGTCCGGCATCGCGATCATCGAAGGCGCAGAAGCGGCGAAAGAAGAGAAATAATAAAAGCAGACGGAGCGTTTTGCGATGGAGATCAAGGAAGTTATTTTCAGAGGCAAGAAGGGCGTTCAGTTAAAAACGAAACAGCTGACAGCTGTCGTTTTACCCGAAAACGGGGGAAAAGTGGGATCGCTCAAAGTAAATAAAACGGGGCTTGAACTGTACAAGCAGGTGCCGGGAGACCCGGAATACAAGGAACTCACATATGACGGCGATTACTGCAGCGCAGACGTTTACGCTTTTGACGATATGTTCCCGACTATAGACCCGTGGAACAACGGCAAAAGAACGTATGCTGACCACGGAGAGGTCGTCAGAATGCCCTGGAAGTACGAAGTGAACGACAAAAAAGGCACGCTTTCAATGAAAGTTCGCTCTAAATTCGGAGAATACGAGTTTTCTAAAGTGTTTTCCGAGACTGACGACGGAAGGCTCGCGATAAACTACACGGCAGAAAATCTGACGGATGAGAACTTCCCGTGTCTCTGGGCTGCGCATATGATGCTCGAGGTCCAGAAGGACGCGGTGATATCTTTTAACGATATGGAAGATTCAACTGCGGAAATAGTTTTTTCCACGAATGACTTTCTCGGAAAGAGGGGTACGAAATATAAAATACACAAGGGCAGCGACCTGCTGGTGAACGGAAGGCCCGACAATGTCGCATACAAATATTACGTACTCGAAGAGAGGAAAAACCTCAGCTACGGTTGTTTCGATCTGGAGATGGAAGGATGTCCCTACATCGGAGTCTGGATGAACAACGGAGATTTTAAAAATATGAAAAATGTCGCGATCGAGGTCTGCACGGGAGGATTCGACACACCCGGAGACGCGAAAGCGCACGGACACAGGACAGATATCGGGTCTAAGAGCAGAAGGCAGTGGAGTATCGTGCTCGGGACCTCTGAAAACTGATCCCCGGGCGATCCGGTACGAAAG
>DBVT01000030.1:4686-5036 GCA_002308775.1 Mageeibacillus sp. UBA1257
GCGATAAGCACTCCGAAATACCCGAGAGACGGCGAGACGGTAATAGGGAACTCTCTTAAAATAGGCCCCGGAGGAAAGGGCTCCAACCAGGCGACAGCCGCAAGAAAAGCGGGCGCTGAAGTCGTTATGGTCACGAAGATCGGCCGCGATTTTCTGAGCGGGATCGCGAGAGACCACTATTCGAGCCTGGGAATGACGCAGAAATACGTATATGAGGATCCGGAACACAGCACCGGAGCCGCGAGCATCGAAGTTCACGCCGGAACGGGTGAAAACAGGATAATCATCATGAAAGGCGCCAACGACTATATCACGGAAGAGGACGTCATGAAAGCGGAAGACGAGTTCAA
>DBVT01000030.1:5114-11626 GCA_002308775.1 Mageeibacillus sp. UBA1257
ATACTTAACACAGCGCCTCTGCAGCCGATAGACGAGAGCATTTTCGCCGACTGCGACTTTATAACGCCAAACGAAACAGAAGCCGAATTCTTCTCGGGCGTCACTGTCACCGATATCGATTCGGCCAGAAAAGCGGCAGACGTTTTACTTAAAAAAGGCGCCAAGAACGTGATAATCACTCTCGGAAAGAAGGGCGTTTACGTCAAAACAGACGAACTGGATATGATCGTGCCGCCGTACAAGGTAAAAAGAGTTGACACGACAGGCGCGGGAGATGCGTTCAACGGAGGTTTTACTGTCGGACTTGCGGAAGGAATGGACGTTCTCTCGGCGATAAAATTCGCGAACGCGCTCGCTTCGATCTCTGTTTCGAGGTTCGGAACGTCGCCTGCAATGCCTACGAGGGAAGAGATAGAGGATATGCTCGCACACGGCGAGATCGAAGAGTGACCGGCTCTACGAAACAAAGCAAGCAATCATAAAATACGACATAGAGGAATAAAAAGGAGTAATTGGTTATGAAAATGAAAGCCTTGACTGTGACGGGACCCTGGAAGATCGATTACGGTCCGGTCGAGATGCGACCGCTCGAAGATGACGAAGTTTTGATAAAAGTCATGTACACGGGCGTCTGCGCGACTGACATTGCGATTTTTACCGGAGACTGCAGCTTCGTGCGCTCGGGAGAGATCACTTATCCTTGCAGGATAGGACACGAGTTCGCGGGTATAGTAGCGAAAACAGGCCCGAAAGTGACAAAATTCAAAGTCGGTGACAGAGTGATCACCGATAACGGTGTAAAATGCGGCAAATGCGATGCGTGCCTGCGTGGTGACTACGCAAACTGCAAGAACGACAGATCGGTCGGCACGATAAACTGCTGGCCGGGTGCGTTCGCCGAATATATGTACATGCCCGAGAGACACACATATCATTTGTCAGACAATATTGATTTCAAGCAGGCAGCTTTGATCGAACCCATTTCGATGGCGGTGGGAGCAATGAGATCGTATGAAGTTACAAGCGACAGCGTCGTGGCAGTTATCGGAACAGGTCCGATAGGGATCGGAACGGCCGCGCTCGCGAAAAAGAGAGGCGCAAAGAAGGTCATAATCGTCGGAAGAACTCCCTGGAAACTCGATGTCGGAAAGCAGTGCGGAGCTGATTTTGCCGTCTGCACAAAAGACGGAGATCCCGTAGAACAGGTCAGAGCCCTGACAGGCGGACTGGGAGTCGATTATACAGTTGAGACTTCCGGAGGACTTGATACGCCCATGCAGGCTATTCAAATGACCAAGAAAAAGGGAACCGTGGCGCTTGTGGCATTTTACGAGCATCCGATACCGAATTTCGAAATCGACGCGTGGACAGCGAGATCCACAAGAGTAATCGGAGTTATGGGAGAACCGGGAAACATGCAGATGTCAGAGCATGAATTCGCGACGGGACTGAACCTCGAGCCGATCATCACTCAGATCGTTGATTTTGACGACGCCCCTGACTTCTTCCAACATTCACAGGAAACGAAAAAGCAGAGAATAAAAGCGCTCGTGAGGATAGGCGCCGACAAATAAGGAGACTGGTGATAAAATGAAAAATGCTGGCAGGCAGCATAAAAAAGCAAAAAACACGACCGAAAGACTGATCGAGTACATCAAGGAAAACGGTTATAAGGACGGCGACAGAATACTGTCCGAAAGAAAGCTTGCCGAAGAAATGGGAGTGTCCAGAACAACTGTCAGAGAGGCTCTTAAAAACCTCAGCTCGATAGGATATATCGAATCGGTACACGGATACGGAACATTCGTAAGACAGGTCAATTTCGAAACATTCATAGATCCGCTGTCGGCAAAGCTGGACAGGAACCTGAAACTGATGCGCGAGGTGCTGGAGGTCAGAAGACTTCTCGAGTGCGAAACGGTCAAAATGGCTGCCCGGAAGTTAGACGACGAAGGCAAGCGTGAGATCGAACTCGCCATGAAGAGGATGGAAGCTGAAGTCGAAAGAGGGGAGACGGGCGTTATAGGTGACGGAGAGTTCCACGAGGCTATCGCCAAGGCTTCGGGAAATGAAGCGATGGCGGCTATAGGGGAGCTCTGCAGGGACATTTTAAACGCGACGAGAACGGCTACGCTGAAGGACAGGACGAAAGCTTTGGAAGCTTTGGAGGACCACAAAATGATCGCGGACGCGATATTTGCGGGGGATCCCGAGAAAGCTGAGGAAGCCATGAAGGCACACATTAACAAGGCAAAAACCAAATTAGGAGATCAGGAATAAAGATAATTCTAAGAAAGAAGGAAAAGGAAAATGGAAACAATTAAGGAACTCGTTGAAAAGGCACGCGCTGCCCAGAAGGAATTTGAAGGATTCGCGACACAGGAACTCGTCGACAAAATCGCTACGGAATTCGCCAAAGCGATATACGATAACGCCGAACCGTTCGCAAAAATGGCTGTCGAAGAGTCGAGAATGGGCAGATATGAAGATAAAGTCAAGAAAAACAGAGGAAAAGCAAAAATAATCGCGAACAGCCTCAAAGGAAAGATCTCGGTAGGCGTCATCTCCAGAAACGAAGAGACGGGGATCACGGAAGTCGCGAGACCTATGGGCGTAATAGCGGCCATAACCCCTTGTACGAACCCGATAGTCACGCCTATGTGCAACGCCATGTTCGCCATAAAGGGAAGGAACGCGATAATAATCGCGCCTCATCCGAGATCAAAAAAATGCACGAGAGTCATAGTCGATATGTTCCATGAAATACTTAGAAAGAACGGAGCTCCCGAGGATCTGATCCAGTTCGTCGAAGAGCCCTCGACAGATCTTTCCGCGGAACTTATGGCATCTTGTGACGCAGTCGTCGCGACGGGCGGCATGGCAATGGTAAAAGCCGCTTATTCATCGGGCAAACCCGCTTACGGCGTAGGCGCCGGAAACGTCCAGTGCATCATAGACAGAGACGTAGATTTTGACGAAGTCGTTCCCAAGATCATCGAAGGAAGGGCGTTCGACAACGGAATCATCTGCTCCGGCGAACAGACGATAATAGTCCATGAGGACGATTACGACAAAGTGATCAAAACGTTCGAAAAGAACGGTGCTTACTATATCGAAGACAAAGACACAGTCGCAAAACTGAGAAATACGCTTTTTGTCAACGGCGCGATGAACAAGTTCTGCGTAGGTCAGGATGCTCTCAAGATCGCCGAGATGGCAGGCATTGAAGTACCCGCCGGAACGAAAGTCATTCTCGTAAAACCCGAAACGTGCGGCAAGGGCGACCTCTTCTCGGAAGAGAAAATGTGCCCCGTCATTTCGACATACAAATGGAAGACATGGGACGAAGCCCTCGCGATCGCCCAGGCAAACCTCGACGTAAAAGGCAGAGGCCACTCCACATCTATCCATTCAAACAACAAAGAGCACATCGAGGAAGCAGCGAACAAACTCACGGTTTGCCGCGTACTCGTCAACCAGGTATGCTCCACATCGAACGGCGGAAGCTTCTTCAACGGACTCACTCCTACGACGACTCTCGGCTGCGGTTCATGGGGCAACAACTCGATCTCGGAAAACTTCAGCTACAAGCATCTGATCAATATCACAAGGATAGGCTACCCGATCAAAAACGCAAAGGTTCCTACAGACGAAGAGGTGTTTTAATTGGATCTTGCCGAATACAAAGCCAAGGAATTATTCGCCCAGGGCGGTCTGACTGTTAAAAAATTCGTCTGCGGCGATTCAGTCGAAGAACTGCTGGAGAACATGAAAACGGGAGGCGTAAGCTATCCCGTCGTACTCAAGGCGCAGGTTTTAACAGGCGGAAGAGGAAAAGCGGGCGGCATAAAAATCGTTGAAAACGAGGCGGAACTGCTCGAAAAAGCGCCAAAGATCTTCGGAATGGACATAAAAGGGCACATAGTGCACAAACTGATGGCCATCGAAGCTGCGGATATAAAAAGGGAATTTTACCTTTCTGTAATACTCGACAGGAAGGAAAAAAGCCCCACGATAATCTTCTCGCCGGCAGGCGGAATAGACATAGAGACGACGGCGAAGGAACATCCGGAACTCATATTCAAGATCCCTGTGCATCCTTTCGTGGGCGTGAACGATTATACGGCCAACTACCTCGCGGACAAGGGCGGAATGACGGGAGACGTCAAGAAACAGTTCGCTGCGCTGCTCAAAAAGATATACGCGCTTTTCATCTCAAACGACCTGACTCTCTGCGAGATCAACCCTCTCGCGATCTGCGAAAACGACGAACTTATCGCGATAGACGGGAAAATAACAGTGGACGATTCAGCCGTAAAACGTCACCCCGATCTGCAGGCTTATTCAGAAGCTCAGCCGATGCATCCTCTCACAAGGGAAGCGAGAGATTTTAACTTCCTTTATATCCCTTGCGACGACACAGGCAATATCGCTGTAATGTCGAACGGATCGGGAATGCTCATGAGCTGCATAGACCTCATCACGAAGGCCGGAATGAAGGTTTGCTCCGTTCTTGACCTGGGCGGCGGCGCTACAGCTGAGAGGATAGCCGAAGCGGTTAGAATAATGCTCAGCGTGCCTCAGTCAAAAGCGCTCTTCATCAATATTTTCGGCGGCATAACGCGCTGCGATGAAGTCGCGGGCGGCATCAAACTCGCGATCGAAAAAGGACACGCGACAAGACCCGTTATTATCAGATTCGAAGGCACGAACAAATCTGCGGGACTCGAGATACTTTCGGGACTCGAAGGTGTCACATACGTCGACGGACTTCGCGAAGGCGTTGTCGAACTTTCGAAACTGGATCTGTGAGGGGGAGGCGAATTCAGATGAGCATTTTAATAGATGAAAATACAAAACTTATCGTTCAGGGTATAACCGGTCGCGAAGGCACCTTCCACACGCAGCAGATGCTCGAATACGGCACGAAGATCGTAGCGGGTGTAACGCCGGGAAAGGGCGGCCAGGAGGTCTTCGGAATACCCGTTTACAACACCGTGAGAGAGGCAGTTGAGGAGACGGGAGCGAACGCTTCAGTCGTATTTGTACCTGCTATGCACACAAAATCGAGCGCTCTTGAAGCTATCGAAGCAGGCATTCCGCTCGTTATGACAATAGCCGAGCACGTTCCCGTACAGGACATGATGACGGTTTATCACACCGCCAGATTAAAAGGCTGCAGAGTCATCGGACCCAACTCCTTCGGCGTGATCTCACCCGGAAAATCGAAAGCAGGATTCATGGCTCACAGGATCTTCAAAGAGGGCAACGTGGGACTTATGTCCAGATCTGCGACTAACTGCTACGAAACCGTATTCATGCTCACAAACAACGGTATCGGACAGTCCACATGCGTGGGAATAGGCGGAGATATGATTGCCGGATCTGCGTTCGTTGATATTTTACCTTTGTTTCAGGCTGATCCTCAGACGAAGGTGATAGTCATGATCGGAGAGATCGGAGGAAACGAAGAGGAACTTGCCGCAGAGTACATAAAAAAGTGCGTCACGAAGCCTGTTGTAGCTCTTATAGCAGGTAAAAATGCCCCGAAAGGACGGTCAATGGGTCACGCCGGAGCAATCGTTTCAGCTGACGGCACGGGCAGCGCGGAGTCGAAGATCAAGGCTCTGTCTGAAGCAGGAGTGCACATCGCCGATTCTACGGCTGATATAGTGGACATCATACGCGGATTACTGAAATAAAGAGAATCGTAATTAAGGAGAATCGTTATGGCAATAGGAAAACAAAAAGCATTGGATATTTACCGCACGATGCTTAAAATCAGGGGCTTTGAGGAAAAAGCTCTGGAACTTTTCGAAGGCAACAAACTGAGAGGTTCCGTTCACCT
This sequence comes from Mageeibacillus sp. UBA1257, assembly GCA_002308775.1. GTDB lineage: Bacteria > Bacillota > Clostridia > UBA1212 > UBA1257 > UBA1257. Next base: position 10,963 of record DBVT01000030.1, read on the forward strand.
TTATATCGGTGAAGAGGCAGTTGCCGCGACTGTATGCAGCTTCCTTTCGGACAAGGACTACATCGCGTCTACTCACAGAGGACACGGTCACTGCATCGCAAAAGGCGCGAGCCTCGACAAGGCAATGGCTGAGCTCATGGGCAAAGCAACAGGTTACTGCAAAGGAAAGGGCGGCAGTATGCATATCGCCGATCTCGAGCAGGGCAATCTGGGGGCAAACGCGATAGTCGGCGGAGGCGTTCCGATCGCTGTTGGCGCAGGTTTTGCGGCTAAAATGAGGGGAACAGACAATATCGCTGTGTCGTTCTTCGGAGACGGCGCTTCAAATGAAGGCGTTGTACACGAATCGATGAACCTCGCGTCGCTCTGGAAGGTACCGGTAATATTCTGCTGCGAAAACAACGGATACGGAATATCAGTTCCCGTCTGGCAGTCCACGTCGGTAAAAGACATTTCGATCCGCGGCGAAGCATACAATATGCCTCATTTTACCGTTGACGGAAACAAAGTCGACGAGATCTACGAAGTGGTCGAAAAGGCTGTCGCAAGAGCGAGAGCAGGAGAAGGGCCTACGCTGATAGAGTTTAAAACATACCGCTGGCTCGGTCACTGGACAGGCGACCCGTGCGTTTACAGGACGAGGGAAGAGGTCGAAGAGTGGAAG
>DBVT01000030.1:11678-13987 GCA_002308775.1 Mageeibacillus sp. UBA1257
GAAGAACTCGAAGCGATCAGACAGGAAGTAAACGAAGAAGTTGCTCACGCTGAAAAATTCGCTCTCGAAAGCCCGGAGCCGGATCCGACAAAGGTTCTTGAAGACGTTTTCAACGAGGATTATTCATTCCTCGACGCATATCCCGAGGCCGCAAAAGAGCAGGCTGAACTTCTGGCAAAACAGAAGGCAAATAATTAAAGGGGGTGCCGAAAATGAGTGTAAAAAGTTATGTACAGGCAATAAAAGATGTCACAGCTGAGGAAATGAGAAGAGACGACCGCGTCTTTATCATGGGAGAGGATATCGCCGAACAGGGCGGTATTTTCGGGGCCACGAGAGGCTTGATCGACGAATTCGGACCGGAAAGAGTAAGAAACACCCCTATATCGGAATGCGGATTCCTGGGACTCGGACTTGGAGCCGCATGCGCGGGACTCAGACCTATCGCAGAACTTATGTATATGGATTTCTCCCTGGTCGCGATGGACTCGCTCATCAATCAGATAGCTAAAACGAGATATATCTTCGGCGGAAAAGCAAAGATACCTATGGTGATAAGAGGACAGCAGGGAGTAGGAAGAGGCAATGCCGCGACGCATTCACAGTCACTCGAAGCAGTATTTATGCACTTCCCGGGGCTCAAGGTCGTTATGCCTTCTACGCCTGATGACGCGGCGGGACTGCTCAGAACTGCGATAAGGGACGACAACCCCGTAATGTTCTTCGAGCACAAAGCTCTTTATACAACAAAAGGCGAAGTAAACGACGACCCTAACTATATGATCCCCTTCGGAAAAGCGAAAATAGTTCGCGAAGGCAAGGATGTCACAGTAGTCGCGACGCACACATACGTCCAGAAAGCTGTCCGCATGGCTGAGAAACTCGAAGCAGAAGAGGGAATATCTGTCGAAGTCATCGATCCGAGAACGCTCGTACCTTTCGACTGGGATACGGTCACTGAATCAGTTATTAAAACCGGCAGGTGCGTAGTAGTTCACGAAGCTCACAGAACGGGCGGCGTAGGCGCTGAGATCGCTGCGGAAGTCAGCGAGAGAGCGTTCAGATATCTTGATGCTCCGATAGTGAGACTTGGCGCGAAATCGTGCCCGCTGCCTTTTAACCTCGGACTTGAGAACGCAGTCGTTCCACAGGAGAGCGATATATTCGACGCCTGCAAAAAGGTAATGTACCGCTGATGCGAAGCTGACAGAGAGGTAAAAAATATGCTTAAAGAGATCATTTTACCAAAACAGGGACTTCAGATGACTGAAGGAACCATAACGAAATGGATCATTCCGGAAGGCGGAGACGTCAAAGAAGGCGAGCCCCTCTTCGAAATGGAGACGGACAAACTGACGATCACGATCGATGCGACTGCCTCGGGAAAACTTCTCAAGATCGTAAGAGGCGAAGGAGAAACAGTTCCGATCACAGAGATCATAGCTTATGTCGGCGACGAGGCTGACAGGGCGTCCATACCGGCAGACGCGGCAAAGGCTGCTCCCGCAGTTTCAGCGGAGACAAAACCTGCCGCACCCGCACCTGCGCCTGCGACGCCTGCTGTTCCCGCAAAAGCAGAACCGGCAAAGGAAGACGCAAAAGCAGCTCCCAAGCAGGAAAAAGAGGCCAAAAAGGACAAAAAAGCTCCGAAAACAGCATTCAAAGCCGCGACACCGAGGGCAAAAACGTTTGCCGATATGTACAATATCAACCTCGCGAAAGTCGCTCCCACAGGTCCGGACGGTCTTGTAATAGCGAGAGACGTCATAGGTTATGCGGACACGCACAGTGCTCAGACAGCCGTTTCATACGCGATAATCAAAGTAAAAACGGACGCTTTGAACAAGTACAGCGAGATGCTCTCAAAGGATGACGGATCGTTCGAAAAAGAGACCCTGATCGCTAAGATCGCGGAGAAAGCCTTCGCGAAAACAGAGACGTTCGACGAGCCCGCCGCGGAAGATATATGCGTAAAATGTTTTACGTCACTTCTGGTATCTGTTAATGCCTCGGGAGATCTTCCGTCGATATCGTTCGGCGCGGAAGACGACAACTCGGTAGCGCCCGTAACATTCGTATATGAAGGAGAAGACGAAGAGGCAGACAAATTCCTCGGAACATTCAAAAGATTCATCGAGAATCCCGTTTTCGCGTTCATAATGTAAAAAAACGAAACGGGGAGACCCGACCGAAGATCTTGAAAAAACAGTCATAAAAAAACGCCGCGGCATCAGATCACAAATGCCGCGGCGATATTTTTTGCCCGTTTGATCATCTTATTCTCTCCAAACCGTAGCGCATGAGCATCT
>DBVT01000004.1 GCA_002308775.1 Mageeibacillus sp. UBA1257
GGCAGCCCGGGCTCGCCACGCGAGTCCGGACTGCCGCCGGGAAGTGCCTCGAACAGACCGCACCAGAAAATGCAAGCGGTATAAAAATTCGGTATCCTGTTCGAGGCGAGATCTTCACCGGCGGCGAAAAACATACTCGTGATCGCGGGCGCAANNTATTTGCCGCGCCCGTGATCGCCGAACAGATGCTCGCGGTCATTAACCATAAAAATAAAGCGAGCGCATGTTCGCTCCAAGGAAGCGTCCGGCGACAGCTGATCGATCCTCGGTATTGAGCTTCAGTGTTCCCGCGGGAGCGGTCATCGTTGCTCACAGAGCGGTCCGTTCCCTTTGCCATGTCGACCATCGTCCATTCCAGTCGGCAAAGAAAGACAGCTGCAAATGAGCTTATCATGACTATAAATGCGTTTAACATGTCCATTTTACGATGAAAACAGGATTTCTGTCGGTGATTTTTGAGGACAGATGAAGGGAGGGAAAAGTATCGGAGAAATTTTATATGTTTCGGAACATTGGAAAAAGAGCGAGGTCATTTTCCGGGAAATATCATCGAAAATACGAAGAAACGGTCGATCGGAGGATGCGGGATGAATGCAATACGTTTGCCAATGAGGAGAAAAATTGGTACAATATTCGATGCGCAGAGGGGCGCATCGGGGGCTATGGAAAAAAGAGGACTCAACTCGAACCAACTGAAGCTGATAGCGATAATCGCGATGACGATAGACCATTTTACGTGGGCTGTTTTTCCGGGCACGCAGACGGTCTGGTACGTCATGGGTCTGCATGTGATAGGGAGGATAACGGCTCCGATAATGTGGTTCTTTATCGCGGAGGGTTCGTTTTACACAAGAAATGTCAAAAAATATATCGGCAGATTGCTCGTTTTCGCTGTGATCTCTCATTTCGCTTACGATTTCGCGTTCGGGATACCGTTTTTCGATATTTCGGCGGGGGTCTTCAACAGGACGAGCGTTATGTGGGCGCTTGCGATATCTGCAGCGGTCATTGCGATATCAAAGAGCGAGAAAGTCCCGAAGTGGGTAAAAATAGTATCCGTTTTCGCGGGTTGCATCCTGGCTTTTCCGGCAGACTGGTCATCGATCGCTGTTATGGCTCCGTTCTCGATGTACGGGCACAGAGGTGCGTTTAAAAAGCAGGCGCTCGATATCGTCTTCTGGACATTCATTTACGCGGCTGTCTATTTCATTTTCCTAAACAAGCCGTATGCGGTCCTTCAGATGTTTACGGCTCTGTCGATCCCGCTCCTTTATCAGTACAACGGCCGGAGGGGTACCTGGAAGGGAATGAAATGGTTCTTTTACATATACTACCCCGCGCATCTCTTGGCCGTCGGCATCGTGAGACTGCTGCTGCACGGAAATATCGGCATCATATTTTCATGATATTTTTACGATCGCGCAATGATCAAAAACCAACAGGAGGACAAGAAAATGTCTGAACAAAACAGAAGGATAACGATCTCAGGTAAAACATACGATGAGGAAAGGGCTCTGTACAACTTAAAACACGCAGATCTTTCAAACTGCACATTTGCGGGACCTGCCGACGGAGAATCTGCTCTCAAGGAATCGAGGGATGTAAACCTCGAAAACTGCTCTTTTTCTCTGAGATATCCGCTTTGGCACACCAACCGTTTTACCATGAAAAAAGTTAAAATGGACGAGCTCACAAGGGCGGCGATCTGGTATGCGAAAAAAGGCGAGATCGAGGACTGCGACCTCTGCGGCGTAAAAGCTGTCCGCGAGTGCAAAGACATAACAATCAGGGATTCGAGGATCGTTTCTACGGAATTCGGCTGGAAATCGAGCGGCATTTCACTTGACGGCGTCAAAATAACATCGGAATACATCTTTTTGGACAGCAGAAACATCTCCCTGTCAAACGTCGAAATGAAGGGCAAATACTCCTTCCAATACGTTCAAAATATGACGATCGACGACTCGTTCCTCGATACAAAGGACGCCTTCTGGCACAGCAAAAACGTCACCGTCAGAAACAGCACGGTAAAAGGCGAATACCTCGCCTGGTTCTCCGAAAGCCTCACGCTGATAAACTGCAAAATAATCGGAACACAGCCGTTCTGCTATTGTAAAAATCTCAAACTCGTGAATTGCACGATGGACGAAGCCGATTTCGCATTTGAATATTCCGACGTCGACGCAGACGTATCGGGTCACATCGTCTCGATCAAAAATCCTCTCTCGGGCACGATCGTTTGCGACAGCGTTGGAGAGATAATCAAAGAAAAAGCGGTCAGGAAATGCACCGGCAAGGTGACAGTAAGGTAAGTAAAAAACAGGCGCAGGCGTCATCCTCTCCGTCGTCCCGTTTGACTAAATGCCTGAAAAATGTTTTAATATACGCAAACAAAGGCAATTCTTTTTAGCATATACTGGAGGAAATGGCATGAAAAAAATTATTGTAACGCTGCTCTGTCTGGCGCTTATGGGGACATTTATGGTCTCCTGCACCAATACAAACGACCCGAAAAAAACGGGGGAGCCTGACAGCACTGAGGAGCCGCAGCCTACGGAAGCTCCGAAAAATTACGGACTGCATGTTGAAGACGACGGAACGATCACCTTAAACGGAGATCCTTATTATTGCTTCGGTACGAACTGGCACGGCGGATTTTCAAGGCTGATAGAAGATCCGGAACTGGATTATACGAAATATTTTGAGGCTCTGAGAGACGGCATACCGATCATCAGAACGATGATGAACGTATTTTACGTGAAGGATCAGTGGAATGCAGTCTATAACGACGACGCGTTCTTCGGAGCGATGGACAAATATATCGCGTACTGCGAAAAATACCACGTAGGACTGGTCATGTCGATGATGTGGAACTACGCAAACTTTTACGAGTTCTGCGGAGAAAAACCGGCTGACTGTCTGGGCGATCCTAATGCACAAGGAACGAAGCTTATGCAGGAATACGTGAGAAAAGTCGTTTCGAGATACAAAGATTCTCCTGCTGTTTTCGCATGGGAGGTGGGAAACGAAGGATGCCTGGCTGCTGACAGAGGAGACGGAACTTCGATCCAGATGGGTAACTACTACAGGATCTTCGCTGAAACAGTTCGTGAAATTGACCCCTACAGGCTTATAACGACAGGCGACTCGATGATATTCGAGTGCACACACGCGCTCAGAACGACCGGAAAATGGGAACCCAACGACACGATGGAGCAGAGGATAGAAACTCTTGAAATATACAATCCTGATCCGATCAATGCGATATGCGTGCATTTTTACGGACATGCAGATACATACCAGAGAGTTGAGCTGGTACCGACGGATATGCAGATCGCGAAGGATATGAAGAAGGGCTTTATCGTCGGAGAATACGGCGCAGGCTACTCAGAGTGGGCAAGACTCAAAGGCAAGGACATGGAAGATAACTGGATCAGTATAGTCGATGAGCTCGTGACTGACAACGTTCAGATCGCTCTTCAGTGGGACTTCGGCCGCTGCGCCGAACTCAATGACGAGTGGAGCATCGAACTCGGATTCATCAAAGATCTTTACCAGAACGAATACCAGTACAATAAGCTCAAGGAAGTCAACGAAAAACTCGTGGCTGATGGGAAAAATAAATCGGCCGATTACTGGGCTCAGGCAAAACCGCTCATCTACGGAACGGAAGGATTTGAGCTCGACGGCAGAGTAAAGAACAACAGCAAGAACGCAAACGACCTTTTGAAAGACATTTCTGTACTTTCTCCGAGCGTTTGGGAAGGCCTTATGAAGACAAAGACAGGCAAGGCTTACACAGGCCGCGCAACAGTTAAAACGACTCTCGCAGACGGCTCCGAAGGCATGGTTTTCCAACTTAAGACAGACGGCGAAGCGGGAGGTCTTGCTACAGTCCCGAACAGACTCCCCATAGGCAAACTCGTCGACATGAAGGAAGGCGAATCATACACAGTCAAGATCACCGCGAAACTCACATACGGCGACGGCAGAACGTCTCTCGACGGCGGCAAGGTCGTGATCGAAGCTTCCAAGAATGACAACGGCATCGAGGTCAACGCAGACGGTCAGTGGCACACATACGAATACAGATTCACCATGGTCGGATCGACCAAACCGTCTCTCACCGTCGGCGGCGATTCGGCAAAAGCTTACGCGAGCCCCGGCTTCGTGCTCCAGATCGCAGAGCTCGAAATGACAAAAGGATGATGTGACATAACTGAATAAGTAAAAAATCAGCCGCGCGGCATCTCGTTAAGACCGGAAGCCGCGCGGCTTTTTTGCGAACAATATTGCAGTACTGTTTATTCGGCCGCGTATATCGCGTCGAAAATGATATCCCTGATGTCATGATGCATATTTCCGCAGTCATACGCCGAATTGCAGACGCTCTGCATGTAAACTGCGGCGACATTGTAATCCGTGTCCAGCATCACATAGGAGCCTGCGGCGCCGTCCCAGCCGAATTCGCCTATCGGTGCAGAACCGTTGCCTTTTGTGATATTTGTCCTCACTCCGAGTCCGTATCCGTAGAGAGGCTTACACCTCTGGAAATCCTCATAGCAAGCCTTTGAAAGCTGTCTGTCTTTATGCCACAGATCGATCGTCTCTTTTTTGAACAGTCTTGCTCCCGTAAAAGGAGACACGCCTCCGTTCGCTATTGTTGCTGCATATTTCATATATTCGTCGCACGTCGCGATGAGTCCTGCGCCGCCGCTCTCGTATCTGTCTGAAACCACAAAAACGTTGTGCGTACCGCTCGCTTTGAGCGTAGGATCGCTTGGCGTGTTTGTCCATATTTCCGCGAGCTTTTCCTTTTCAGGATATGTGTCACTGTGCATTGAAGCGTTGACTATTCCAAGGGGCTGCCAGATATTTTTACGAAGATATTCCTCAAATCTCATTCCCGCCGCGACTTCTATTACGGCTGCGAGCACATCGTGGCAAAGGCTGTACTGGAAATGTGTTCCCGGATCAAAACAAAGCGGCTTTTTTGCGAGTGCGTCGATAACCTGTCTCGTTGTCGCGTGTCCGTTCGTCTCCTCGACGACTTTCCTGATCTCCGGCGTCCCCAGGTTGTAGTCAAAGCCGCCCTGCATCGCCATCAGATGTTTTACTCGTAAAACGGTCCTTGCGGGCCTTACGCCATAACGCGTCTGAACTGTCACATTTTCATAAGCAGGCAGATATTTTGCGACAGGATCGTTGAGCTTCAGTTTACCCTTTTCGATCAGCTGCATCGCCGCTCCCGTGGTAAAAAGTTTTGTCATCGAGAAAAGCGTATAGGCCGTATCAGGCTGCGTCTTGTGCTTCATATCCTTGTCGTCGGTGCCGTAGCACTTTCTGAAAACGATCTCGCCATCTTTGTAAACGGCCATGTTTATGCCGGGAGTCCTGTCCTTCGGCACGTTTTCGAGGTATCTGTCAAGCTTGTCCAAATTCAATTTTTTTGTCATAGCCATTCTCCGTTTCATATCAGTTTCTATTGGTATTATACTCCCGAAAGGAAGCTTTTCAAAGACCCTTTTTGCCTTGACAAAACGGATAAATCATAGTATCATTTCAACTCGCAAAGGAAGTCGGGATGTAGCGCAGCTGGTAGCGCGCCAGTTTTGGGAACTGGATGCCGCAAGTTCGAGTCTTGTCATCCCGACCAAAAAAACGCCGGTATCGGGCAATAAATCCCTGATGCCGGCATATTTTTTCCATTCGTTCAAGCTTTTTCCGCGGCGATTTTTGATTTTACTTCGGCGATCATTTCTGCAAGCTTCTTTTCAAACTCTTCCCGAGTCTGTGCATAAACGTTGAAACCCTTGCGCTTTCCGTCAGGCAGTCTTGGAGTGAATCGGCCTTCGAAAAGATGATCATTCAGCTGATAAACTCCGCCTGTTCC
>DBVT01000027.1:0-2831 GCA_002308775.1 Mageeibacillus sp. UBA1257
GCAGTTTTACATTTCCGCTTCCACAAGCACAGGGTTGTGGTCGCTCACGCGAAAAGCCTCGTCGTCGCAGATAACCGTGTATTTTACGACGTCGGCAAGACCGGACGTGAGGATGTGGTCGATGGAGTATTTGTTCTCACGGGTGGAAGGCTCGCTTGAGAATGTCTCTGTCTTTTTGTCATAGACGGGATTTGAGTGGCATGTGCAGATGAAATTCTCGCGGTCTCTGGCGATGAGGCTCGAGCAAACGAAGCCGCCGTCTTCGAGGACCTTGTACGGTTCGGAGAGGAGGTCGCAGTTGAGGTCGCCGCCGCAGAAGATCGGGAGGTCTCCGCCGTTTCTGATCTTTTCCGCGAGTTTAAGTATTTCTTTTGCGTTGTTTATACGCGCTTTATTGCCGAGATCGTTCGCTTCATAGTAGAAGTGAGTCGCGATGACGGCGAACCTTTTACCCGTTTCGAGGCTTTCGAGGACCGTCCAGGAAGCTGATTTGGAATCGTAGTCGTTCGGACCGGAGAATTTTTTGAAGCCTTTGCGGATCTCTTTGAATTTATCGCCGCGGTAGTAGATCGGAGTGTAATTGAGCGGATTTCCGCGGAGCGCAGGTTTGGATTCGACGTATCCCTTTGCGAAAACTCTCTTCTGCAGCTCGCAGTCGTGCCAGTGCGGATGCATCTCCTGGAAGCAGACCGCGTCAGGCATATATCTTTCTATGAGCGTGGCGAGATTTGTGTCTCTCGATTTTACCGGATTGCCGAAAACATCTGCCCAGACGTTGGAGGACATGATCTTTACGTGCTCAGTGAGACCGGGATCGAAGTAGGGCATAAGTTTAAGCTTAAAAAGATTCATCTTGTGCAGACGGTCGATCCGCGCTTTTTTCGCCGGATCGTCGATGACGCCCGTTCTGATGTATCTGTCGAGTTCGGAATAGAGGAAACCGAGATTGTCTTCATCCGTTTTACCGCAGAGACCGTCGATCGGTACTTTGTCGACGAGTACATCAGGCAGACCGAGGACTCTTCCGATCGCTTTGACTTCCTGGACAGTGAGGTGGCTGAGCGGACTGAAATCTCCCGCGGCGTCACCGTATCTCGTAGCATATCCTACCCAGTCTTCCGAAAGGTTGCACGTGTTGACGACTCTTCCGTTGTTGCTCTGCGAAACAGCGTAAACGACAGCCATCCTGATCCGAGGGGGGAGATTTGTAACGGACTGTGTCGAAAGTTCGAAAGGAACAGCATTCTTTAGCCCTTCAACGGCGTCACGGATGTTCACGGTAAAATTCCTGATCCCCAGATGCCTGCAAAGAAGGTGGGACATATCGATATCGGCCTGGTCTCCGTTTGGCATCAGAACGCCTATGACTCTGTCTTTTCCCAGAGCTTCAACGCAAAGCGCGGCAGCTACGGAACTGTCTTTTCCGCCTGATATTCCGAGCACGGCGTTGCAGCCGGGTCCGTTTTCCTCAAAAAATTTTCTGATCCACGCAACGCAGTCATTTTTTACCTTTAATGCGTCAAACATATCTGATCATGCCTCCTGATTTGGATTTTGTGTATTTTTCTCGAGCCAAAGCTGCAAAGTCGCGACAGCGTTGGAAATATTTGAAAGTTCGTTCTGGATCTCGTTAAAATCGACGATCTCTTCGGGGGATATTTTGCCGTCAACAGAGATCTCGATCAGCCTGTTCTTCTTTTCCTCAAGCAGATTGATCGAATTGACGATCTGAAGAGTGATCGCAGGAAGTTCTTTGGCTGTGACTTCGGGCACGTATTTCATACCTATCGGGCACTCGCGGGAGCAAAAAAGATTGCAAAGATGAGGGTCGCCGTATGCTTTTGACATCGCGAGGACCTCGTCCGGATGGACTGCAGTTTTACCGCTTTCGATCTTCTCTATGCGGTCCTCAGAGACAAATCCGAGCGCATCGGAGGCTGCGGCTCTCGTAAAACCTGCATTTTCCCTGCTTTTCTGGAAAATGTTTTTGAATTGTCTGACAGACTTTCTTCCCATATCGGTCTCCTGATACATAGTCAGTGCGGAAGGATCTTCAAACAGTTCCCCGCCGCGGTATGCGCGCACACGTGAGGCGCACACGTACAATAAATATTATACACGTTTTGCCTGCGGTTTTTAAGGCTATTTCGCCAAAATCGCGGAAATAGAGCGCAATATTACAGTCCGAAAGGGTCTAAAAAACATTTTACGCGCAGGGTAAAATGTGATCACAAAATCACGAAAGGAGCGATGGCAATGGATCCCATCTTCTATGTACTTATAGGGCTTGCGATATTGGCGGTATTGATCATCCTGGCAAGCGGATATGTTAAAGCACCGCCGGACAAAGCGTTTATCATTTCGGGATTGAAGCGGCAGCCGAAAATACTCATCGGCCGAGCCGGAATCAAGCTCCCGTTCCTTGAAAGGAAAGATACGCTGGTATTAAAACAGGTGAGTATAGACATTAAAACGAACGGCTATGTGCCCACACTTGACTTCATCGGAGTCGATATCGACGCGGTGGCCAAGGTAAGGGTAAAAACGGACCCGGAAGGCATAAAAATAGCCATGAAGAACTTCCTGAACCTCGATGAAAAGGCGATAGTGAACGCTCTGACAGACTCCCTTCAGGGCAATATGCGTGAGATCATCGGAACGGTAAAACTCAAGGAATTAAACACAGACCGTAAAAAATTCGGAGACGAAGTGCAGGAAAAGGCTCAAAAGGACATGAACGCCCTGGGAATCGAGATAATCTCCTGCAACATCCAGAAGATCGAAGACGAAAAGGGACTCATCGTAGCCCTCGGTCAGGACAACATGTCCCA
>DBVT01000027.1:2887-3045 GCA_002308775.1 Mageeibacillus sp. UBA1257
GAGGCAAAAAGGCTCGCAAACGAGGCCCAGGTGGCTGCGGCAACGGAGATCGCCGCCCGCCGCAACGAACTGAAGATCAAAGAGGCAGAACTCAAAAAGGAATCTGACGTAAAACAGGCCGAAGCGGACGCCGCATACGAGATCCAGCAGCAGGAGCA
>DBVT01000037.1:0-3127 GCA_002308775.1 Mageeibacillus sp. UBA1257
CCCAGCAGCGTCTTCATCAGCGTGCTCTTGCCGGAACCGTTTTCACCGACTATGCAGAGATAGTCCCCCTGTTCCACGGTAAAATTCAAATTGTCAGCTACGATCTGCGAATCATATCCGAGCGACAGATCCTTTACAGTTATCAATGACATGTTTTCTCCTCCGGATCAAAGAGCCTTTTTCAGCACTTCGAGATTCTTTTCCATTACGGAGAGATAAGTAACTCCGTTTTCTATATCCTTCAATGTCGTGCTCTGCATGGAATCAAGCGACGCGATCTTCCGGTCTTTTGTTTTTGTGTTTTTTACTATCGTTTCGGCTATCTTTTTTTCACTGCCTTCGATGGTAAAAACGGTTTTTATCCCGAGTTCGTCAACTTTTCCGGCGAGAAAAACGACCGTTTCGAAACTCGCTTCCGTTTCCGCGCTGCATCCTGCAAATGCCGCATAATAGTCCAGCCCGTAGTCATCCGTAAAATATCTGAACGGGAAACGGTCGCCGAACAGGAGCGTTTTAACAGTCGCGTTCTCGAAAACCGTTTTGTATTCACTGTCAAGTTTGCGGAGTTTTTCCTCGTATTTTGCGAGATTTTCGCGGTATTCTGCTGCATTGGCCGGGTCTTTTGTTTCGATCGCTTCTTCTATTTTTTCGCAGAAAAGAGCCGCGTTTCGAACAGAGAGCCATACGTGCTCGTCGTATTCGACTTCTTCGTGTTCGTGATCATTATGATCTTCTCCCTGCATACCCTCTTTGATCTCTTCTTCCTTCGCGGCGTCTCCGAGTATCTCCATAAGATCTATCACGATCATGTCTTTGTTCCTTGCCTCTTTCAAAGCATCGCAGACCCATTTGTCAGATTCTCCGCCGACATAGATAAAAATATCGCACGTTGAGATCTTTACGACATCGTCTACAGTCGGCTGGTAGCTGTGAAGATCTACTCCGTTATCGATCAGAAGAGTGACGTCCGTATCTGCCTGATCGTCGCCCAGGATGTTCGATACCCAGTCGTATTCGGGAAATATCGTCGCGACTATTTTGATCTTTTTGTCACTTTTTACCGTTTCAGAGCCGCATGACGTGAAAATAAGCAGCGCGAGGATCAGGATCACCGGCATCAATGCAGTTTTTTTCAATCGTTCCATTCCTGTTTCCCCTCACATTTTCTTCATGCATTCCTCGCACAGACCGTAAAAAACAGTCCTCTTCGGATCCATTTTGAAACCGTGATGCTCGCAAAGGTGCTCGTTCAGCATTTTTACCTCGTCGCAGTGAAGATGTACCAGTTTGCCGCACTTTTCGCATTTGCAGTGGTAGCAGACCTCTGTATCCCCGTGGCTCTCCGGCGCGAGGTATTCAAAGCACGCCGGACTGTTTGCGTCGATCGTATATTTTGTGAGAAGGCCATCGTCCACAAGGCTCTCAAGATGCCTGTAAACTGTCGACTGGCCTATCTCAGCTCCCCTGTCCTTAAAATACGCGCACACGTCGCAAGCGCAAATGTGCTTGCCCTCGTTGTTCTTCAGATAATCGAGCAGTATATCTCTCTGTTTTGTTTTGTATTTTGAACGCGGATTCACTTTCTGCCTCCCGGGATCGCTTTCTGTTTTTAATTTGAGAACGATTCTCAAATTGGCATTATATCATCCGTTTTTTACGTTGTCAACGGATTTGGGAACAATTCTCAAATTCATTTTAAACATTTTCTTCCGCTCGTTTTTCTTTCTTGCCATTTCAACAAGCTTTGATTATAATCATATCAGCAAAAGGTCTTTTATTTCGGTTAAAAATTATTTGGGAGAACGATCATGGAACTGTCTAGAAATGTTGCTTGGGTGAGAAGAGTGAGACCGGTAATAAAGCCGGACGGAGTGTTCGCACAGACTATAACGATGAATCCCTGCCCATATGTGGAAAACGGTACGATCTATCTTTTTTACGCGGGAGACAACCTGGGCGGGAAAAGACAGGTGAGACTTGCTACGGCGCCGCTTTCTGACCCGGAGAATTTTACATTCAGAGGGATCATGCTCGAAAACGCCGAGGAACCGGGCGGATTTGACTATGCCTGGAACGTACTTCCGCACGTCGTAAAACTGCCCGACGGCACGTATTATATGCTTTTTACGGGTAATTGCGGCGCAGGTAAAACGCTTGCGTCATTTCCGGGGATCGGCTGCGCTTTTTCCGACGATCTGCTGCACTGGAGAAAATATTCCGGCAATCCGGTGATGACAGCGGACGGAGAGACAGACGGCGGACTGGTCGGCCTTGCAGGAGGAGGACTATTCGTTGAGCCTCTCGAAGGGAACGGATATAAACTGCATTTTTACTATACGGCATGTCCCACAGCGGGCGACAACGTTTTTCTCGATCAACAGAAAAAGTGCAATTACGCGACGTCTACTGACGGAATACACTGGACAAAACACGGAACGGTGCACCGCAGATCGACTGCCCGCGACTATGAAAATATAGCCTCTACGGGAGGACCCGTTTTACGAGACTCCGACGGGCTGCTTATGCACTGGTATTCGGCTATCGGTTCGCGCTTCGGGATATATTCGATCTGCTACGCCGAAAGCACAGATGGAATACACTGGAACAAAGGTGAAAGAAACGGAGACAATCTGTCACTCGGACCTTGCCTTCGCGACACGACTCTCTGGCATCTCGGACGAAACGATCGATGGGAAAACGATTCTGTATCTTACCCCGGAGTCATTAAAGCGGGCGATTCCTTCAGGCTTTTTTACAGCGGCAACGATTACGGCGAAGGAGGCATAGGTACAGCCGTGTCTTCGCCTTTGAAAGTCGCGGGAGGAGATGCTCCCGAAGGACTGGTGAGGGTCTGGAAACTCTCAAGACCGGGCGTCGTTAAAATGAGATGCTGCGCAGCGATCAATACTGATCAGTACGGCAGAACGGTCCCGACATTCCAGGAAGAATCAGTATCCTCATCGTCCACGCTGATCATCGAAGACGGCATCGGCTCTGCGGAGACATCTCCCCTTCTCGTCCGTTTCGTTTTTCTCCATAAGGACGACGGAGTTGAAGTCACTGTAATGGCGGAAAACAGGACATCTGAGCGGATAACAGGCCTCTGCGTCGAATGGCAGGACCTTGC
>DBVT01000037.1:3158-4524 GCA_002308775.1 Mageeibacillus sp. UBA1257
GTCAAACTCCCGGACATTTGCCCATACGGCACCGTTTCCCGGGTCGTAAAATTGAAAGCTTAATAAAGTCATACGGATCATATTATTATTTTGCGATCTCTATCTTGATATCCCCTGTAGACGTCTTGATCTCGCACTTCCCGCCGGAAACGGTATCCGGAACTTTGACATTGCCCGTGGACGATCCGGCTGTAAAAGCCTTTTCCGAGCGAAGCGTTCCCGTGACGTCTCCTGTCGAGGTCTCGACAGTGATCTGCCCTGCATCGCAGTTTACAAATTTCACATCGCCTGTGGACCTTTTTATATAAAAACTCTCTGACGCGACAACGTTGTCCATTTTAATACTTCCCGTACTTCCGTTTGAAGTCAAAGCTTTGCAGGCAACGCCTGTAAGCACAGTTTCCCCGGTGCTCACTTTCAACGACAACGTTTCTTGACAATTGATATTTTTACATTCGATATCGCCCGTTGTGACGGAAAGGTCTATTTTTTCGGCATCGATGCCTTCAATGCATATATCTCCGGTGCTCGCGGTGATCTTCACATCGCCGCATGAGAGCCAATCGGGAACGGTTATGTCCCCTGTACTTGTTTCGACAGACAGCGTTTCACAGCTTTTTACGGGAAGATAAACAGTCACGGACTGCGATCTTACGGAAAACACCGATATGTGATCGAACCAGGTCCGTTCGTCTGAAACCGTGATCTTCAAAGTTTTGTTTTCGACGAAGGCACTGTGACTGACTTTTGACCGCTCTACGCATTCTACGCGCGTTTTTCCGTCTTCTGACTGTTTGAATGAAATGTCCGCCTCTTTCGCGCTTATATCTATCGATTCAAAATCTTCGTTCAGATAATATGTATTCGTTTCATATTTTTCTGTGTCGAATTCCGTAAAACTGAACCCTGAAACGGCGAACGCGGCCGCAAAGATCAAAGCCCCCGCTGCGACGAGAATGATCGCAGCTATGATAAATCCCTTCTTCATTTTGAATTCTCCTTTCTGACAAACAGTGATTTGAAGCCCAAGCCTGCTTTTTTCGTCAATTTTACTATGCCTTTAGAAGCGCCGACGCATCCGAAGAACATGAAGATCGAAAGTCCCGCTATGAACAAAGCACAGCCGAGCATCATCAGCGCGGGCATCGTGTTTCCGTTTGCGAAGAATATGACAGAAGCCGCGAGCGCCGCGATCACGCACACCCAGAGAGAGATCTCGATCGCCCAAAGCGATATTATCAGTGCCCAGGCAACGATATAAAGAGAAAGAATGACCGCGCAGGCGGCAATAAGCAGCGGAAACCACACCGGGAAGCCGAGAACTATCAGAACTATTTCCCAGCCTCGCAATTCGCGTTTCGGCCTG
>DBVT01000084.1:0-538 GCA_002308775.1 Mageeibacillus sp. UBA1257
AGCAGGCGTCACTGCGAGGGAAATAATGAGCAAAACGGCGAGGTTTTTAAAGAATTTCAGCGTTTTGTCCGCGGTCGAGAACGTTCCGGTGAAGAAGCACTTGTAGAATTCGACTATCCTTCCGGGATCGCTCCTGAGCTTTTCTATGAGAAGAAACGCGACGAGTCCGCAGCATATGAACGCGATAACGATGGCTGCCGCTCTGATCAGAAGTCCTCTGCCTACGGAAACGTTCGATCTTTTCGTTATATGCACTAACGGCTCTTTTACGGAATCATTTTTTGCATACCTGGCCATGTTATTTTACCTCCTCTCCCTTCTTGTCGTCTGTCTTTGTCATGAGGAAACCGATCTCTTCCTTCGTTGTCGTTCTCGCGTCGACCAGACCTGTGACGCGACCAGAGTTTATGACGAGTATCCTGTCGCAAAGGGCGAGAAGGACGTCGAGATCCTCTCCTACGAATATCACGGCAGTGCCGTTTTCTTTCTGTTTGTTCAAAAGGTTGTAGATCAGATAAGACGAGTTTATATCGAGACC
>DBVT01000084.1:610-1727 GCA_002308775.1 Mageeibacillus sp. UBA1257
CCTCCGGAGAGGCGGCGGACGGGCGTTTTAAGGTTCGGAGTGACGACTTCGAGATCTTTTACTATCTCTGTCGCGAGATTTTCGGGGCGCTTCCTGTTGACGAATATGCTCTTTCCCTTGCGGTAGCTTCTGAGCATCATATTGTCTATCAGGTTCATATTTCCGACGAGTCCCATTCCAAGTCTGTCCTCGGGAACGAACGAGAGCCTGACTCCCATTTCCCTGATCTGGAGGGGCGTTTTGTCTCTGAGGCTCACGAGCTCGTCTTCGTTAAAAAGGATCTCTCCTTTGTTGACCATTTTTCTGATCTTGAAATATCCCTTGCCTTTCAGGCTTATCGGGTCTCCTTTTTCGTCATGGAACTTGCCCTCTTTGGCCATTTTTACGATCTGCGAGAACGATTTGTGGTAAAAAGACACCGGCAGGTCCTTCTTCGGTCTGTGGAAGATCAGCTCGCCTGATTCGAGGTGAAGAAGTCCCGCGATCGATTCGAGCAGTTCCTTCTGGCCGCTTCCCGCGATACCTGCGATACCGAGTATCTCTCCTCCGTTCGCATTAAAAGATATATGATCGAGCATCGCGATACCGTCCGAGTTTCTCCAGTAAAGGTCTTTGACCTCCAGTCTCGTCTGAGGATTCACGACGTCTCCTCTTTCTATATTGAGCGATACCTTCTTACCTACCATCATCTCTGTGAGTGACTGTTCGGTGGCGTCGCATGTATTCACCGTAGCTATGTGTTCGCCTTTTCTCAGGATCGCGACTCTGTCTGAAACAGCGAGGACCTCGTGCAGCTTGTGTGTGATTATTATCACCGATTTTCCGTCCTCTTTCATCGCTTTGATGACGTCGAACAGCTTTTCCGTCTCCTGAGGCGTTAAAACGGCCGTCGGTTCATCCAGAATAAGAACGTCCGCGCCGTGAAATAAAACTTTTATTATTTCGACCGTCTGCTTTTCCGAAACAGACATATCGTATATTTTCTTTTCGGGGTCTATATTGAATCCGTATTTGTTCGCGATCTCTTTTACTTTCGCGTTAACTTCTTTTATGTCGAACTTGCCTTTTTCATCTATTCCGAGGATGATGTTTTCGGCAGCCGTAAAAATATTTACCA
>DBVT01000084.1:1766-7339 GCA_002308775.1 Mageeibacillus sp. UBA1257
TGATGACCACCTCTTTGCCTCCGACAAAGATCTGTCCCTCGTCGGGGAAATAAATGCCGGCGAGCATATTCATAAGTGTCGTTTTACCGCAGCCGTTTTCACCGAGGACAGCAAGTATCTCGCCTTTGTAAACAGTCAGATCGACTTTTTTGTTTGCCTGCGTCTTTCCGAAGGATTTTGAAATACCCTTCATCTCGACTGCGACGGTCTTTTCCATTGGGAATACCCCCTAAAATAAAAAAATGGATGGAGCGGGGCAAGTGCCCCGCCCATCCGTGTAAAAAATGTTATCAGTATTTCTGGTTGATGAGCGTTATGTCATCGATCCTGATGTCGAAGTACGGAGCGCTGCGGTATTCTGATTCGTGGAAGTATCCGTCGGAGATAACTTCTTTGTCAGGTGTGAATGCAGCGTCTGTGTCAACGTCAGCCATATAAGAAGTGAGGTTTGCGCCGTCGAGTTTGAACGTTGCCGTATCGAATACGTGGAGCGTTCCTGCCTTGAATTTCGCGATGGCGTCTTTAAGAGCGTCCTCTGTGCCTTCAGCAGCGACATCCTGGTTGATACCTGTGATTATAACAGAACCTGTAGCGATCGTTCCTGTCCAGTCTGTGGGGATCTCTTTTCCTTCGTTGGCAGCTTTGATGATGAGTTCGAAATAAGGAGCCCAGTTGATAGCTGACGAAATGATGAATGTGTTTTCGCCTGCATCGTATGTTGAGCCGTTGTAGGAAACGTTCGGAACACCTGCGTCTTCGCAAGCCGTAGGAGCGCCCATCGAGTCAGCGTGCTGTGAAATGAGGTCGCAGCCTGCGTTGATAAGTGCCTGAGCAGCTGCTTTCTCTTCTTTCTCATCGTACCAAGAACCTGTGAACTGAACTTTCATAACTGCGTTCGGAACTACCGATTTTGCGCCGAGGAAGAATGATGTATAACCGGAGATAACTTCAGCGTATGTGAAAGCGCCTACGTAACCGATCGTCGGAACGCCGTTTTTGTATGTTCCCATCTCTTTGAGTTTGAGGCCTGCAGCGATACCTGCGAGGTAACGGCCTTCATAAATAGCAGCGAAAGCGTTATGGTAGTTAGCAAGGTTCTCTGTGTGAGCCTTTGTTCCTGTCGCGTGGCAGAACTGAACGTCAGTGAACTCTTTTGCGGCTTTGATCATGTAGTCTTCGTGTCCGAAAGAATCAGCGAAAATGACTTTGCATCCGCCCTGAG
Organism: Mageeibacillus sp. UBA1257; assembly: GCA_002308775.1. Classification (GTDB taxonomy): domain Bacteria; phylum Bacillota; class Clostridia; order UBA1212; family UBA1257; genus UBA1257. The sequence continues at coordinate 2,989 of DBVT01000084.1, forward strand.
CGAGCTCTTTGGCCGCTTCGTAGCAAGCATCGCCTTCTTCAATGTTCCTCTTCAGAATGACCTGAGAATCGCTGAGACCGAATGCTTCTTTAACGCTCTTTACGCCGTTGATGAAGTTGTTGTCGTAAGTCGAATCCTCGTCGTGAAGGAGAATGACGCCGATCTTGAAATCATCGTTTACTGTGTACGAACTGATCTTCGGAGCCGGAAGTAACGATTCTGACATGCCTTTTTTTGCGTCGTCAGTTGTTGTTTTGCAGGCTGCGAAAGAAAGTACCATCGCGACTGCCAGGACTAATACAAGAATTTTTTTCATTGCTTTGCCTCCCAATTGTTAAAAATACAATGAATTTTTTAGGGTTCTTCCCTTGTGAAAACAAAAAAGGCAGACCGAAAGAGCAGGTCTGCCGATAGAGATTCCACAGAGATGTTTCACACGTAAAAACTGTGAGACCAATAGTCGTGACTGAACGGTGTCACGGTAGAAACATTCGAACCATCTGTACGAATCTATATCGGTGCCGGTATTTCGTTTTCGTTAATATTATACTATATCGTGCCTTTGGTGTCAATTACAAAATAGAGAAAATACCGTTAAAAAAGGAACATTATCTTGTGTTTTTGCCGTTCTTTTGCAATACCGCTCCGGATGTGGTATATTTTACCTGAAAAAATGCTTTTCAGAGGTGTAAAAATGGCTTCTTTCAGCAATTTCAAAGGCGAAAACGAAAAATATACGTTTGAAGATCTTTACAATATTCTGCTCTGTCTGCGCGCTCCGGACGGGTGCCCGTGGGACAGAGTGCAGACTCATTATTCCCTGATCAAACCGATGATCGAAGAGGCGTACGAGGCAGTTGACGCGATCAAAAGAGACGATACGGCAAATATGGTCGAAGAGCTCGGAGACGTGCTTCTGCAGGTGATCTTCCACAGCATTATAGGCGCTGAAGAAGGACGTTTTACATTCGAAGACGTCGCGGACAGATGCGCGCGTAAAATGGTCTCCCGCCACTCTCACGTTTTCGGCGATGTCGTCGCAAATGACGCTTCATCGGCACTTGAAAACTGGGAAAAGATGAAGAAAAAGGAACACTCGAACCAGGATCTTTCAGGCGCTCTTTCAGATATTCCGAAATCGTTCCCCTCTCTTCTGAAAGCGGGAAAGGTCGCGAAAAAGCTGCGCCAGTACGGAGCTGAAACTCCCGAAATAACAGTCGATCCGCAGGACGAAGAAAAGGCAAAACTTTGCAAAGCCGGGAAAGAACTTTTTAATATCACAAAAAGGCTGGAGGCGGAGGGCGTGAACGCAGAAGAAGCGCTCTCGTTTTACGCGGACGAGATCATAAGAAAGGAAGCTGAGAAAAATGAGGCTTGATAAATTTTTGAAGGTTTCACGAGTCATCAAAAGGCGCACCGTGGCAAATGAGGCTTGCGACGGCGGAAGAGTTTCCGTGAACGGCAGAGTCGCAAAACCGGGCGCAGACATAAAACCCGGGGACGTCGTTGAGGTCGCTTTCGCCTCCGGTTCGGTGAAATTCGAGATCCTCTCTGTCGCCGAGACAGTGTCCAAAAGCGACGCCTCGAGCATGTACAGGATAATCCAGGAGTAAAAAGTTAACAAATTCGAAGATTTTTCGCCTTTAATGGGTGATATAATGTGGGAAAGATGTCAGATCCGGGCTTTTGAAGACGCGCCGGGATGATGCGAAAGGAGTTTTTTATGGCAGGTAAAATAACAAAAACACTGGCTTTGCTTCTGGCGGCCGTTATGGTCTTTTCTCTTTTTACGGGATGCAAGGACGACAAAACGGGCCCGGTCGCCACAGCCGAACCGTCAAACACGGCCGAACCCTCGAATCTCAACGACGCGCCTGCAACGACCACTTTTATAGCTAAAGTCGACGGCAAGGAAGTGTGGTCCAATGTTTTCAACTATTTCATCTACGATTCTCTTGCGAAAGTCGATTTTTCCGGCCTCGAGATCCCGGAGAACGCAACGGACGCACAGATACTGAAGCTCCGTCTCGATTATCTTAAAACGGAAAACGAAAACGGCGTGTCCCGCTACCAGCAAGTCCTGGACGATACTTTTGACTACTGCCAGAAGTTTACGCTCAGCATAATTCTCGCAAACGAAGCGGGCTTCGATCACACGGAGGAAGAGATCGAAAAATACAAAAGCAGCGTCGATCAGACAGCAGACAACCTCCTTCTCTATTACGGAGAATCTGAGGGCGTCTCAACGAGAGACGAAATAGTCTACGCCGCTGTAGGAATGAACGTCAACGATTACAAGAGATTTTACCTCGATCAGCTGTCGGTAACGGCATGGACGGAAAACCTGATGACTAATACATTCTCCCCCACAGATGATCAGCTTACGAAATATTACAATGAGCATGAAGCGAATTACAGGACTGTCACAGTGAGAAAGCTGTTCGTTCCTTACGCTGCGACTGACGAAAGCGGCGCTGCTCTGCCGGAAGAGACGATAGCGGCCAACAAACAGGCAGCCCTCGAAAAAGCGGAAAAATATCGCAGCGTGATCATCGATAACGACCTCGATATGGGAAGTTTTTCAGTCGGATTCAGCTCCGAAACGGAAACTAACAACAGGGGACTTCTCGATCTCTCTGCGCTGTCCACTGCAGACCCCGCGCTCATAGAATGGGCTGTCGCGCAGAAATCGGCATCCTCTGACATCGCGATAGTCGAATCGGCCAACGGATACTACCTCGTTCGCTGCGAAGGCATCACGACTTACTATGAAGATTCTCCCGTCACACTTTCCACAACTCTCTCCTCCACTTCTGTTCAGTCCTCTGTTCTGGAAGCGTGCAAGAGCGTTATGTATGACGAATACGTGACTGAGCAGACGAAACTCGACAGATTCGCTCTCACAGACGTTGATAACGACATGGCGAGATCTCTCCTCGACGCTTATATCGAAAAGGCTTACAAGAGCAGCGAAGAAGCCGAAGAAACGCCCGAGCCTGAAGCATGATCCGCAGCGGGACCTGAAGGTCAGAGCGCTTCGAGGGATATGCTTTTTCGATCCGCTTTCAGGTAAAATAACACAAACGACGCGCAGACGTCTTTTCAACACGGAGGATTATACTATGGAATTAAAAGGACTGAAGATCAACATCCTGGGCGACAGTATAACGGAAGGCTGCGGAGCGAGCTCGTTCGACCGTGGTTTTGCGTCTCTTCTCCAAAGCGAATACGGAGCCGTGGTGAGAAACTACGGCATCGGAGGAGCGAGGATCGCAATGCAGTACCATCTGCTCGACTGGGAGCCGCCGTACGACAGGAATTATGTTATAAGGGCTAAGGAAATGGACAAGGACGCTGATGTCGTCATAGTTTTCGGCGGAACTAACGATTTCGGACACGGAGACGCTCCTTTCGGTTCATTTGCGGACAGAAGGAATGCGACATTTTACGGCGCGTGCCACGAGCTCTTCTCGTATCTTGAAAGCACGTACGCGGGAAAAGAGATCGTCGTTATGACACCTATGCACAGGGCTGACGAGGATATCACGGCTGACAAATTCACGACTCATCCGCTTATAGATTATGTTCGCGCGATCCGTGAGGTCGCCGAATATTATTCCCTGCCCGTTTTCGACACGTGGGCAAATATCGGTCTCACGCCGAAGGTCCCCGAGATCATGAAAAAATATGTCTGCGACGGGCTTCATCCGAGCGATCTCGGTCACGCTCTGCTCGCGAAAAAACTGGCCGCGTACCTCAGAACACTTTGATTTTTACAAAACCGTTCTGCGCGTAATACACGCAAAAAAGCGTGTAAAATGCTGCCGGAACAACGAAAAACACCACTGAAACGGAGAAAATAAGCCAAATGAGATTCCTTTTGATAAGGCACGGACATCCGGATTACGAACACGATACTCTGACAGAAACAGGCCTTCGGGAGGCCGCTCTGCTTGCAAAAAGACTGGCAAAAGAAAAAATAGACTACTTCTACTGTTCTCCCCTCGGACGCGCCAAAAAGACCGCGGAACCGACTTTGCTGGCAACAGGTAAAAGCGCCGAGATCCTCGACTGGGCGATGGAAATGCCCTGCGCGGTAAACGTAAACTATTCTGAGCTCGGTTTGGATTTTGAAGGCCGCATCTCTCCATGGGACATGCTCCCTCCGTACTGGACGACAAAGCCCGAAATGTACGACCGCGAGGCCTGGAGAGAACTGCCCGTTTTTAAAAACAGCAACGTCCCCGAGCGATACGATATCATCGCCGAAGGCTTCGAAAAGCTTATGCTTCGCCACGGTCTCAAAAAAGAAGGTCAGTATTACAGGATCACTCCCGATTACAAAAAGGAC
>DBVT01000084.1:7408-7547 GCA_002308775.1 Mageeibacillus sp. UBA1257
CTTCCCGCTTTCTGGCACTGCTTTTTCCTTCCTCCGACTTCAGTAACGACGGTCTCCTTCGAAACTTACGGAATGTGTCCCGGCATCGCAATGCCCAGAATAGTTTCTCTCGGAGACGCCACGCATCTCACCGCCGGCG
>DBVT01000075.1:0-2246 GCA_002308775.1 Mageeibacillus sp. UBA1257
CGCCAGCGGCAATTATAACACATTTATGTTATTTTGGGAATGTTGAAACAGTTCACTATGTGTGTTATCATTTTACACAAGAAAGAGGCTGAAATGTCTCAAATAATATAAAACGAAAGGTTGATAACATGGCAAAACTGAACATTGACAAGAAGCTGGCTGACAAGCAGGGAAAACCGATGAACAAATTCGTGGGAAAAGTGATGTACACATTCGCGGCGCTCCCGAACACGAAAAAGATGAATCTGGAAGTCGTATGCAACGTCGATATGAAAAAGGAAAAAGGTCCTTTCATCGTGGTAAGCAACCACACGTCGAGATGCGACTGGCAGTATATCGCAAAAGCAATCAAGCCTCACATAGTCAACTATGTCGCTTCATATATAGAATTCCACAGGTCGCATATGCATTTCGTATTCGACCTCACGAGAGTCATCCCGAAGAAGAATTTCGTTGCCGATACGCACTGCATAAGAGAAATAATGTCTGTCATTAAAAAAGGCGGAAGCGTAATAATGTTCCCCGAAGGCAAATCGAGCATCTCCGGAACGAACCAGCCGGTAATGACGGGTACGTCAAAGCTTTTGAAACACCTTAACGTGCCGGTGTATTCCACGAGGATCACGGGCGGATATATGTCCAATACGCAGTGGAACATCGCTGACAGACCGGGAAAAGTAATAATCACGATCGATAAACTTTTTACGCCTGAACAGACGCAGGAGCTCTCTATCGAAGAGATGGACAAAATGGTCAACGATGCGATCTACAACGACGATTTCACCTGGAACGAGACTGCCAGGGTAAAATTCGAAGGAATGGAGCACATCGCCGAAAAACTCGAACAGCACCTCTACATTTGCCCGAAATGCGGCAAAGAGTTCACAAACCACGGCAAGGACAACGTTTTTACGTGCGGGGAATGCGGGAACAGCGTGAAGATCAACGAATATTACGATCTGATCCCGAATTCGGAAGGCGCTGTCGTTCCGAAGAATCTGAGGGTCTGGTTCGAGCTTCAGAGGAGAAGAGTTTTCAGGGAGATCAGAGACAATGAAGATTTCTGCCTCGAAGAGCCTGTGACGCTCGGATATCTGCCTTCAGACAAATACGTAGACAAGACTGTCACGAGCGATCCGTGCGGCGAGGGAATACTGAAAATAACGAGAGACGAATTCTCTTACTCGGGAACGAAACTCGGAGAGCACTTCGAGATACACAACAAGACGGTCAATATGGCTTCAGTCGTATTTGAGACAGATTCTCACTGCTTCGGAGCATTCTTTGACGGTGAATATTACGAATTCGAACCCAAGAGACCTTCCGGTTCAAAGTGGCTGCTTTCAGTCGAGGAGTGCCACAGGAGAGCAGGAGGAAAGTGGAAGAATACGCTTCCCGCTCAGCAGTGGATCTACGAAGACGACAAGGACACTGACAACGAAAACTACTACCTTCCCGGATATGCTCCCGAAGGAAAACCCGTTTTCTGATGTAATATAAGCGGACCGACCGTACACGGACCGATCTCCTGAACAGACATGCCGAAGGTACCTCGCTTATGGCTTCCAAGGACTATCTGAAACTGTATTACGCCGATGTAGCGCCTCTGAAAGACGGGGCGCTTTTCGCCGAATTTTTTAACGATATGGGGGAGGACAGAAAGCGTAAAATAATCAGGGCCGCTAAGGAGGACGACAAGAGACTTCTGCTCGGCGCAGGCGTGCTGCTCGATATCGCGATAAGAGAAGAGGGCATGGATCCGAGATTTCTGACAGTTAAAAAGAGGGATGACGGAAAACCGTATGTTGCGGGTGAACCGTTCTTTTTCAATCTGTCCCATTCGGGAGAACGAGTCATGTGCGCGATATCATCTCTCGAAGTCGGATGCGACGTCGAAAAGGTGAGAGACGCCAATATGAGCCTCGCGGGAAGATTCTTTTCGGGCGACGAATACAATATGCTTAAAAGGTGCCCCGATCATATGAGACCGGAGCTTTTTACGCAGATATGGACTGTAAGGGAGAGCGCCGCAAAGCTCACAGGAGAGGGCATAAAGGCGATCTCAAGGTTCGGGACGATAATAATGCAAAAAGAGCCCGAAAGTGCCTTATACGGGCTCACAGAGGCTCAGAACGACGGTTCTGAAGAAATATCAGAGAGAAGATTCCTTTGCAAGACGTATCTTGCCGAAAAAGATTACGCATATTCGGTATCTTCCGCGGAAAATATATTCCCCGCGAGGATGG
>DBVT01000075.1:2320-7722 GCA_002308775.1 Mageeibacillus sp. UBA1257
TTTTTTGTTGTCAAAGTTTGTTGTCAAAGTTTTATCTCATTCTGGGCGGCGACAAGACTCTCGCCGCAGTATATTTTACGAAGAACGGGTTTTTCGATCTTGCCTGTGGGATTGCGGGGCACCTTTGCGAAGATGATCTTTCGAGGCCTCTTGTATCTGGGCATGCCCATGCAGAAAGCGTTCACATCTTCTTCAGTGAGAGTCGCGCCTTCCTTGACCTCGATTATCGCCGCCGCGATCTCACCCAGCCTCTTGTCGGGAAGACCTATGACGGCAACGTCCTTGACGGCGTCGTTTTTACGAATGAAATCTTCGATCTGAACAGGGTAGAGGTTCTCGCCGCCGGTGATGATGACGTCCTTCTTGCGGTCTACGAGGAAAATAAATCCGTCCTGATCCTCGGCAGCCATATCTCCCGTCATGAGCCAGTCGCCCTTCAAAACGTCGTTAGTTGCCTTTTCGTCCTTGTAGTAGCAGACCATGACGCCGGGGCCTTTAACGGCGAGTTCTCCGACTGTCCCCTGAGGTACGGGATTTCCGTCGGGACCTACGATCTTCGTCTCCCATCCGTATCCGGCTTTTCCTATCGCACCGACTTTGTGCACGTTATCGATGCCCAAATGCACGCATCCGGGACCGATCGATTCGGAAAGTCCGTAGTTCGTATCGTACTTGTGATTCGGGAAAACCTTCAGCCATCGAGCGATGAGTGACGGCGGAACGGGCTGCGCTCCTATATGCATCAGTCTCCACTGTGACAGCTCGTAATTATCAAGCTTTATATCTCCTCTGTCTATCGCATCAAGTATATCCTGCGCCCACGGAACGAGCAGCCACACGATCGTGCAATGCTCCTGCGACACGGCTTTCATGATCCATTCAGGCTTCGTGCCTTTTAATATTACGGCTTTTCCTCCGACGAGAAGAGATCCGAACCAGTGCATTTTAGCGCCCGTGTGATAGAGCGGAGGTATGCAGAGGAAAACGTCTTCGTGCGTCTGCAGATGGTGATTCTGCTCGACTTTGCAAGAGTGCATGAGCGCTTTATGCTTGTGGAGTATCGCCTTCGGGAAGCCTGTCGTTCCGGAAGAAAAATATATCGCTCCGAAATCGTCGTCCGTTATCTGTATCATCGGATCCTTTTCCGTAAAAAGCGGCACGAGCTTCTCGTAGCTTTCAGCGAAAGTGGGGCAGTCCTCACCGAGGTAAAATAAAGTCGAAAGTTTTTTTACCTGTCCGAAGATCTCTTCGATCCTTCCTGTGAATTCAGGTCCGAAGATCAGAAATTCGGCGTCTGAAAGATCGAGACAGTATTTGATCTCGTCCGCAGAGAATCTGTAATTCATCGGAACCGCAAGCGCTCCCGATTTGAGCACGCCGAAATATATCGGCAGCCATTCGATGCAGTTCATGAGCAAAATTGCCACTTTTGTGCCTTTTTTTACGCCTCTTGACAGCAAAAGATTCGCGAATTTGTTCGCGCGCTCGTCAAATTCCTTCCATGTTATTTCGTTTCTGTACTGCTGGTCAGGCGTCGTCTCAATGAGGTTGTATTCACGCCATGTTCCCCTTTTCTCATCCAGGGGGTTGATCTCGACGAGAGCCGTCTCGTCCCCGTAAAGCCGGGCATTCTGTCTCAACAAATCTGTGATAGGCATATTATCCTTCCCTTCCTACTAAACTACAAAACTACGTTGCGCCGTCATGCGCGAGGTAAAATGCCTTGTTGCAAGGGTGTAGTATATATTACGAAAAGTCGTTTGTCAAGCTCTCCGAAAGGTCTGCGGTCAACTTGACAAAAGAGGCGGGTTATTTTAATATATCGACAGAACGGCAGACGATATTTACTTCGATTTCAGAAAAGGTGGCAGCGAAAATGAAGAGAGATTTTAAGATATTATTTATCGCCATGGTTCTTGTGATCGCGTGTATGTTTGTGTCCTGCAAGGACTCGGGAAACGCCAATACGGACGATACTCCGGAGCCTGACGCGAAAGTAACGGCGACGCCCCTTCCGACACCCCTTCCGACGCAGACACCGCTGCCGACACTTGCTCCTTTGAGCGAGCCCGAAGCGCAGAAGATCCCGGAAGGAAAAATGATCTACTACGAGGATTTCGATTCGTATGCGAACACTGCTTCCAACGATGCCACATTCGAGGCGCTCCGCAAAAACGGCGTGTGGAAGATAGACGATAAAGAGAATGTTTTTTACCCCGAATCGATATCTTACAGCGACAAAAACACCTCGCAATACACGATCGAGGACGGAAAACTCGTTGTCAGAAACTATAAAGACGCAAACGGAAACGACATCTCCGGAAAGGATTCCTACATAATAATCGAAGACGAAAACTACCTCTGGGAGGTATATAAGGACAAATATACGATCCAGTACGACGTCACGTACGGTGAATCAGGCAACGCAAAAAGATACCTTAGTCTCATGTGGAACTACTGGGGACAGTGCTACAACAGCTTCCATTTCAGAGTATGCGGATACGCGAACTACCAGATCCACTACAATCGTGAAGGGTTGGACGGATGGTTCGACATCGATTCCACATCGGCAGAGTACTGCGCAAAAGCACAGGACGACGCGGGTATTCCTTCGATCGCGATGAGGCTCCTCGGAGAGAACATAAACGGCAGACAAGATACCGTATTCAAGGGCATTCCCGTAACGATCAGGATCCAGGTCGACCCGGAGAAGGGTGCTACGATCTGGATGAGGACTGACTGCGAAGGCGCCGTAACGAACGACTGGGTAAAGATCACGGAGGCTGTCGCCGGAACTGTGGGCGAGCGTCACTGGAACGACTATTTCAAATACTGCCACGGCGGTTCGCTCTGCCTGAAAACAGGCACCACTATGAACGGAAGCATTGACAATATCATGGTCTGGACGGGCTTCGGCGAAGTTCCCTCGGATCACACAGTAAACTTCACACCTACGTCACTCAAGTAAAAAAATATGAAATTCAGACCGTGCATCGATATTCATAACGGAAAGGTAAAACAGATAGTCGGCTCTTCGCTGTCGATCGACGCGAGCAGTGCAAAGGAGAATTTTGTGTCTTCAAAAAGCGCAGCCGACTTCGCTTTGCTTTACAAAAAAGACATGCTCACCGGCGGTCACGCGATCAAGCTCTCCGGCACACGTGAAGACGACGAGGCGATGTTATCAGCCCTTAAAGCATATCCCGGAGGACTGCAGGCGGGAGGAGGAATGAATTCCGCAAACTGCCTTAAATATCTCGAAGCGGGAGCGTCTCACATAATCGTGACGTCGTGGCTTTTTGAGGAGGGACATTTTAACATGTCGCGCCTTGAAGAGCTCGTAAAAATATGCGGAAAAGATCACATCGTGATAGATCTGAGCTGTATGAAAAACGGATCGGGAGATTATGTCGCGGCAATGAACAGGTGGCAGACTGTGACTGATCTTGCCGTAAACGGGCAGTCTTTGAAAGAACTCTCTTCATATTGCGACGAATTTTTGGTACACGCGATAGCGAGCGAAGGACTTCGAAAAGGACCGGACAAAGAATTGATCTCGCTTCTTGCAGACGCCGCGGAGAACGGTCTTCATAACGGCGCGAAGATCACTTATGCCGGCGGGATCGCGACGTTTTACGATATCGGAAAGGTGAAAAGATACGGAAAGGGGCTTGTCGATTTCACTGTCGGAAGCGCTCTCGATATTTTCGGCGGCTCGATGTCGTACGAAAAATGCGCGAAAAAATACGGCGGACAATAACTGATCAATAACGGACAGATAAAGGAGAACAGATATGGACAATGAACGACTCATCAGGAATCTGAGCGTCCCGAAGGGGAAGATCGACTGCGTGCTCGATACGGACACTTTTAACGAAATTGACGACCAGTTCGCCCTTTCTCTCATGGTAAAAAGCGAAAAATGCAATGTAAGAGGCCTTTTCGCGGCTCCTTTTTTGAACGATCTGTCGGAAAGCCCGGCTGACGGCATGGAGAAAAGCTACAACGAAATATTGAATCTTCTGACTCTCATGGGAAGGGAAGACCTCAAAAAAGTCGCTTTCAGAGGCTCGGAAAAATATCTGCCTGATGAGAAAACTCCCGTTGCGAGCGAGGCCGCGTCAAAGCTTTGCGAGCTGGCAGCAGGCTATTCCGCTGACCGTCCTCTATACGTAGTCGCGATAGGGTGCATAACAAATGTTGCATCCGCTGTTTTAATGGATAAAAGCATCACTGATAAGATCGTCGTCGTCTGGCTCGGAGGACACGACATACACTGGCCGGACACGAGGGAGTTCAATATGTACCAGGATATCGCCGCCGCGAGAGTAGTCTTCGACTGCGGCTGTCCTCTCGTTCAGCTGCCGTGCATGGGCGTCGTTTCTTCATTTTACGCGACGGGACCGGAACTCGAATATTATCTCAGGGGTAAAAACAAACTGTGCGATTATCTCGCGGATCATACTATAGAAGCGGCTGAAAATTATGCGAAAGGACGCGTATGGAGCAGAGTCATCTGGGACGTCACGGCTGTCGGATGGCTCTTGAATGACGGAGACAGATTCATGGATTCACGCCTTATGCCGAAGCCTGTGCCGGAATACGACGGGACGTATTCTTTCGATAGCTCCCGTCAGATCATGCGATATGTCACATATATTAAAAGGGACGCTTTGATGGGCGAATTGTTTGAAACGCTCGCGAAAAAAGAGTGATACCCCGCAAAAGTGACTGATATCAGACAAAATATTTATATATGTTTTTTAGATTTGACCTTTTCCGCTGTCGTCCTTTTTTGAACGGCCTTGCGGTATTTCGAATATCGCTGATTCGTACGGACGCAGGGAATATGTGATCATAGACTTGTAGCCGTCGCAATCATGTTCAGACGAGAGGACTTCGGGTAAGATGCCTGTCTCTGAAGGACCGCCCTCGCCCGGAAGGTTGTCATAAGTGCTGAAAACGCGCCTGTAGGATCCGGGAACGGGAACGCCGCAGGTGTAATCCTTGTAAAAAGACGGAGCGAAATTGCATATCACGAGCAGCGCGGAATCGTAATTCCACGGATTTCTGCGTATGTAACTGATGGTATTTCTCATCGCGTCTTTTCTGTTCACCCATTCGAAAGTCACGCTGTTTGAAGAGTCGCTGTAGAGGCAAGGGTATGTTTTGTAAATTTCAAGAAGTCTCTTGCAGGTGATCATAACGTCGCGGTGACCGGGGTCGGAGCACAGATGCCAGTCGAGCTCGCGCTCTTCCGACCATTCCCTGTTTTCGGCAAAATCCTGGCCCATAAAGAGCAGTTTTTTACCCGGATGGGTCATTTGATAAGTGTATAAAGTTTTCAGGCCGCCGAGCTTGTCCGCAAGGTTTCCGGAAAATTTTTCGACCATCGGAGCTTT
>DBVT01000075.1:7777-20443 GCA_002308775.1 Mageeibacillus sp. UBA1257
TGTGTGATCTCATCGTGGTGCCAGCCTCTGTATATCGGTCTGCGCTTTATGTATTTTAACGTCTCGTTCATCCAGCCCATATTCCACTTGAAAAGGAATCCGAAACCGCCGTCAGAGACAGGTTTTGTGATGCCTGCCATGATCGAAGAATCTTCTGCGATCAGGAATGCGCCCGTTTTACCCGTTATTTCTTCGTTCAACTCCTTCAAAAACGATATGCTTTCGATGTTTTCGATGCCTCCGTCTTTGTTGGGACGCCACTCGCTTCTTCCGAAGCTTGTAAAAAGCATCGCCGCGACAGCGTCTACCCTGAGAGCGTCAACGTGAAACTCTCGCACCCAGTAAAAAGCATTTGAGATCAGGTAATTTCTTACCTCGTTTTTGCCGTGATCGAATGCTTTCGTGCCCCATTCCGGATATTCGGCTCGCAGTGGATCTGAAAATTCGTACATGGGCGATCCGTCGAAGTTTTCAAGTCCGAAAGGATCCTTCGGAAAATGCGCAGGCACCCAGTCAAGGATAACTCCGATACCGGCTCTGTGCATAATATCGACGAAAGATCTAAAATCGTCAGGCGTTCCGTATCTGCTCGTCGGCGCGTAAAAACCAGTCACCTGATATCCCCACGAGGCATCGAGCGGATGCTCGCAGATGCCTATCAGTTCAACGTGCGTATAACCCATATATCTCACATATTCCGCAAGCTCCGGAGCGATCTCCCTGTAATTCAGGAAGCCGTCGGGCTCTTTTGAATAGTCCTTTTTCCACGAGCCCAAATGGACCTCGTATATCGCCATGGGCTTTTGAAGGGCATTTGCATAAGTCGACCTTTGATCGCCGCGGAAGTATTCTCCGTCTTCCCAGCAGTACGAATCGAGAGAGCAAATGACGGATGCGTTTCCGGGCCTTTTTTCAGCCCTGAAAGCGTACGGATCCGCCTTGAATCTCGTGATCCCGTCGCAGCCCTCAACTATATATCTGTAGCAGTCGCCTTCTGAAAGTCCGGGCACGAAAGCTTCCCAGATGCCGTTTTGGATCTTTTCCATGGGGAATTTGTTTTCCCAGCCCGTTTTAAGAGAAGTGACGGATACGTTCTTCGCGTTTTGTGCCCAGAGGGTAAACAGGGCTCCCGAAACGCCGTCTTTTTTGCATATGCGGGCGCCCATTTTACGGTAAACGTCGAAATTGCGCCCCTCGTGGAAGAGGTAGGAATCGTATTCCGTGAATGTTACTTTTTCGTATTCGAGCGTATCAGCCATGTTTTTTCTCCGTCAAATAGTCAATATTTTTACTTGCTATCACGCATGCGCCGTAAGGCGGCAGCGTAAAATGTATCATTCCGTCTTTCACCGTGACGGAAAGATCGAGCCCGCATTCTGAACATTCCGTGCCGCAGAAGGAGCAGTCTGAGGATCTGAATCCGTCAGCGCCTGTGAGTATTTCAAAATACATCTCCGAGCCGTCAGCGACCTGAGCGGCACGAACGTCGAGGTCGAATCTCATTTTCCTGTCTGTATTGTTGCATGAGATGACTGCGCACGAGCAGCCGTCGAATCTCGCATAAGAGATCGATCCGTATCCCGCGGAGAGTTCGACCAAAGAGCCTGTCTTCAATACGGGATGAGAGCTGCGAAGGGAAGAAAGAGCCCTGTACAGATCCGTCAAACCGTTGTCTTCGCGTCCCCATGGAAAAGTCCTCCTCGAATCGGGATCCGTCCAGCCCGTAACGCCCGCTTCGTCTCCGTAATATATAGTCGGAGCGCCGGGCCACGTCATCTGAACGACGACAGCTTCTCTGAAAATACCTTTGTTTATATTCTCATCTGCCGCTTTTGAACCTTTCGTCTCCATCCTTCCGACGTTCATATTTGTTCTCGTCAGAAATCTCGAATGGTCGTGATTTGAAAGCTCGTTCATCGCGCAAAGCAGGGAAGGATGCTGAAAACACGCGGCATTTTTACGCATAGAACCAAAGAACGTTACTCCGTCGTTAAAAAGATCCTCGTCCCTTTTATCGCTGTGTTTCTCCATACCCGTCAGAAAATACGAGAGGGGGTCCATAAAAGCGTCGTAATTCATAACGGAATCCCACTGATCTCCTCCGAGCCACGCTGAGGGATCGCCGTAATGCTCCGCGAGGATCAAAAGGTCGGGATTAATATTTTTTAGCCTTTTCCTGAATTCTTTCCAAAAGCGGTGGTTGAATTCTTCGCTGTGACCGAGATCAGCCGCGACGTCGAGCCTCCAGCCGTCGATCGAATAAGGCGGCTTTGCCCATTTTTCCGCGATGCTGAAGATCTCCTCGCAGAGCTTTGAAGAGCCCTCGTAGTTGAGCTTCGGAAGCGTTTTAACGCCCCACCATGCCTCGTATCCGGGATCGTCTTCTTTTTCCTTTTCTCTGAATGTAAAATATTCCCTGTAAGGACTGTTTTCGCTCTGGAACGCTCCGGGCACAGCGTCTTTTTTACCTATATAGATGCCTTCGCGGTCCATCCATTTGTTAAAAGAACCGCAGTGGTTGAACACTCCGTCCAGAATTATCCTCATGCCTCTTTTGTGTATTTCTTCGCACAAAAAAGCGAAATAATCGTCGCTTTTCGAAAGATTTACGGGGGATGTGGTGCGTTTTATATATTTCGGCGCGAAACCGTTGTGCTTTTCCCAATCCTGCATCGCATGGTCGGTATCTTCTTCTATCACAGCGAGATGCGGATCGATATGCATATAATCCTGAACGTCATATTTGTGGCTTGAAGGGGAGACGAATATCGGATTCAAATATATTGCCCTGACTCCGAGACTCTGAAGATAACCGAGCTTTTCCGCGACTCCCTGAAGATCCCCTCCGTAAAATGTCCTTATATCGTTTTTCCCGGGATATTCGTACCAGTTTTTTTCTTTGACGCTGTGGCCGGAGACGTAATAATACTCATTGTCGCAAACGTCGTTGCCCGGTTCGCCGTTAAAAAATCTGTCGGGAAATATCTGGTACTGAACGGCTCCTTTAGCCCATTCCGGCACGTGAAATCCGGGTGTAAAACAAAACTGGGCAACATCCCCAAATGACTCGTTTTCGCCGTTTCTGCCGTAATAAACGACCTTTCCGCGCGAATGCACCGCGAACATATATGATATTATTTTTTCTCCGCAAAGGATCTTTGTCTCGTAAAAATCAAAATGTTCGTCCGTTTTTACAAGATCGAGCTTTATTCTGAATGGATTGGATGAAGACGCGAGTTCGACGCAGTCCGCATAGTTTTTTGCCGTGCGTATCCTCAAAGTCACGAGGTCCCCGCGGGAAGGCTCTGACGGACTCCTGAAAAGCTCGGTCTCATCGCTGAAAAGATATGAAGGCGTTCCCTCGGTATGAATTTTTTCCGCTGTCCGGGCAGTTTCCGACATCTTAAAACCTCCGTCTGTTCATCTTTTAAAATTATATGGCAAACGGGTGAACGGGTCAAATTTTTGAAACGGGAGAGGGCATTCCGGAGCAGCGCTCGCCCAGGTGATTTGCCCAGCGTTCGCAGTAGAGCCAGTAATACGATCTGTGTTTTTTCTGCCTGTAGCGCTCGGACGATTTAAGCCCCGCCCAGAGAAGAGAAGGAAGACCGATGACGAGAAGGTACAGCGGACCGAGTATGATGCTTTGGATCGTGTGTCCGTATTCGTGAACGAGAACGTCGCGCCCGTGTTTTCTGTCCATCATGATGAACATTCCCAGCGTCATACTGCCTCTGATGTTCCATTTTCTGACTGACGCGCCGCAAAAAGATTCTTTACCTTCTCTTCCGAGGATAAGCCATACGAGCAATCCGATGACATTCTGAATAATGCCCCAGGTCCACTGGAGGATCCAGTATATTATAAGAAAAGGCGATCTTCGCCTGCCTGTTTTTACCATGATGATCCTGCCTTTCGCGGAAAACGTGAGACGCTGTGACGGGCGGAATGTGAATGATCTTTCTCAGGTCGATATGATCCCGGCAGGTCACCGCACAGTTCAGTTTACAGAAAAACGCTGCCTATGTCAAGGACATACCGGTCCGTCTCCCGTCGTTCCTCCGCGTCCCTGATCTCAGCCTTTTCGTCCGTATTTTTCAGCCGCTTCCGAGTATTCGCCCCATAACGGTATTAACAAAGTGTTTTTCTGTGTGTTATAATGTTTTTGTCTATTTTGGAAATCAATTGCAAAAAAGGATGGAATGTATGAAGAAACTGGTGAAAATTACAATTTTTGCAGTTCTCGTGTGTCTCGGCGTATCGCTGTTTGCGTGCAACAATGAAGGCTATACGAATCCGCAGCTCCCCGAGGACTATGTGGTAGACCCGAGGGGGAAGATCAAGGTCTCGATGTGGCTGCGGTCCGGCCCGGAGTCGGAGATCGCCCTGGACAACTGGATAAAGTCATATACCGAGCATTATCCGAACGTAAGAGTCAGAACGGATATCATCGAGTGGGCACAGTTCCCGGTGCAGGTCGCCGCGGGTGATATAGGAGACGTATATTACACAGCCGACTGCGATGTCTATAATTACTCGGGAAGATACAGATCCGCGATGGCGCTCGATTCGTATATCGAAAATATGAATATCGACATCCAGCAGATGTATACGGCGGTTTACGATCTGGGCTGTTACAACGGTCTTCTTTATATGGTGCCTTCAGACATCACGCAGAGCGTTTTTTACACGAACGTGACCATGCTGAAAGCGGAAGGACTTGAAAAGCCTTCGATGGACTGGACATGGGACGATTTCAGAGATTACTGCGCAAGACTGAGAAAGGTCAACAGCGACGGCACATACGAACAGGTAGGCGCATACTTTGAGTCGAATTACGCGTGCGGTCTCACTTTCTGGCTCGGAAGCTGGGGAGGCAAATGGTACGATACGGTCAACAAAAAGGTGCATTTCAGTTCAGATGAGAACGTTGTAAGAGGAATATTCGAGCTCATCGACCTCGTTGACAAAGGGTATGCTTCAACTCAAAATCTTTTGGGAGAGATCGGAGCAAAGCATGCGAACCTCGAGGATCCGCAGAGCTTCGGATTCAAATACGGACTGCATTACGGAATACTTTATCAGGACAGGATCGAGCTGAAAAAAGAATATGATATCCTCGGACTTGAGATGGACGTCTGCACGCTGCCCAAGACCCCTGTCATCTCCATCCCCGGCGAGGCATTCGGTTATATGGTCTACAGTAAAACGAAGAACCCCGACGCCGCGGCGACTTTCGCTCTCTTCCTTTTGACGCTTGAAGGACAGAAAGCTTTCAACAATGTCATCGGCGGCGGTATCCCCTGTACAAGGGAAGGTATCGCATCAGGCGTATGGAGGATACCTTATCCCGAGGGGACGTTCAACTATGACGCGTTCCTGGTATACCCGGAAGCGTTCTGCGCATGCTGGTCCGAGTGCTACGTACCTCCGGAGATATCTAAAATAATCAATGAATCTCTTATGGTAGTCGTGGCGAACCACCTTAACAACAAAAAAGACTACAAGGACGCCCTGCGTGAACTCGAGCAGACAGCCAATGAAAGATGGGAGACGATCTTCGAGGAAGCAGCCGCTTTATAGATCCGTCTTATCACGCGTAAAAATCGCGCCGCCGGAGGCAGTCCGGCGGCGTTTATTTTTACGAAAGTTAACAATTAGACAGTTGACAAAAGGCGCTCCGAATGATACAATTTTCAATGAAAAAAGTTCGTACTCTGCAACTGACGGAAGAAATGCGGATGACCGCGAAGGAACAGAGAATTATTGGGGAAGAAGGACCCCGCGAAACGCCGACCGTCTGGGCACACTTGAACTTACGAGCATATGTAGGTTACGGGTGCGCTCTTTTTGTTTTTTGAAAACGATCGGACAAAAGAACCGGTCGAATGGAGGAGTAAAATGAAAAAAGTCGGGATCATAATGGGAAGCGACAGTGACGCTCCGATAATCAAAAAAGCAGTTACAGTACTGCAGGAACTTGAAATCCCTTTTGAAACACACGTATATTCTGCTCACAGAACGCCTGATGCGGTCAGAAAATTTGTGGCGTCAGCCGAAAAAAACGGCTTCGGAGTCATGATCGCCGCCGCGGGAATGGCTGCTCACCTGGCAGGAGTCGTCGCGTCCTTTACCGTTTTACCTGTGATAGGGATACCGTGCGAATCGGGCAGTTTCAAAGGGCTTGACGCTCTTCTTGCTACGGTACAAATGCCTACCGGGATACCTGTGGCAACCGTGGCGGTAAACGGAGGGGCGAATGCCGCGATCCTCGCTGCGCAGATACTTGCGGTGGACGACGCCGAACTGTCTGAGAGACTGCAGAAGAAGAGGAAGAAGGACAGCGCGAAAGTGCTTGACAAAGACAAAAATGTAAACGCCCTGCTCGGATTGTAATATCCGGCGGGCATTTTTGTTTACGACAAATAATACCAAAATATCTTAAAAAATGGAGGAAAAGGCATGAAAAAGTGTGAACAGTTGTACGAGGGCAAAGCGAAGAAGGTATTCGCAACGGATGACAAGGCGATGGTGATCGTATCCTACAAGGACGACGCGACGGCTCTTGACGGTCTCAAGAAAGGCACGATCAGAGGAAAAGGCGCGATAAACAACAGGATGTCAAACCACCTTATGCAGCTCCTCGAGAAAAACGGAGTTAAAACGCACTTCGTCGAAGAACTGAACGACAGGGAGACGCTCGTAAGAAAAGTTCAGATAGTTCCTCTTGAAGTTATAATCAGAAATATTTCGGCAGGTTCGTTCGCAAAAAGGTACGGAGTCGAAGAGGGCATAGTTTTCAAAGAACCCACTATCGAATTCTCCTACAAAAACGACGACCTTCACGATCCTCTGATCAACTCATATCACGCTCTCGCGCTTGAACTCGCGACAAAAGAAGAGCTCGAGACTATAAAGTCGATGGCTTTCAAGGTCAACAGCGTCCTCAAAGAGTATTTCCTCAGTCTCGGCGTAAAGCTCGTCGACTTCAAACTCGAATTCGGCAGACTTCCCGACGGAACGATAGTTCTCGCAGATGAGATCTCTCCCGACACATGCCGCTTCTGGGACGCGAAGACAAACGAAAAGCTCGACAAAGACAGATTCCGCAGAGACCTCGGCAATGTCGAAGAGGCATACAGGGAAATGATGAGAAGAGTATTCGGAGAGTAAGAAGCAACAGGATCAGGAGGTTACAGCGTGGGAGGTTTTTTCGGCGCAGCAAGCAAAAAAGACGTGATTGGTGACGTTTTCTTCGGAACGGATTATCATTCACATTTGGGAACAAAAACGGGCGGCATCGCGGCTTACGACACAGACACCGGCCTTCAGAGAGAGATCCATACGATCTCAAATTCGCCTTTCAGAACGAAATTCGAGCATATATTTGAGAAAATGAAGGGCAATTCGGCGATCGGATGCATCAGCGACAGCGATCCCCAGCCGCTTCTTATACGCTCCGTCCTCGGAACGTACGCGATCTGCATGGTGGGTAAAATAAACAACGAAGATGCGCTGATCGATCAGTATCTTTCATTCGGCGGAGGACATTTTAACGCGATGACGGGCGGCAGAGTGAACGAGACGGAACTCGTCGCCGCTCTGATAAACAGAAAATCTGATTTCACGGAAGGCATAAAATTCGCTCAGCAGCAGATAAAAGGAACGGCTTCGATACTCGTTTTAACTGAAAGAGGAGAGATAATCGCAGCGAGAGACAGACTGGGCAGGATACCTGTATTCATAGGCAAAAACGAAGACGGCCGCTGCGTATCATTCGAGTCGTTCGCTCTTTTGAAGGTCGGTTATACGCAGGAGCGTGAGCTCGGACCGGGAGAGATCGTCGAGATCACCGCGGACGGAATAAAAACTTTGGAAGAGCCGCGAAAAGAAATGAAGATCTGCGCTTTCCTCTGGAGCTATTACGGCTATCCGACATCGTGCTATGAAGGCAGTACTGTTGAGACGATGAGATACAGAAACGGCGCGATAATGGCTGATGACGACAAAAAACGCGGCGAAGTGAAAGATATAGACTACGTAGGAGGCGTCCCCGATTCAGGCACGCCTCACGCCATGGGTTACGCTATGCAGAGCGGCATCCCTTACGCCAGACCTTTTGTAAAATACACTCCCACCTGGGCGAGAAGTTTTATGCCTACAGTCCAGCAGGAGAGAAACGAAGTCGCGAAAATGAAGCAGATACCTGTTCCGGAGCTTATTAAAGACAAGTCGCTGCTCTTCGTGGACGACTCGATCGTCAGAGGCACCCAGCTTCGCGAAACGGTCGAATTCCTCTATGAAAACGGCGCTAAAGAAGTCCATATGCGTTCCGCCTGCCCCCCGATAATGTTCGGATGCAAATATCTGAATTTTACCAGATCGACGGGAGAGTACGAGCTCATCACAAGGCAGATAATCGAAGAACTCGAAGGAGAAGAGGGAGTCAAACACATAGACGAATATTCCGACAGGAATACGGAAAGAGGTAAAAAACTTCTGAAGGCCATGAAAGAGAAGCTTCATCTTGCTTCCCTTGCGTTCCAGTCTCTCGAAGGAGTCGAGGAGGCTATCGGAATAGAACCATGCAAACTTTGCACATACTGCTGGACAGGCAAAGAATAAACAGGAGGAGAAAGAATGAATACAAATTCAAGATCTGAAGCATACGCGAAAGCCGGAGTTGATATAACCGCGGGATACAAATCTGTGGAGCTGATGAAGAAACACATCGAGAGAACGAAAACAAAAGGCGTTTTTTCAGATGTCGGAGGCTTCGGAGGACTGTTCGCACCTGATCTGACAGGTATGAAAAAACCTGTCCTTGTAAGCGGCACGGACGGCGTGGGAACGAAGCTTAAGATCGCTTTTCTTATGGACAAACACGATACGGTCGGAATAGACTGCGTCGCGATGTGCGTAAACGATGTTATATGCTGCGGCGCAAAACCGCTCTTTTTCCTCGACTATATCGCCTGCGGCAAAAATGTGCCCGAGCGCATCGCCGATATCGTAAAAGGCGTCTGCGACGGCTGCGTTATGTCTGACGCGGCTCTTATCGGAGGAGAAACGGCAGAGATGCCCGGATTTTACCCTGAAGACGAATATGATCTCGCGGGATACTGCACAGGCATCGTAGATTCGGAAAAGATCATAGACAACAAGAAGATGAAAGCCGGAGACATAGTGATCGCGCTTCCTTCATCGGGAGTTCATTCAAACGGATTTTCACTCGTCCGCAAGGTTTTCGACGTTGAGAAAAACGATATCAAAAAATACATTCCTGAGCTTTCAAGATCTTTGGGCGAAGCGCTTTTGGAACCCACGGTCATTTACGTCAAACCCGTCCTTGCGCTCCTTTCTCAGGTAAAGGTAAAAGGCATTTCGCACATAACGGGCGGCGGTTTTTACGAAAATATCCCAAGGAGCATTCCGGAAGGGCTGTGCGCGTCGATAGAGGAGAAGGCAGTTAAGATCCTGCCGATATTCGACCTGATCGAAAAAACGGGCAGGATCGACCGCAGAGATATGTTCAATACGTTCAATATGGGAGTCGGCATGAGCGTTACGGTCGCAAAGCAGGACGCTGACAGATCGATCGGGATCCTTAGGGAAAACGGCGTGAACGCGTACGTGATCGGAGAGATCGTGAAGTCTGACGAGAAGATCGTTTTAAGATAAAAAGGAGAGAAAATGGCTGAGACAAAGGTAAAGATCGCGGTGCTCGTATCCGGCGGAGGAACCAATCTGCAGGCTCTTATCGACGCGCAAAATGAGGGCGTTTTAAAGAGCGGCGAGATCGCGGTAGTCATATCGAACAAGGAAGGCACCTATGCTCTCACGAGGGCTGAAAACGCCGGGATAAAGACTATCACGGTGACGAAAAAGAAGACAGGCAGCCAGGAGGCGTTCGAGGAAGCTATCGAAAAGGAGATCGATAAAGCGGGAGCGGAAATAATCGTTTTGGCAGGATTTTTGAGCATTTTAAGCGAAAAATTCACAAAAAAGTACGAAAAAAAGATCATCAACATACATCCGTCGCTGATACCGTCGTTTTGCGGACAGGGTTTCTACGGGCTGAAGGTGCATGAAGCTGCGCTTGCGAGAGGCGTCAAGTTCACGGGAGCGACTGTGCACTTTGTGAACGAGATCCCGGACGGAGGAGAGATAATCATGCAGAAGCCTGTCGAGGTCCTCGAAGGGGACACGCCGGAAATACTGCAGAGGAGAGTTATGGAACAGGCGGAATGGGTCATTCTGCCGAGAGCGGTCGAAAAGGTTTGCGCACAGATAGCGAATAATAAATAAACAGAGGAGAAAAGAATGGACACTTATCAAATCAGCAACATCGGAGAACTCATCGAAGGCAACACGTATGTCGGAAGAGGCATCGTCATCGGTAAAACGGAAGACGCGACAAAAGCGTGCAGCGCTTATTTCATTATGGGACGCAGCGAGAACAGCAGAAACAGGATATTCGCCGAGAAAAACGGAGAAGTTTTCACAGAGCCGTTTGATCCCTCTAAGGTGGTCGATCCCAGTCTGATAATATACGCGGCAGTCAGAAAATACGAAAACAGTCTCATAGTCACGAACGGCGACCAGACGGATACGATCTACGAGGGACTGAAAAACGGGAAGAGCTTTGCCGAATCTCTCGCGACGAGGGAATTCGAACCTGACGCTCCGAACTATACTCCAAGGATCAGCGGGATATTGAATTTCGCAAACGACGATTTTACATATGAGATGAGCATATTAAAAAGCGCCGATCCCTTCGGCAGCGCATGCTCGAGATACACGTTCTCTTATCCGGCGATCAAAGGAGTTGGCCATTTCATCCACACTTACGTCTGCAACAGCAATCCGCTGCCGCCGTTCTTCGGAGAGCCTGAGAGAGTCAGGATCCCGAATTCGATCGACGAATTCACAGACGAGCTCTGGAAGAAGCTGAACGACAAGAACAAGATCTCCCTCTATGTCAGGTATACAGACCTGAAAACGGGAGAATTCGACGACAGAATACTGAATAAAAATCTGGAATAATATTTTAAGCGGAGGCAAATCATGAAAAAATTCGAACTCAAATACGGATGCAACCCGAATCAGAAACCGGCAGTTATCTACATGGCTGACGGAAGCGACCTGCCGATAGAGATACTGAACGGAAGGCCCGGATATATCAACTTCCTGGACGCTTTCAACTCCTGGCAGCTCGTAAAAGAACTCAAGGAAGCGCTCGGGCTTCCCGCTTGCGCGTCTTTTAAGCATGTGAGTCCCACGTCGGCCGCAGTCGGAATTCCGCTTACCGACACTCTCAAAAAGGCTGTTTTCGAGGATGATATCGAGGATCTGGACAGATCTCCTCTCGCTTGCGCGTATGCAAGAGCAAGGGGAACTGACAGAGTCTGCTCGTTCGGAGACTGGGTCGCGCTTTCGGATGTCTGTGACGTCACTACCGCGAAAATGATCAAGAGGGAAGTTTCTGACGGAATAATCGCTCCCGGATACGATCCCGAAGCTCTCGAAATTCTGAAAACGAAGAGAAAAGGCACATATAATATCGTAAAAATAGATCCGGATTACGTACCGGCCGAGCAGGAGTGCAAGCAGGTATTCGGTATCACATTCGAGCAGGGGCACAACAACTGCAAGATCGACGGAGAACTTCTTAAGAATATCGTGACGAAAAACAAGGACCTTCCGGAAGAGGCAAAAAGAGACCTGATCGTCGCCCTTATAACATTGAAATATACGCAGTCCAATTCCGTTTGCTACGCATATGACGGACAGGCGATAGGCGTAGGCGCAGGACAGCAGTCGAGGATCCACTGCACAAGGCTCGCCGGAACAAAGGCAGACACATGGTTCCTCCGCCAGCACGAAAAGGTCCTCTCTTTGAAGTTCAGACCGGACCTCGGAAGACCTGAAAGAGACAACGCCGTAGACGGATATATCAACCAGAACGAAGAAGATATATGCGCTGACGGAGTATGGCAGAAATTTTTTACCGAAAGACCCGAGCCTTTTACGAAAGAGGAGCAGAGGGAATTCCTTGCGGGCAGGAGAGGCGTATCGCTCGGCAGCGACGCTTTCTTCCCGTTTGACGACAATATCGAAAGAGGATACAGAAGCGGCGTAAAATATGTCGCGCAGCCGGGCGGCTCAGTCAGAGACGATCTCGTTATAGACAGATGCGACAGATACGGAATGGTCATGGCCTTCACGGGACTCAGACTTTTCCACCATTGATCTTAGCGCATTTTACGCGTAACAATACCAAAAAACGGCAGAAAATGCCACAAAACGGAGAAAAACGATGAAAATACTTGTTGTCGGCGGCGGCGGCCGTGAGCACGCGATCATCAAAAAAATCAAGGAAAACAAAAAGGTCACGCAAGTTTTTGCATATCCCGGAAACGGAGGGATAGCGAGCGATGCCATATGCGTCGGGACGTCAGCAAACGATATCCCCGGCATCGTGGAATTCGCAGTTGAAAACAAGATCGATTACGTTATAGTCGCTCCTGATGATCCGCTTGTCGCGGGATGCGTAGACGCTCTGAACGAGAAGGGAATACCGTGTTTCGGACCTGTAGCGAAGGCCGCGATAATCGAAGGCAGCAAAGTTTTTTCCAAGGAGCTTATGAAGAAATACGGCATCCC
>DBVT01000075.1:20489-20863 GCA_002308775.1 Mageeibacillus sp. UBA1257
CCGACAGTCGTCAAAGCAGACGGACTGGCTCTGGGGAAGGGCGTCGTTATAGCTGAAACGAGAGAAGACGCCGAGGCAGCCGTTCGCTCGATGATGGAGCAGAAAGTCTTCGGAAAGAGCGGCGACCATATAGTCATCGAGGAGTTTTTAACAGGTCCCGAGGTGTCCGTACTTTCTTTCACTGACGGTAAAACGGTCGTTCCGATGGTCTCTTCTATGGATCATAAAAGAGCTCTTGACGGAGATAAGGGGCTCAATACGGGCGGCATGGGAACGGTCGCGCCGAATCCTTTTTACACGGAAGACGTTGCGAAGGAGTGCATGGAAAAGATATTCAAGCCCACTGTCGAAGCGATGAACAGAGAAGGCAGAAC
>DBVT01000075.1:21042-21573 GCA_002308775.1 Mageeibacillus sp. UBA1257
TACCCGAAATCGTACGAAAAAGGTTTTGAAATAACAGTACCGAAGAGCATCGAAGACAGTATTTTCGCAGCCGGTGTAAAACTGAAGGACGGAAAGCCTGTCA
The DNA here is from genome assembly GCA_002308775.1 of Mageeibacillus sp. UBA1257. Lineage (GTDB taxonomy): Bacteria > Bacillota > Clostridia > UBA1212 > UBA1257 > UBA1257. Next base: position 21,146 of record DBVT01000075.1, read on the forward strand.
CATCGGGCGGCAGAGTCCTCGGAGTTTCAGGCACGGGAGATACGCTTGAGGACGCCTTGGACGACGCTTACCGCAAGGTAAAAAAGATCAGATTCGACAATGCGTTTTACAGAAAGGACATAGGCGCGAGAGCGCTTGCCGCACTTAAAAAATAACAAGAAATGCGCCCGAACGGTAAAGGGCGGCAAAAAGGAGAATTTTAATGGTTTACAGGATATATGTTGAGAAAAAGCCCGGTTTTGACAACGAAGCGAAGGCGCTTTTGTCAGATGCGAAGGTCTTCCTCGGAATAAAGGGACTTGAAAATATCAGGCTTTTTAACTGCTACGACGCGGAAAATATCACGGAGGAGACATTCGAATACGCATCACGGACGGTGTTCTCGGAGCCTCAGCTCGATGAGATCACATACGACCCGGATATAAAAG
>DBVT01000075.1:21728-27805 GCA_002308775.1 Mageeibacillus sp. UBA1257
AAAAAATATGTCATCAACCCCGTCGAATCGCGCGAAGCATCTCTTGAAAAACCCGCGACTTTGAAGACGAATTACGGGATCCCTTCAGATGTAATGATTCTGGAAGGTTTTACGAAACTGGGCGATGAAGAGCTCGAAAAAATGGTGAGAGATTACGGTCTTGCGATGGACCTTGACGATCTTATTTTCTGCCGCGACTATTTCCGTACCGAGAAGAGGGATCCTACGATAACAGAACTTCGAATGATCGATACGTACTGGTCAGATCACTGCCGCCATACGACATTTTTAACCAGGATAGATAATGTGGATTTCGCGGACAAGCTTCTCCGTGACGCATATCTCGAATATTTGAATACCAAAAAGGCGATCGGAAGCACCAAACCGGTGTGTCTCATGGACATAGCGACTCTGGCCGCCAAGTACCTTAAAAAGACGGGACAGCTCACAAAACTCGATGAATCTGACGAGATCAACGCCTGTACGGTAAAGATCAATGTTGAAGTCGACGGTAAAAAGGAACCGTGGCTCCTGCTCTTCAAAAACGAAACTCACAACCATCCCACCGAGATCGAGCCTTTCGGAGGCGCTGCGACATGCATAGGCGGCGCGATCAGAGACCCGCTTTCGGGAAGATCTTACGTATACGGCGCAATGAGGATAACAGGCGCCGCTGACCCGTTAAAACCTGTCGAGGAGACCATCCCCGGCAAACTCCCTCAAAGGAAAATAGTCACCACGGCCGCAGCCGGCTATTCGTCATACGGAAACCAGATCGGCCTTGCAACAGGCATAGTCGACGAGCTGTACCATCCCGGGTATGCCGCGAAGAGAATGGAAATAGGCGCTGTTGTCGCCGCAACTCCCGCTGAAAATGTCAGAAGAGAGAAGCCGGCGTGCGGAGACGTTGTCATTTTACTCGGAGGAAGCACGGGAAGAGACGGTATCGGAGGCGCGACGGGCTCTTCAAAGGCTCACAACGCTCATTCTGTCGAAACGTGCGGCGCTGAAGTCCAGAAAGGAAACGCACCCGAGGAGAGGAAGCTCCAGAGGCTTTTCAGAAACGCCGAAGCGTGTAAAATGATCAAAAAATGCAACGATTTCGGAGCCGGAGGCGTATCCGTAGCTATCGGAGAACTTTCACCGGGACTCGAGATAGATCTCAACGCGGTGCCGAAAAAATACGACGGTCTCGACGGAACGGAGCTTGCCATCAGCGAATCGCAGGAGAGAATGGCTGTCGTTGTAAGCTCTGAAGACGCGGAAAGATTTCTTAAGATCGCAGGAAAAGAGAACCTGCAGGCGTGCGTCGTCGCTAAAGTGACGGACACGAACAGGCTCGTTATGAACTGGAACGGCAAGAAAATTGTCGATATCAGCCGCGAATTCCTCGATTCAAACGGAGCGGAAAAACATACAAATGTTGACACAAGGAAGCCCGAAAAATATGAAAAAGATATAAAAGGCACGTTCAAAGACAACTTGAAAGCTGTCGCGTCAGACCTGAACACATGTTCCAAGAGGGGTCTCGCGGAGAGATTCGACTCAACTATAGGAGCCGGAACCGTTATGATGCCCTTCGGCGGTAAAAACCAGCTCACTCCTGTTCAGGCGATGGTGCAGAAGATCTCCGTCGAGAAAAAACACACTGACGACTGCTCGCTCATGTCCTGGGGATTCGATCCGTTCATCTCGGAAAAGAGCCCCTACCACGGCGCTTATATAGCTGTCGCAAGCTCTCTCTGCAAACTGATCGCATCGGGCGCGTCGTTCGAAGACGTATATCTGACTCTTCAGGAGTATTTCCCTCATCCCGGCAAAGATCCTTCCAGATGGGGCATGCCCTTCGAAGCTCTCCTCGGAGCGTTCAGAGCGCAGCTCGATTTCGGCGTAGGCGCGATAGGAGGAAAGGACTCGATGAGCGGTTCTTTCGAAGATCTCGATGTCCCTCCGACGCTCGTTTCATTCGCGGTGACGACCGAAAAAGCGCAGCACATTGTAACTCCGGAATTTAAAAAGGCGAACGACAATATCATGCTTGTTTCGCCGGAATACGATGAAAACGACCTGCCGAAGGCAGAAAAACTGAAGAAGATCTTTACCTCGATGACGAAGCTCATGAGAGAAGGAAAGGTATCTGCCTGCTGCACGCCCGGGATGGGCGGAGTCGCGGAAGCCGTTATGAAAATGTCTTTCGGAAACGGATTCGGAGCTGATATAGACTCAGGTGTCTCGCTTGAAGAACTCTTCGGTTATTCTTACTGCTCGTTCGTTATAGAGACATCTGAAGACGTCGATCCGGTCAAAAAGTGCTTCGAAGGATGCGCAAATGTGAAAAAGATCGGTTCGGTCAACGACAAAGGCGTATTCAAATACAAAAATGAGTCTGTTTCCGCTGATGAGATCCTTTCCCTCTATGAAGGCAAGCTCGAGAGCGTCTTCCCGTGCAACATTGATAACGGAAAGATCAGGACTGAGAATTTCAAATTCGAGGCAGTATCATATCCGTCTCCCAAGATCAAAACCGCGCTTCCGAAGGTCCTGATCCCCGCGTTCCCGGGCACAAACTGCGAGTTCGACAGCGCGAAGGCAGTGAGAGACGCGGGGCTCGAACCGGAGATCTATGTAATAAACAACCTCTCTCAGGAAGGCATTAAGAGGTCGGCCGAGGAATTCGCGGATCTTATAACACAGTCGCAGATCATATTCATTCCGGGCGGTTTCTCAGGCGGAGACGAGCCCGACGGAAGCGGCAAATTTATCACCGCGTTCTTCAGAAATCACGAGATAAAAGAGAAAGTCGGAGAGCTTCTTGACAAAAGAGACGGTCTTATGTGCGGTATCTGCAACGGCTTCCAGGCTCTTATCAAGCTCGGCCTCGTTCCTTACGGTAAAATAATCGACACGGACGAGCACTGCCCGACACTCACTTTTAACACTATAGGCAGACACCAGTCGCGCATAGTACGCACGAGGATCGCGTCGAACAAGTCGCCGTGGCTCTCTTATACGAAGGTCGGAGAGGTCTATTCCGTGCCGATATCTCACGGAGAGGGCAGATTTGTCGCAGACGAGGAACTGATCAAAAAACTTGCCGAAAACGGTCAGATCGCCACACAATATGCCGATCTTGAAGGAAACGCATCAGGAGATATACATTTTAACCCGAACGGATCGATGTTCGCCATCGAGGGAATAACGTCTCCCGACGGCCGCGTCTTCGGTAAAATGGGACACGCGGAACGCATAGGCAGCAATTTGTACAAAAACGTGCCGGGAAATTACGACATCAAGATGTTTGAGGCCGCAAAGAGATATTTTAACTGATAAAAATCAGCTGAAGATCATTTTTGTGACGTGAGTTTTTCCTTAGCTTTTTTGAGCCTTATATCGTCGCCCGCGAAATGGAGGATCTTGAATCTTCCGACGATTCGGGATCCGATGCGTTCTCCGTAATATGAGTAAAGATCGGAAACAGAAAGATTTGAAGAAATGACCGTTTTACAGGGGAAGGACATATTGTTGCTTTCCCTTTCGTTTAAAATATCGAGAAGAAGGCTCTTTCTCGCCTCGCTCGTATTCTCCGAACCGAGATCGTCGATGATCAGAACGGACGTTTTTCTCAAAAGTTCTTCCGTGATGCGGGCTTTTTCTCTGCCTTCGTCAAACGCTCCGAAAGAGAGAACGGAAGAAAACAATTTATAGGCTGTTATATACATAACGGGGATGTCTTTCTTGATGAGTTCTGTAGCCATACAGCTGCAGGTGAACGTTTTACCGGAGCCGGCGGGACCGAAGAAGAGAAGGTCAGGCTGATCAGAGGAAAAACCGTCACAGAAATCGCGGCAGATCTTCAGATTGTCCTCGGCATTTTTACGAGGCGAGACTGTGATGCCGTATTTTTCTTTGTCGATATCATCAGAAAAGAGGGAATCGTCGAATTTGGTAAAATCGAATCCGGCGGACGAAAGACCCGATTCCTCACGCCAGCAGTCGAGGATCAGCTGCCTGTAGCATGAACAGCGAACCTGAGCGCCTTCGGGACCGACCATGCCTTTGTCGCAGCATTTCCTGCAATAATAATTAGGCTGTAAATAGTCTTTGCCGTATCCTTTTGACTCGAGGAAAGAGACCTCGCGCTTTGAAAGGTCGGCGATCTTTTTTTTCAGTTCATCTGTTTTCCTTTTATCTCTTGTCATAGCCGCGGTCAGAGAATCACGTCCCGCTTCGAGCAGGGCCATTTCGATCTGCGCGTATTCGGGCTCTTTGTTCATAAGATCAAGCTTGCGCTCAAGAGCTTCTTTTTCGGCTGTGTAGCGCCTGTCCCTGAGAATTTCGTGAGCTTTTTCAAAAGAATAATCAGCCATTGTTGCCTCCGACAAAACTGTTCAAGAAGTCTTCGTCATATTTTCTCTCGCTGTAATTTGAACCTTTTTTCTGCCTCTGTGAAGTGTTCGAGGGCAGTTGTTTGGCACTGTTTTTCTCGGCAGAGTTCTTTCTGTATTCGGCCTCGTATATTTCTATTTCCGACGGCTCTTTAAGTCCCTTGCTGTACCAGTCAGACAGTATCGAATCGTAATAACCGAGAGAGGTCACGTTCGTATTTACTGATTTTGAAAGGGCGAGATCAACGACTTCAAGCGGGTAATTGTACGTGTAATACCACTTCTGGACGACCTCCTCCTGGAAAACTGTCATCTGCGAGCGTATATTGAGTTTCTTTTCGATCGCTTTCTGATACTTCTTAAAAGCTGTATATTTCTCGAGATAATGGGACACCTGTTCGGCTGTTTTGATGCCTTTTTTACCCCAGTTGTCTGCGACTGCGAGAATGTACGAACGGCCGGGGACCTGCTTCAGAGCGTCCCTGCAGTGCTGGAAGAGAAGATATACGGCCTCGGGTTCGAATCCGTATTTGTCGACCCACAAAATTATATCCGTGTAAAGATCGGTCGGCATGTGGCCGTTAAAGATCGTATCGTTAACGGTCTTAGTGACTTTTCTGTATTTTTCATCGAGCCTGGTATTTCCGGGAAGCGCTTCCTCGGGATCCGCTGTAGTTTTCTGTCTGTAAGATCTTGTCAGCTCATCAAGTCCGAGATTTGTGACGACAAGTCTGTCAGGGTAGAGATTCAAAAGACCTATCCTCTGCAGTTCGATCAGTTTCGCGGAGACAAGCTCTTTCGAGTATCCTATCGCGCTCGCGAGGTCTTCGGGTCTTATGTTTTCGTTTTTAGAGGCAAGGTAGAGCACATAAAGATATATTTTTACGCATTCAGAGTCCATTACGGGCAGATATCTCGTAAAAAACAGATCGCTCACAGGCGTCATCCCAAACAAAGGGTTGTATTGATTCATCTCTATTTTCATGATAAAACTCCTTGCCTGTCTTTCAAAAAAGCGTATCAGTTGGACAAGACCGTCGTATCTCCGCTCGATACGGGCATCGGGAACGTCTGGATCTTCACTGCGTGAACGACGAATCTTCCGTTGTTGCCCTCGCCGTTTCTGCATGTCGAAAGAGTCAGTATATCGTCATTCTCCGTCAGAACAATATCCGTCTTGTGCAGTGAATCTTCCTGCAGCTTGTTGAGGAATTTGAGATACGCGTCCTTGCTTGAAAAACTTGTTTTGATGTAATTGTTGAAGATATTTGTCGGATATGCGGAGAAGATCTTCCAGGCGATTATCTGGTCTTCGGAATATGTGTAGACCATCGTGTGCTGCTTGAAGAAGACCTCGTCGCTGTATCTTCTGAGTTCGCCGAACATCGTTCCGTTCTTCATATTGTGACCGTAAATGATCGTGTTTCCTTTGATCTGCGTGTTCCTGTAATCGAGGAAGAGGGAACCTGAAATATTGCTCTGCTTGTAAAAATCTCTCTTGAGATACATATCGTTGTCTCCGGAGTACATAACAGGGTAGCTGATATCAGTGCCGTCGATGTAGAACCAGAGCGTAAAATCGGGATTGAGCGATTCGAGCAGCTGAAGTTTTTCGAGAGTGATCACTTCGGGGTATGTTATCGCCGGAGTCATGATGCCGGGATATATCGGTGTCACGCGGTCAGGTCTTTC
>DBVT01000075.1:27889-28135 GCA_002308775.1 Mageeibacillus sp. UBA1257
AACAACAATCCGAGAGCAACGAAGAAGAACGCGATAGCCGCGACTCTGATGAATCCGGACATAAAATCTCCCTTTTGCTTCTTGGGCTTTTCTTCTTCGGAGGTTTCTTCTTTGACTGCCTCTTCTTCAGCTGTTTCTTCGCGGACTTCCTCTGCGGGAGCTTCTTCCGCCTGAACTTCCTCCGCGGCTTTTTCTTCCGAAACTGCTTCTTCGGAGGCAGCTGCTTCTTTTGCTGCTTCCTCCGCC
>DBVT01000075.1:28205-38890 GCA_002308775.1 Mageeibacillus sp. UBA1257
TTACCGTTTTTGCCGGAGGACTTTTTTGATCTGCCCATAAAACGACTCCGTTCTTTTGTAATAATTAAATACATACCCATACGCCTTTAACATACGGTGTAAACTTAATTATACAACAGAATGTAAAAACGGGCAAGAAATATATTGTCCATTCGAAAACAATCTTGACAAGTGAATACAAACGTAGTATAATTTCGTCCGCAAGAAGAGGAGTAATTCTTGAATCTTTCACGGAGGTGTATGGAATATGGCTTTTAAGATCACAGATGATTGTATCGCATGCGGCGCTTGCGCTGCTCAGTGCCCTGTTGAGGCTATCACAGAAGGAGACGGCAAGTTCGAGATCAACGCTGACGAATGCCTTTCATGCGGAAGCTGCGCGGATGTTTGCCCTGTAGGCGCTCCTGTTGAAGACGAAGGCAAATGATCTGCCGAAACGTCGATAATGAAACAAAAGTGTTTCGCGAGGGCTTGTCGTTTTCGGCAGGCCCTTTTTGCTAAAACAGACGGACAGTTATGACTGATAAACAAAAAGAACTGTTAAGAGATAACGAGCAGCTTTGCGACCTTCAACTCGACGGTCTTTTTCTCATACAGCCTGACGACGTTTTCCACTTCGGAACGGACGCAGTGCTTCTCTCAAACTTCGCGAAACTCCCCAAAGGCGCAAGAGTTATAGATCTCGGAACGGGTACGGGCATACTCCCGATACTGCTGTCGGCAAAGACGGAAGCGGCTCATTTTACGGGCGTTGAGATACAGGAGAAGGCTGCTGATGCCGCAAAAAGAAACGTTATTATTAACGGCCTGGAAGGTAAAATAGATATCATCGAAGGAAATATAACAGAGATGACGGCGAAATTCGGCAAGTCTTCATTTGACGCAGTAGTCACGAATCCGCCGTACAAACGCAGCAAAAGCGGTATCAGAAGCGATGACGACGCTGAATACATAGCGAGACACGAAGTGAGCTGCACACTGGAGGATATGATCAAAACAGCGTCGGAACTGCTCGTTCCGTACGGAAATTTTTACATGGTGAACAGGCCGGAGAGGCTCGCTGACGCGATAGAGACAATGAGAAAATACAGGATCGAACCGAAAATGCTTCAGTTCGTATCAAAAGACAGCGGCAAGGCGCCGGTGATGTTCCTGATCCACGGAGTACATCTCGGAGGCAAAAACCTGAAGGTGCTGCCGTCTTTGCACACATCGGAGGAAAAATAATGCTTTACATAGTCGCGACTCCAATAGGCAATCTGGGAGATATAACGCAAAGAGCGCTCGAGGTACTTCAGAACGCGGATCTTATAGCCGCGGAGGACACGAGACACACTCTGGGCATGCTCACTCATTTCGGCATAAAAAAGCCGCTCATCAGCTATTACGAAGAAAATAAAATACAAAGAGGTCCCGAGATCCTTAAAAAACTGTCCGAAGGGCTTGATATCGCGCTCGTGTCAGACGCGGGAATGCCGGGCATCTCAGACCCCGGAAGCGACCTGATCAAAGAGGCGATCGCGAATGATATACCTGTGACGGTCGTACCGGGCGCCGCGGCATGCGTCACGGCTGTTGTACTGTCCGGCTTTTCAACGAGAAGATTCGTCTTCGAGGGTTTTTTGCCTTTTGATAAAAAGGAGAGAAAAGCGGCGCTTAAGGATATCGAAAAAGAGAAGAGAACTTGCGTGATATACGAGGCTCCTCACAGGCTTCTTAAAACGCTCGAAACGTTAACAGAAGTGACAGCGGGGAGAAGGATAGCTGTCTGCCGCGAGCTCACGAAGAAATTTGAGGAGATCAAAAGGGGAAGCGCGGAAGAGATGCTGGAGTATTATACGCAGAACGGCGTGAGAGGGGAGTTCGTGCTCGTCATTGAGGGAAGAGAAGAGGCCGGGCTTGAAGAAAACGCGCATATCGAAGCAAATGACGAAGATATATTCAAATACGTGAATAAAATGATCGAGGACGGGAACGATAAAAAAACGTCGATGAAGCTCGCATCGGAGCATTTCGGCGTTTCCAAAAACGATATTTACGCGTCTTTTGAAAAAATGAAAAACAGTTGATATTTTTTAAAAGATCAATCTTCTTTTTTTTCTGTTTTTACTGAATCGACGGGGATCTCGAGGCTGAATTTCGCAAGCAGCAGGAAGAAGAGCCCTCCGACCATCGCTCCCAGAGAGCTGATATTGGCCATATCAAAGTTTGATCTGAACGCGAAAAAGAGCGCTATGCCGCAGAATATGAACGGTAAAACGGCTGTCACAACACCTGAGAGAACCTTTCTGTTTATGAGCCTCATCAGTTTGCTCACGCTGATCTGGATCAGGAATGAAATGAATCCGGCGATAAGAAAAGCAGTAAGTCCGCAGAGGACTTTTTTGAAAACGTCGGCGTTCCATGCGCCGGGATCTATCGTATCGAGCTTCATAAAGGAGAAAAATCTGTCAGAAAGCGGGGGAATATTTTTTCCCGCGAGTTTTGATATTCCGTACATATCCGCGAAATCGAAAACGGTCAAAATGACCACGATCGCGATATCGAACGGCAGCTTATATTTGTTGTAAAATTTTTTGAGCGATCTTTCTTTTTCCGGTCCATTCTCCGCGGGAATATCCGCCAAAGGCATTTCGATCTCTTCGAAGTCTGATCCGGGTTGCTGAGTTTTAACTGAAAGATCGTCGGGATCGGAAACATTTTCAAGGACTTCGCCGGAAACACCGTCGGTGACAGGCTCCGAAATATCCTCGGCTGTTTCGACATCCGTGACGAGCTCTTCGGGCACTCCGGGATCATCGGTCTTTTCAGACAGATCGTCTCTTACGTCCTCTGCAACTTCCGCAGCTGCATCCGCATAATTCGGTTCTTCGGAAGATTCGGACGGCTCGGAAACTTCAGGCATATCGGCTCTTTTGGCGCGCCTGCCCTGCTCGTAAAACATCTGCTTGTACCGCTCCCAAGCGGCTTTCTTGTCGGAATCAGCCATAATTTCCTCCAGTAAAATCCCGAAACAACGATTTGAATTGCCTAATTATTATAACCGATTGAAAAACAAATGTGAAATCTTTTTCAAATGTGGTATACTTTTAATCGTGTTCGTATATCGTAAAAGCGGTCGAGAACAAAAAAACTTACAACGGGGATAGTCATGGGAACGAAGAATACAAAAGAAAATTCAAAAATCACAGGATTGCTGTTTGTGCTGATGTCGCTGATCATAGTGCTGGTCATCATTTTGATAGTCGCAAAAGGCGTAAAGGATAACAGAAAACCGGAAGCTGCGAAAACGCCTGACACCACCGCTACCGAAGGGATAGTCCAGGTAGCGACACCTACTCCGACTGACGGGACGAGTCAGTTTGAAGAGACAGCCACGCCCTACGGCCCTACAGACGAGCCTGCAAATACTCCTGACGGCTCGACAGCGACAGCGACCGCACCGTCTACACCTACTCCGACGCCTTCGCCCAAACCGACTGAAACGCCGAAGAATACGAATACGCCCGATCCCAATAATATATACGCGACAAGTGTCGATCCGATGGCGGGATCTCTGATGGACTATTCATTCATGGCGGGAGTCAGTACAGACTATTTCCACGATATAAATATCAACGACCGCTATCAGTCCGGCAAGTTCAAAGGCTTGCTCTGCGGCTCATGGTGGAGCGGCACCGAGATCAAGGACAGCAACGGAAAGATAACAAACGTCAAGAGAAGCGCTGCGACGGAAGCGCTCCTCGCAAAATACAACGCCTGCTACATCGACAGAACCAACGGCAAGAGGATATACCTCACATTCGACTGCGGCTATGAAAACGGACAGACTAACAGGATCCTCGATACGCTCAAATCGAGAAACGTAAAGGCGACGTTCTTCGTCACGACTCAGTTCCTCGGAGAAGATACCGCGAAGACAACATGCGAGAGGATGATCGCCGAAGGCCACATTATAGGAAACCACACGAAGAGCCACCAGAATATGATGCTGGGAACAAATGATAACTTTGTAAGCGAGCTTGCCGCTCCGCAGAAGAAACTGAACGAGCTGCTCGGGTACGAATACAAGATGAAATTTTACCGTCCGCCGGAAGGAGCGTCCTCTGAAAGAGACCTCGCTCTCGCGAAGGCGCTCGGATACAGAGTGGCTTTCTGGAGCTTCGCATACGGAGATTACAACGTAAACAATCAGATGGATCCCGAAAAGGCTCTTAATAACTATCTTAAGGCAAAGATCCATCCCGGAGCTGTTTATCTGCTGCACGCTGTCTCGGAAACGAATGCGACGATCCTGGGAGATTTTATAGATTACGCCCTGTCTGAGGGATACACTTTCGCGAGCCTCGCGGATTACCCGTTGTCAAATCCGTGATACAGATATTGCAAGGCGTTTTTCAAGGCGCGAAACGCTGAAAGAAAGGAAAGAAATTGGCTGTAAAATATTCTCTCATAAGCAGAAAAGCGATCATATTTTTCAGTTTTCTGATCATATTCGCGATCATGGCAGTCGTAGGTATCGATATACTCCGAGAGGCGGTCACAACGACTGCTACAGGCAACGACGAGGTCATGTTCGATAATATGTATTCCGGTTCACGCTACTTTTTCAGGATCGGATATCCGAACGACTGGTCGTACGAGGCGGGTCAGTACGGTTTTTACCTGAATAAAGAGAAGCACGAGGCGGTGGAACTTTTCCCGGTAAAAATGGTCAGGGAAACCGAGGGTACCGCTACAGCCCAGCCGTCTGACTTTGAGCGTGTCGAAGGCGTTACGATAGCCGTTTATCAGATCCCTATCGAGAACGGCGACTTATCCTACAAGGCAAAGAACGCGATGGACGATCTGCTTGCGGAAGTTGGCGGGACAGAAGGCTACACCTTCGGTGAACCTGCGAGCCTGACCACGGAGAATGTCACATTTTACAGGACGGAATACAGCTATTACGAGGAAGGCGTGACCCACAGATGCGCTCTTTACACCGCGACGAGAAGCATGTGCAAATATGTGATAGTGACTGACTGCAAGGGATATCTCGAGGGGGAATACAAGGAGACGATGGACAAAATGATAAAAGATTTCAGGTTCTCCGTATTTGACGATTGAAAAAACATGAATGAAATGGTAAAATATATCACAACACCAATACAGTGAAGGGAGTTTAAGAAAATGGGACTTATTAAAGCAATCGGCGCAGCCTTGAGCACGACTCTGGCTGATCAATGGAAGGAATATTTCTACTGTGACGCTCTTGATGCAGACGTTCTGGTAGTAAAGGGACAAAAACGCATTTCCGGCAAATCGTCAAACACTAAAGGCAGCGACAATATCATTTCGAACGGATCTCTCATCGCGGTCGCTGACGGACAGTGTATGATCATCGTGGAGCAGGGCAAAGTCGTTGAGTTCTGCGCTGAACCCGGAGAATTCAAATATGATACTTCTACGGAGCCCAGCCTTTTCGCAGGCAAACTCGGAAAGAGCATCCTGGACACATTCAAAGTCATAGGGAAGCGTTTCACATTCGGCGGCGACACAGCTAAGGATCAGCGCGTTTACTATTTCAACACGAAGGAGATCATGGACAACAAGTTCGGGACACAGAACCCCGTTCCGTTCAGAGTCGTGGATTCGAAGATCGGACTCGATATCGATGTAGCCATCCGCTGCTCAGGCCTTTATTCATACAGGATCTCTGACCCGCTGCTTTTCTACAAAAACGTATGCGGCAATGTTGAGGCCGACTTTACGAGAGACAAGATCGACCAGCAGCTCAAAACTGAATTCGTCAGCGCTCTGCAGCCCGCTTTCGGAAAACTTTCCGAACTCGAACTCAGACCCAACCAGATAGTTACACATAACACAGACCTCGAAAATGCCATGAACGAATCGCTCTCATCCAAATGGAGCGAACTCAGAGGTATCACTGTCGTGACAGTCGCTCTCGGAACAGTCACTCTTCCCGAAGAGGACGCAGAGCTCATCAAACAGGCTCAGAGAACAGCGATGCTCAAAGATCCGACGATGGCAGGCGCTACGCTCGTCGGCGCTCAGGCAGACGCTATGAAAGCCGCAGCTTCAAACGAAGCAGGCGCGATGACAGGATTCCTCGGAATGGGAATGGCAATGAACGCGGCAGGCGGAATGAACGCTCAGAACCTTTATGCTATGGGACAGCAGAACCCTCAGGGGCCTCAGACACCTTCGGGCGGCGCGGCACCGGCAAAAGCAGGCTGGACATGCCCCGCTTGCGGAACGACCGCGACAGGCAATTTCTGCCCCGAGTGCGGAGCGAAGAAGCCCGAAGAAAAAGAAGGCTGGACTTGCCCCGTTTGCGGCGTAGTCAACAAAGGCAAATTCTGCTCCGAATGCGGCGCAAGAAGACCCGCGGGAGCACCCGTTTACAAGTGCGACAAGTGCGGATGGGTCCCGGAGGATCCCAAGAACCCGCCGAAGTTCTGCCCTGAATGCGGCGACAAATTCGACGAAGACGACGCCCAGTAACAGTAAAAATCAATGACAAATACCGCAGTGTCCGGAAAGGATACTGCGGTATTTTTTTGTGACTATCCGTTTTTGTCTTCTCGGGCTGATCAAAAAAGCACACCGGAGCAGTTGTTGACTTCATGCGCGGGCATACGGATCAGCTTCTTCTTGTCTGCCGGTCGTTGACAGCATTTGTATGCAAGTCACACATGTTTTTCCTGTACGCCGCCGGTGATATTCCTTCCGCTTGTTTGAACACACTGCAAAAATGAGAGAAATTCGCAAATCCGTTTTCCGCTGCCACGACCGAAATCGGTTTTTCAGTATCGAGCAGCGTTATTTTTGCCATCGTGATCCGTTGTTCCGTCAAATACTGCATCACGGTCATATTGACTTCTTTACGGAACTCATGACACAGATGATACTTGCTGATATTGCATGCATCGGCGATCTCATCCAGTGTCAGCGGATCCTCCAGATGCAGATTGATATAACACAAAACCTGGTTGATCAGACTGCTTGAGGGGTTGACCCGGTAGGCGTCTGACAGATGGAGTTGATGCAGGCAGCTTAGAATCTGCAGAATGATGCCGATACCGGATATATCCTCCGGCGTACCCCCTTTTTCATGTAGTTCGGAAGCCTCTTTGAAGTATCGATCCAATTGATCAAAGGTACCCGAATCGCCGCACTCCGCAGCCCGGAATCTGCGTTCCATATCATTTAAAATATAGAGTTTGTTGGATACCGATAAAAGCTTCTGCATTTCGGATCGGGAAAACGACAGTTTGTTCCGGATGTATTCCGACGGTTCTTCCGGGTGAGTGTAATGAAAAACAAGGGAAGGGATAAAATAGATATGATTGGCTTTCATCTGGTACAGAGTATCTCCGATCAGAACTTTTCCGTTCCCTTGCAGCACCCATATTATTTCTATCTTGTCATCATGATTGTGTGCGCGTTCGGTCAGCGGATCCACACCGATATCGTGATAATACACCCATTCTTCCTTCATATGAGCTCCGTAATCGTTATTTTTTAACAAATCCTCAAAAATAGTATGGCATGGTTTTTTGTTCTTGTCAAGGTTTCTCTTGTCGAATACCGCAATTTGAAAACATTTTTCGACAATTACAAGGAACTGCATACAGCGTCTTTGTGTTAAAATTGGATTAATGAAGAAATCGGGCAGTCGAAACAACAGGAGGAAAGAAAAATGAGAAGAATTCTGTCGATCGCATCTGCGCTGCTGCCGGCAAAGCGCGCAATCCTCCATTACCGCTGCATACGATAATCTTTACAATGAAGTTGTAGGATAAAGGAATCTGCTTATGAAACCGGAGTTTTTGAAAGGCATCATGCCTGCCCTTATGACAGGCTTTACCGATGATCATGAAGGGCTTTCCCGCGAGAGGATCCGTGCCCTGGTACGTTTTCTGATCCGCAAGGGCGTGCATGGTTTATATGTGGGCGGCACATCCGGGGAAATGCTCCTTTGTTCCCCCTCCGAACGGATGGAACTGCTTGAGACCGTACTGGAGGAGACCAAAGCAGCAGATCGCCACGTCACGGTCATCACCCATGTGGGATGCAACAGCACCCGCGATACACTCCTTCTGGCAAAACACGCGGAAAAAGCCGGCGCGGATGCGGTCTCTTCCGTCACCCCGCTGTTTTTTGCTTACGGTTTTCCTGAAGTGTATCGGTTTTATGCGGATATCGCTTCTGCCGTTTCTCTTCCCGTTATCATTTACAACATTCCCGGCAGGACCGGTATGACTCTGAATGCCGAACAGCTCCATGCCTTATTGACGATCCCGAATGTGGCCGGTATGAAGTTCACATCATCAGATTTCTATCTGCTTGAAAGACTGATCACCACCCATCCTGACAAGGTATTCTACAATGGAAGCGACGAAATGCTTCTTTCCGGTCTTGCAGCAGGGGCGGATGGCGGCATCGGTACGACCTATAACTTCCAACCGGAACGGATGCTTGCTATCTACCGGCTTTACAGGGAGGGCAGAATGCAGGAGGCCCTGGCGGTCCAGCGGGATGCGAATGCCATCATCGAATCTGTTCTGAGCTACGGCGTTTTCCCTGCATGCAAGGAAATCATGCGGATCGGTGGTCTGGATTACGGGACCTGTCGCGCTCCATATTTGCCGCTGACCGCGGAACAAGCTGAGGGATTGGCGAAAGCCGCCAGGATCAATCTGGGTGAAAACTACATGCTTTGATCCCTGCTGCGGAATGCTCTCTTACGGAATCTGTTGCGATCATACCGTGCAGGGAGCTCTCGAAAACCGCGAACAGACCGGCGCAGAAATACAAAAGATCGCGTGGAGGAAACAGTATGAGGATGCGCAGGATTGCTTCTATATTTCTCTTATGTGTTATTTTTGTGGGAGGATGCGGCATGGACGTCAACGTTGCTCATGTTCCGACGGATAACAAAAGCGACATCACGGACGGACAGGGAGAAATACTGTTCTCGGAGGATTTCGAAACGACGATCGACGAACTGCTTTCCCGCTATAATGTCAGCGTTTCCCTCGGCAACTCATGCGCGGTCGACATTGTGGACGGAAAACTGAAAATGGAAGTAAGTGACGCAAGCGAAGGCGTTTATCTTGATTTCATGGTGCCTTTCCCGAACCGATTTGTTTTCTCTTACAGGTACATGATCGAAACTGCGGTCTCGGGTGAAGGCAGTGTAGCCTGCTACGTACTTTATCCGAACGAATTTGTACGTATTATAACCAATGCGAATAGCGGAAGCACGTTCAAATACTGCGACGGCTCTGAGAATGCTATCGTTGAAACCGACCTCGAAACAGAGACGGGCGTGTGGTACACCCTGTACACCGCCGTCGATCTGGACGCAGGGACTTATACCATACTCCGGAAAGAAGACGGATCAGACGAATCCGTGGCGATCGTGAAAGATATGAAACTTCAGGATGTTCCGAAAACGCCGCTTCTGCGTCTGATGACGGAGTGGAACTCCGCAGCTGTTGCGTACTATGATGACCTTGAGATAAGAACATATGACCCCGAGGATGCACTTATTCATGATGACGAAGGAGAAACAGTAATCGGTGGCGAACACAGAGGAGGTACTATGCAGAAATTTATCGTTTCCAAAGACCCGACAATCTTTGAAGCATGGCCGGACGTATGTCTCTGCGATAACGACCGTCTGATATGCGTATTCAGCGAATGCACGAATCACGGCAATCGCAATATGGCGCGTGTGGCATACGTTGTTTCCGAAGACCGCGGCCGGACGTGGGGGAAAAAACACTATCTCAGCGAACCCGGAACGCAGCAAGCCTATTTTAACTGTGCCCGTATTTCCCGTCTTTCGGACGGCACGCTGGCAGTTACATGTGATCTCATCAAGGGCGGCGAAAACGGCCAGAATGTTCAGGTCTACCTGTGGTTCAGTTATGACAATGGCGATACCTGGTCGAAACCCATACAGACGCCTGCCCGCGGAATCGTGCCTGAACGGCTGACGGAGCTCCCTTCGGGCCGTTGGCTTCTGGCTGCGCACACGAACAGCCCGAAAACAGGAAAACTCTGTCAGTATCTCTGGTACAGTGATGATAAAGGGAAGACCTGGTCGGACCGCGTCACAGTAGCGGACGATCCGCGCTACAATCTCTGTGAAGCGGGACTCCTGGTCGTGGACGACGACACCGTGATCTGCTTCATGCGGGAGAACTCTTTTCAGGGCTGGGATGGCTTCAAGGCGATCTCCCATGACCGCGGCGAAACATGGGAAGGCGTATATCATGTGCCGCTCCCGGGCTGTCATCGTCCCACGGTTGGCTGGCTCTCCAACGGATATGCTTTCGTTACATACCGTTTTCTTCAGGGAGGCAATACTCAGTCCAGCACATATCAGAATGTTATGGGCGCGCTGATCACCCGTGAAAGCGTTCTGGAGACTGTCCGCGACCGCCAGTCTGCGCGCATTTTCCCGCTGTCATATGACCGGAATCTTCATGCCGACTGCGGTTATACCGGCTGGGTTCAGTTCGACGACGGCGAGATCCTTGTCGTCAATTATCTGATGGACGATGCGAAGAAAGCGTGGATTGAGGCGATCGTGTTTCGTCCCGAGGATATACTGATCGTGAACTGAGGTATTTGCGGTTCGGGAAAACCTTTGAAAACGAAATGCAGAT
>DBVT01000075.1:38956-39173 GCA_002308775.1 Mageeibacillus sp. UBA1257
ACAGCTTGACGGCAGAACCGTCTATATGGTGAATTACATTATGAACGACGCTCCGAGGGCGTACATTCAAGAATATAGAATAACACTTGCGAAAAAATAGTATTTTATTATCAATGAAAGGAAAGGTAAAAATTATGAAAAAGACACTCGCATTCCTGATCATGATCGCTTTGATCGCCGCGCTGACGTTGACAGCAAACGCAGCGGACGCGTATAC
>DBVT01000075.1:39235-40818 GCA_002308775.1 Mageeibacillus sp. UBA1257
CACTCTTCAGTATGGCGACTCATGCCAGGTCGAAATTGTGGACGGAAAACTAAAAATGGAAGTGAATGCTGCGAACGAAGGCTGTTACCTTGATTTTAAGGTACCTTCCTGTAGCAAGTTTGTCCTCTCTTACAGGTACATGGTGGAAACGGCGGTTTCCGGCGAGGGCAGCGTCGCCTGCTACGCACTTTATCCGAACGAGTTTGTACGCATTATAACCAATGCGAATACCGGAAGCACGTTCAAATACTGCGACGGCTCTGAGAATGCTATTGTTGAAACGGAACTCGAAACGAAAATGGGTGTTTGGTACACGCTGTACACCGCAGTTGATCTGGATGAGGGAATCTATTCCATACTGCGGAAGGCTGACGGGGACAGCGAGTACACTGTCGTCGTGGAAGATATACAGCTCCAGGATGTTCCGAGAACGCCGCTTCTGCGTCTGATGACGGAACGTAATTCCGAAGCTATCGCCTACTATGATGATCTTGTGATCCGCACATACGACTCGACTGCCGAGCCTACAGCAAACGCAGCGGACGCGTATACGCAGGGAGAAGTCCTGTTTTCGGAGGACTTCGAAACGACAATCGACGAATTGACGGCCCGTGAAGATGTCACTCTTCAGTATGGCGACTCATGCCTGGTCGAAATTGTGGACGGAAAACTAAAAATGGAAGTGAATGCTGCGAACGAAGGCTGTTATCTTGACTTTAAGGTACCTTCCCGTAGCCAGTTTGTATTCTCTTACAGGTACATGGTGGAAACGGCGGTTCCCGACACGGGCAGCGTCGCCTGCTACGTACTTTATCCGAACGAATTTGTACGCATTATAACCAATGCGAATACCGGAAGCACGTTCAAATACTGCGACGGCTCCGAGAATGCTATTGTTGAAACGGAACTCGAAACGAAAATGGGTGTTTGGTACACGCTGTACACCGCAGTTGATCTGGATGAGGGAATCTATTCCATACTGCGGAAGGCTGACGGGGACAGCGTGTACACTGTCGTCGTGAAAGATATACAGCTCCAGGATGTTCCGAGAACGCCGCTTCTGCGTCTGATGACGGAGTGGAATTCCGAAGCTGTCGCCTACTATGATGATCTTGTGATCCGCACATACGACCCGACTGCCGAGTCTACGGTAGTTCCGACAGCCACGCCCAAGCCTACGGCGACGCCTGAACCCACTGCCACTCCCACTTCAGAGCCTACGGCGGAACCCACTGCTACTCCGACTGACGCTCCTACAGACGCTCCCACTGAAAAACCTGAAGAGAGAAAGGGATGCAAATCTGTAGTTTTATCATCCGCTATGGTCGCAGCAGCCGTTTTACTCGGAACGGCCGTTATAGTAAAGAAGAAGGACAATGAATAAAAAGCGCTGAGCGGCGCTACGTTCACCGGCATCCTGTTTCTTTATGTGTGATCGTTCTTTCGGGATATCTTTCGCACACAAAGGATCTTCATAAGCCAAAAACGTATTAAAAATAGCAGATAATCGGGAGACAGTTTATGAGCGATCAAAACATCGAATTATTCC
Organism: Mageeibacillus sp. UBA1257; assembly: GCA_002308775.1. Classification (GTDB taxonomy): domain Bacteria; phylum Bacillota; class Clostridia; order UBA1212; family UBA1257; genus UBA1257. The sequence continues at coordinate 40,785 of DBVT01000075.1, forward strand.
TGCAGACGGGTCAGACCGCCAATATCTACTTCGG
>DBVT01000075.1:40855-41703 GCA_002308775.1 Mageeibacillus sp. UBA1257
GTTTTCGAAGGCACGGAGGTCAAAATCGAAGTACGCGAAATGAAGACGGACAGGATCATAGCTGTTCGCCTGATCGCCGTCGGGGAAATACCTGCACAGAAGACCGTTATGCTGCCGATCGATCTCTCGGACATCCGCGTATACGGCACGTTCACGGTCGCGATCAGTGCGGAGGGGATCGAATATGAAACCATGATCGCCCGCATTCCTTTGGCGAGGCGCAGAGCAGGCAAGGTGGGCGTCAGCACCCACCTCTCGACCGCGCGCCGGGAAACGATGAAGATCGCGTTCGGACTCCTTTCGAAAGTTGGTGTCGGATGGCTGCTCGACGATGTCCTCTGGGATCAGTGCGATCCGACCGCGGACGGTTTTACCATTCCGCAGACGCATATCGATTATGCCGATCTGGCGCATGAGATGGGCTTCAAGCTGCGCTATATGCTGGACGCGAGGACCATGAACAGGTTTTACGGCTGCGGCCGCTTTCCCTATGAAGGAAAAGCGAAAGAGATGTTTCTGAAATATGTGACCGAGGTCGCCCGGACTTTTCGCGGGAAGGCTGCCGCATATGAACTGATCAGCGAATACGACCACAACGCAAAATGTCTGCGTATGCTCTGCAAAGAGAACAACATCAAATACGCCCGGCTGCAGAAGGAAGCATACTGTTCCATAAAAAAAGAAGATCCCGATGTTCTGGTTCTTCACGGCGGTACGGTACGGAAGAACGTTCCGTTTATGAAGGATATTTTGGAAGCCGGGGTCGGGGACTATACCGACGCCCTTGTCATCCATCCTTATCCGATGCATCTGTTTCCGGTCAGCCCTCTGTACCGTTCGGTGCAGAC
>DBVT01000075.1:41750-42957 GCA_002308775.1 Mageeibacillus sp. UBA1257
CCTCTGATGAATACGGAATCGGGCTGGTCCACGTATAAAGGGGTGAACGGATGCAGCCTGATCCAGCAGGCCGCCTTTGAACTGCAGCACTACATCGCCTCCATGGTTGTTCCATCAATGGAACTCGTGGATTATTACGACTTTTCCAACGACGGCATCAGCGAGACCGACTACGAAGCCAATTTAGGTCTTCTGGCTATTCGACCGAAAGAAGATACCGACCGGTTTCCGGAACGGTATCTCGTAAAGCCCGCATTCGGCATTTTCAGCGTGATCGCGAACGAACTTGGTTCGATCTGCTTTGTCAGAGAGCTTGATCTGAACCAATGCGCCGCGTGTCTCCAGTTCAAACGGGACGACGGGAAATACGTCACCGCCGTCTGGTCTCTGGAAGGCAGCGTCGGCAGGATCTCTTTTGCGAAGGATGCTTTTTCGGAAAACGATTACGCGATCGATATGTTCTCGAACCGTCTAAGCGGTAAGGAGAACGGGGATGCGGTAGAATTCAACGTTAACGACTGTCCGCTGATCCTCTGCACGGATCGGCTGATCGACGTTCCGGATTATGCGGTCATCAGCGAGATGAAGGACTATTCCGCCAACGCGTATTCCGCGATGGAGCTGATGCTGTAAAACCGAATAGCAACGGGTCTTTACAGTGTGGAAATCCCGAACGGGCGAATGCTTCCGGACGAGTAGGAAACACAAGAACACGGAGCGGAAATTAACGCGGCGTCAGCTCCGAATCTCGATAACACCGGCTGCCGCCCGGAGAGGTGAATAGCATGGCAAACTTGATACAGGCATTCCGCATGGAATCCCCCGACGTGATCCCGGTGAGCATCGACATCTTGCCCGCCGCCTGGATCAAGTACGGGAGGGAACTGCAGCGGCTGGTCGACCAGTATCCTCAATTCTTCGATGGGCGCAAGGTCGACTTGGAACATATCACTGACAATATGCCCGGCAGTTACCGAAAGGGCTCCTATGTCGACGAATGGGGCTGCGAATGGTTTAACGAGCACGCCGGAAACGATTCGATCGTCAAGGGTCATCCCATCAAATCGGAAGAAGACGTGAAGAATCTGGTGATCCCGCCCAACCGGAACGGACGGCTGCCGCACGGCTTCATGTATCTGAGGCTGCTCGATCTGTGCGGCTTCGAGAACGCGATGATCTGGTTCGCCGAGGAGGACGATACGATCAG
>DBVT01000075.1:42991-45758 GCA_002308775.1 Mageeibacillus sp. UBA1257
ATCGTTCGTTTCGGAGACGACCTCGGCACGCAGAATGGACTCGCCATCGGAGCGGAACGGTGGAGACGGCTGATGAAGCCCTGCTTCCGCAAGCTGTACGGCGTCGTTAAGGCGTACAAACCGGATCAGATCATCTACATGCATACGGACGGCTGTATCTGGGAGATCATGCCCGATCTCGTGGAGTGCGGCGTCGACATCATCAACCCGCAGTTTCGGGCGAACGGGTTGGACAACCTCGTCCGCGTCTGCCGCAAAGAGCAGATCATCACGATCAACCTCGACCTTGACCGCCAGCTCTTCCCGTGGGCGACGCGTTCGCAGATCTTCGACCATGTCGGAAGCGCTGTGGAGTCTCTCTACATGAAGGAGGGCGGGCTCGGGCTGAACGTGGAACTGAACTACGAGATCCCGCTCGAAAATATGGCGGCTGTCATCGACGCGGTAGAGAAATACTGTCACTACAAGGGATAAGACGGGGGCATACCCCGCATTTCAAAGAATAAGGAACGACTGCGCAAAATCTGTATGCCTGAAGACAAAATCAAAAATTTTACGATTTTCTTGTTGACACGGATGATAAAATGTAATACAATACCCGTTGCTCCACAGTAAGGAGCAAACCGTACCGTTGGAGGGAGGGGAATACAGATGTCAGAAATCAGATTGAGAGAAGGAGAATCACTTGACAACGCGCTGAAGCGTTTCAAGAGATCGTGTGCCAAATCGGGCGTCCTCGCTGAAGTGAGAAAGAGAGAACACTACGAAAAGCCGAGTGTAAAGAGAAAGAAGAAGTCAGAAGCAGCAAGAAAGCGTAAATATTGATGGGCTTTGCTGTAAGAAGGATTTTCCGAATTTAACAATTGCACGCACAGACCCGGTTGGTGACACCGGGTCTTTTTCTTTTAAGAAGGGCCTTTGAAAAGAAGATGTACAACAAGAGATGGATATACAAAGACAATAAAAACGACGCGTCCGAGTATATGGCAAAATTTATCGCCGAAAGATATTCGCTGCCGCTTTTCGCAGCGAGGATATGCGTTTCGCGCGGATTGAAAACGCCGGAGGACGCCGAGAGGTTCTTCACCCGGGGAACTGAAAAGCTCACCGATCCGTACAAAATGAAGGGAATGGACGAAGCTGTCGAGCGAATAACGGAAGCTGTCGACAACGGGGAGACGATCACGATATTCGGCGACTATGACGCAGACGGAGTTACAGCGACTGCGATACTGTATTCGTTCCTGACTAAGCAAACGGATGCCACAGTGTATTTTAGAATACCTGACAGGCTGAAGGAAGGATACGGTCTTTCCGAAGCTGCCGTGAGGGAGATCGCCGAGGACGGAACGAAGCTGATCGTCACAGTGGACTGCGGGATAAAAAGCGTCGAAGAGATACAGCTCGCCTCGGAGCTCGGGATCGATGTGGTGGTGACAGATCACCATACGAGGGGAGATATTTTACCTTTGTGCTGCGCCATCGTAAACCCGATATTCGAACCGGATGACAGTCCTCTTAAAAATCTTTGCGGCGCGGGTGTGTCCTACAAGCTCTGTGAGGCCCTTGGAGGCGTTTTCGGATGCGAAGACGATGAATTATACCCCCTGCTCGCGCAGGCCGCCGTAGGCACCTTAGGAGACGCCGTGAGCCTCACCGGTGAAAACAGGACGATCGTGAACTGCGGCATTGAATACATAAAAAAAGGATACAATATCGGTCTGACAGCTCTGCTTTCGGGAGAGAAGAATTATGATCCCGAAAAGCTCACCGTTAAAGATATATCGTACACGGTCGTCCCGAAGATAAATGCCGCGGGGAGGATGGGAGACGCGTCGCGCGCGCTCGAACTTCTGACCACTCCGGACAAACCGTACGCCGAAAAACTTGCCGAAGAGCTCTCGAAGGAAAATACCAAACGCAAAGAAATAGAGACGCAGATCTTTTCCGTCGCATATAACGAAGATCACCTGATATCGAACGAGGACGACTGCGCGGTGGTCTCCTTAGGAGAAGGCTGGCATCACGGAGTCATGGGCATCGTCGCGGCGAGAATTATGGAAAAATCTTTAAAACCGGCTTTTCTGTTCGCCCCCGAGGACGACGATCCTACGCTTGCGAGGGGATCCGCAAGGTCAGTGGACGGCTTTGATCTCAGACAGGCTCTTGCGTACTGCGGCGAATTCATCGAGAAGTTCGGAGGACACGAAAAAGCCGCAGGTCTCACTGTCAAGGTCGCGAACCTGAGGCCTTTCCTCGACAAGCTGAACGAATATTACAGGGACCGCAAAAACGAGACTGTACAGGTAAAAACACAGACTGTCGACTGCATTTTACCGGCTTGGGAGATAACGCCGGAGAACTTCGAAAGCCTCAGAAAACTCGAACCGTTCGGGACGGACAACGAGGATCCCAAGATATGCACGAACGATGTCGAACTGTGCGATATAAGATATATGAGCGAGGGAAAACACGCGAGATTCACATTCAAAGCGCTCGATGCAGGAGGGAAACCGTTCATTTTTACGGCAAAAAAATTCAATATCGAAGGTATGCCGCTCCCGTGGCCGGGCGAGAGATGCAGCATACTCTATAAGGCCGATGTGAACGTCTGGAACGGCAGAAAAACGGCAGAGCCTGTTATAGAAGACATATTCGAAAACGCTTTTTGCGTTGAAAACGAATGCAAAAAAATATATAATGAAAATTGTATCACGCACAGCGGTTTTTACGTAAAACGTGAAGATCTCGTCATTTTGTTCAAGGT
>DBVT01000075.1:45812-51327 GCA_002308775.1 Mageeibacillus sp. UBA1257
TAAAAACATCCGCGACGCGGGATACGGTCTGACGAGATATCAGATAGTGTACGGACTGCAGATCTTCAGGGAGCTCGGTTTCGTGAAACTTGAAAAAGGAGTTTTCGAGACCGTGCCTGACGCTCCTTCGAGAAGCCTCGAGGAGTCGGAAATTTTTACATCGCTGTCGGAATGACGGGAAGTGAGAAGAAGTGGCTGATATTTTAACAAAGGAAAACAGCGAGCAGGGAGCCGTTCCGGAGAATGATTTTATGCCCAAAGAAGGGGAGCCTCTGGATGACGCGCTGGTCCTGCTCGAAAACAATATAAAAAAATACAATAAATCGGCCGATTTCGAACTTCTTGAGAAGGCTTACTATTTCTCGAAGGCAAAACACGCAAAGCAGAAGAGAAAATCGGGCGAGCCTTTCTTCGTGCATCCCGTTGCCGTCGCAGGAATGCTGGCTGACATGGAAATGGATATGGCTTCGATCACCGCGGGACTTCTGCACGATATAATCGAGGACACAAATACGACATACGAGACGATAGAGGAGATGTTCGGTCACGAGATCGCGTACCTCGTAGACGGAGTCACGAAACTGAAGAAGATCCCCACAGAGACGAAAGAGGACGCCCAGGCCGAGAACCTCCGTAAAATGATCCTCTCCATGGCCGAGGACATCAGAGTAATAGTCATCAAGCTCATAGACAGGCTGCACAATATGAGGACGCTCCAGTATCTGAATACTGATTCACAGATGTCAAAGGCAAGGGAAACTCTCGAGATATACACGCCTCTCGCACACAGACTCGGTATGACAAAGATCAAATGGGAGCTCGAGGACCTGTGCTTCAAATACCTCGATCCGCAGGGATATGATACTCTCGCGAAGCAGATCGATACGAAGAGAGAACAGCAGGAGGCTTACATAGCGAACGTTCTCGCCACAATAAAAGCGAAAACGGACGAAATGAACATCAAAACATATATGGACGGCAGGCCGAAGCACCTTTATTCCATCAGAAAAAAGATGATCTCCCAGGGTAAAACGCTCGACCAGATCTACGACCTTATAGCCGTCAGAGTCATCGTCGACACGGTCAAGGAATGCTATACGGTGCTCGGAATAGTCCACGAGCTTTTTACCCCTATGCCGGGAAGAGTAAAGGACTATATTGCGATGCCTAAGCCGAACATGTACCAGTCCCTTCACACCACTCTGATAGGCCCGGACGGACAGCCGTTTGAGGTCCAGATACGCACGTGGGAGATGCACAAGATCGCCGAGATCGGTATCGCGGCTCACTGGAAGTACAAGGAAGGCGGCAAGCAGGACAACTCCCTCGACAAAAAGCTTGAATGGATCAGACACACCATTGAAAGCCAGAAAGAAGTAAAAGACTCCGGCGAATTCGTCGAAACGTTCAAAATGGACCTTTTTACGGACGAAGTGTTCGTTTTTACGCCGAAAGGGGAAGTAAAAAACCTGCCTGCCGGCTCAACACCCATAGATTTCGCATATTCGATCCACAGCGCGATAGGCAACAGAACGATCGGCGCGAGAGTCAACGGAGAGATAAAGCCGCTCAACTACAAGCTCAAAAACGGAGATATTGTCGAAATAATCACATCGTCTCCTCCGGGCAGAGGTCCCAGTCGAGACTGGCTCAATATCGTTAAATCCTCAGAAGCGAAGAACAAGATCAGAGCATGGTTCAAAAAAGAACGCCGCGAGGAAAATATCGAGCACGGCAAGGAAATGATCGATCGAGAGATCAAAAAGACAGGTCTTTCATCGGCGGATCTGTTAAAGGCTGAATATCTGGAACCTGTGCTCAAGCGTTTTAACATGCATACGGTGGACGATCTGTACAACGTGATCGGATTCGGCGAACTCAGCGCTTTGAAGATCGTCACAAGGCTTCTGGACGAGAGAAAGAAGAACGAAGAGCCCGATGCGGATATCGAGGAAATACTCAAAAAAGAGCCTGACAGGGAAAGGCCATCTTCTTCAGAAACGGGTATCATAGTCGAAGGCATCAGGAACTGCCTTGTGCGTCTGTCACACTGCTGCAACCCTGTTCCCGGAGATATGATAGTCGGATATGTCACAAAAGGCAGAGGAGTTTCTGTCCACAGAGCAGACTGCCCGAATGTCGCCGCCATGGACGATGTGGAAAACAGGATGATAGACGTACGCTGGGCAGAAAAATCGAAGACCTCTTATCTCGCAGAGATCGTCGTCAAGGCTTCAGACAGGCCCGCTCTTCTGCTTGACGTCGCGAATGTCATCGCAGACGAGAATATCAACATGAAGGCGATGAACGCCCGCAAGACGAAGGACGCGTACGCAGTTCTCGACTTGACCATCGAGATCGCCGAAAGAAACGAACTCGACCGCCTCATCAAACGGTTAAAACGCATCGAGAGCGTGATCGACGTATCCAGAACCATCAGATGACAGTCCTGTGCCGCAGATAATAATACGATCCGAAAGGTGTCCGAAATGATCGCAGTTGTTCAAAGAGTACTCAGATCGTCTGTGACGGTCGACGGAAAGAAAATATCTGAAATAGACCGCGGAGTCAACGTTTTACTCGGTGTTTACAAAGGTGACACTGAGCAGGCGGCGGATTTTCTCGCTCACAAGGTCGCGGGCCTTCGCATCTTCTGCGACGACGAAGACAAAATGAACAAATCGCTTCTCGACCTCCGCAAGGAAGGCATCGACGCGAAAGCGCTCGTGGTCAGCCAGTTCACTCTCTGCGGCGAGTGCGCAAAGGGCATGAGGCCTTCGTATATAAACGCGGAGGAGCCGGTGAGAGCAAAAGAGATGTACGAGTATTTTACGAAGAAGCTTGAGGAAGAAGGAGTGCCGTGCGAGAACGGTATTTTCCAGGCGGATATGAAGGTCGAAATACTTAACGACGGGCCGGTCACGATAATTCTCAACAAATCATGACCGGCAAGCCATTGTTACTAAAACGGAGCGAAATATGAGTTTTTTTTACAAGAAAATCAGCGAAGGCATGATCGCCGCGAATGAATATGTCATCTGGGACGAGACGAAAAACGCCGCGTTTATAGATGCCGGAGATCCCCTCGACAAAGTCAAAAAAATAGTTGACGACAACGGTCTTAACGTAAAATATATCATCCTCACTCACGTCCATTACGACCATATTTGCGGTCTGGACGCCCAAAGAACGCAGTATCCGCAGGCGAAAGTACTCTGCCACGAAGGGGACAAAGATTTCTTCGAAAACCCTTACGCAAACGCATCCCTTCTGTTCGGATCGGGCGCCAAATTCAAAGGTGCTGACGGAACTTTGAAAGACGGAGACGTTCTTGAACTCTCTCCGGGAAATAAACTTGAGATCATTTCCACTCCCGGCCACACGCCCGGAAGCGTCTGCATCAAAGCAGGTAAAACACTTTTTACGGGCGACACGCTCTTCTGCGGAAATTTCGGGCGCACTGACCTCGGCTACGGAAGCACGGCGGAGCTCTCAAACTCGATCGATATGCTTTATTCAATGGACGGGGACCTCATCGTCGAGCCGGGTCACGGCACGAGAACGACGATCGAAAGGGAGAGACGCGAAAATCCTTTCCTGGACTGGTGAGCGCGCAATGAAAGTCATTTTAAAACATCCGGGAGAGCATCCGGACTACCATGTATACGAAATATTGAATATTTTTTCACGCTGCGACATAAAGTACGAGCCGTTTTCTGACGCCCTTTCAGTGGTCTGCGAAGACGGTGCGGGGAACGAACTGTCTCGCGAAACGATCGATATGACGGACAGGAAAGTGATGAAGAGATCGCTCTATGAGATACTTTCAAGGCTTACGGGTTACGAGTCTCCCTGGGGCGCGATCACAGGCGTCCGCCCTTGTAAAACGGTGAATGACATCGCCGCGAAAAATGCAAAAAACGGCGAGCCTGACTTTGAGGAGGCTGACAGAGAACTTAAGGATTTTTACCTTGTGAGCGGTCAAAAACGTGCTCTTGCTATCTCCACTGCGAAAAATCAACGAAAATTCCTCGAAGATCAGCGTAATAATCCTCAAAAGATCGATCTGTACGTTGCAATACCATTTTGCCCGAGCAGGTGTCTTTATTGCTCTTTTACCTCGAATTCGATCATAAAATACAGAAAGTACGTTGACAGCTACCTCGATCATCTGGAAGAGGAGCTGAAATGCTGCGCGCGTATCGCAAAGGAAAACGGGTTTGTTTTCGACAGTATTTATCTGGGCGGGGGCACTCCCACATCGTTTGATGATGAAAGATTCGAACGGTATATGTCGATGATCCTGAATACGATCGATATGTCGACTGTCGGAGAATTCGCGCTGGAGGCAGGCCGTCCTGATTCGATAACGGAAGGGAAGCTGAGAACGGCAAAAACTGCCGGGGTGAACAGACTTTCCATAAACCCGCAGACTATGAATGAAAAAACTCTTCGCAGGATCGGAAGAGCACACAACACTCTTCAGGTCTACGAGGCTTTTGAACTTGCGCGAAAAGAAGGTTTTTACAATATTAACACAGATATAATTGCCGGGCTTCCGGGCGAGTCGATCGATGATTTCGCGACGACTCTTGAGAAAATAGGTGGTCTTTCTCCGGAAGGTCTCACCGTCCACACGCTCTCTGTAAAAAGAGCAGCCGACCTGAAGCTGGATCTTGAAACTCAAAGTGAGTTGCGTCCGGATGATCTTGCCGTTATGACGACGATGGGCTATGACTTCGCGATCTCGCGCGGCATGCTCCCGTTTTACTTGTACAGGCAGAAAAACATGCTCGGCAACCACGAAAACGTCGGATACTGCCTCCCCGGCCACGAAAGCCCATACAACATCCACATCATGGAAGAGGACAAAACGATCCTCGCCGCCGGAGCCGGCAGTGTCACGAAATATGTGACCGGTGGAGACATCTTCCGCATCTATGATGTTAAAAGCATAGAGGAGTATGATTCCAGGTGGCAGGAAATGATCGACAGAAAAAACGAGCTGTTCGGCGTTGCCCGGGCAAAATGACACCGGATTGAGAAAAAAGCTGATTTGAGCCTTCATCACTATCCTCACAAACCTCACAATCAACATTTTTCGAGAATATAATAATAATGTTGTTCATTATGCTTAAAATTGACAACAAATACTTTAAAAACCAACAATTTGTTGTTCATGTATCGCGTTTGAATCAACATCTTTTTGTTTTCTGAAAAAACGTTGATCATTATGATTTAAGCAGACAACAATAGAATAAGAATTTCAAAAAATGTTGGTCAACGCTACTTGTTTTGACCAACAACTTTTTGAAATAATGAAAAATGTTGGCTCACAGCTCAAAACCAATCAACAAATCGTTCAGTTGAAGAAAAATGTTGTTCAAAACGTCCAGGCATAATCAACAAACAATACAACCTTGAAAAAATTGTTGATCGCGCCTCCGCGTTTTGACCAACAACTTTTTGAGATATTGAAAAATGTTGATTCACAGCTCAAAAACGATCAACATTT
>DBVT01000066.1:0-10318 GCA_002308775.1 Mageeibacillus sp. UBA1257
CTGATAACTGTATAGATACAAACCGTTTATATAAAGATGACGATTTCTCGCTTGCGTATTCATTTGATTATTTAAACCTGATAGAGAGCGAGGCTTGTTTTATGATAATATGGAGAAACAACGAAAAGAAACAACCGGACATATTCGGAAACATAGAGAAAAAGTATATTCANNATTCAATTAATAGAACAATTAGATCATGATTACGGAGAAGTCTTTGCTTCCGCATATATTACAAATGTTGATACTGATCAACCGACTGAGTATACGTATTTGTATAACTATACATACAGACAGAACCCATCAAAATACCGAGATTATTTACTGGGAATCGAGTGGGCTGTTTATTTTGGAAAGAAAATAGCAAATAAAGTTATTTTTAATCTTTTTCCCGAAAATGAAGTAGTTGAAAGATTGGAAAACGGTGTGCTGATGATGGCAAAGTGCGATTTGTTGGAATATGATGACAGTTACAGGCGAGAACTTATGCCGGTCTTAAACGAATATTTGTTGCCATGTTGCGGCTACTATGAATTGAATCAATTAAGAAATATGAAACCCGTTTTCTGCACACCGAAAACAGTAGCGATAATAAAAGATGTTTATTTACCTCAACAGATCTGCCCACCTGTTGTGTGGATCTCAAGCAAAGATGATTTTGCTTTTGGTGACTTACAGATTCTGAACGACAGCGACGAAACGTATGTGTTTTATGGAGGTTTTGAAAAGTTAATAAAAATGTTTGAAGATTAAGGACAAGAAAATGGTATTTATGGATTTTGGACCGGTACGGAAAAGTATTAGTGGGTAATGAGTTATACTATGCAAGGCAAGGCGGTGAAAAAATAATGAAAAAGAAAAAACTAACGAAAAAGAAAAAACTAACAATAATTGTGATAGCAGCAATAGTATATGGGATAGCAGCAATAGCATATGGTTTATTAACGTCATATGTGTTGACCGACTTTTTTTATACATTCTCTGCTCAACGTCCTTGTAATACACCTTCAGGAGTGGAAACATTTTTTAATGAGAACAAAGACGATTTACAAACAATTGCCGATTATTTAAGCGAACATAAAAACTATACAAGTATTAACTCAAGCATATATGAATTAGAAGGGTTCAATTCACATAGACACGGCGGTTTTTTTGACAAATATTATTTTCACTGCAACGACGATCAATTTGATTCTGATTTTGAAGATCTTTTTTACACTGTGTTTAAAGGTAAAAAGGTAACTGTAATAAACAAACAATCGTACGTTGAGTTTTTTATGTATACCGGATTGGGAGGTATTGCTTTGTGTTATAGTAAAAATGGATTTGATGCCAACGAGAATCATGTAGAATACTTTGACGAGATTGCGATACGGTTAAATGATAACTGGGTAGTAGTTGTAATGGATTGATTTTGGACGAGCCCCGAAGAATGAACCACAGTATTTCATTTTCGGGGTTCTGACTATGTATTATAGGTAGGTATTCGATAAAACCGTTGAGAGACAAACAGCCCTAAAATGCCGAAAAACAGAATTTTTCGGCATTTTTTATAAAAAACTCTTGCAAGAGACGATCTGCAGGTTATAACACAAACGAAATCCAAATCGTACAACACCAACAATATTATTGATCAGTTGGTCGTAAGTTTCGTGCCCCAGTACGGATCGTCGTCCGCGATGCGGTTTTCCTCTTCCTCGGCCTTGATGACGTCCTTGATCTTCTCTCGTGAATCGAGCAGCTGGTTGTAGCTGATACCGTATGTGCGCGCGATATCGAGAGCAAAGCTCTTGCCCTGAGGAGGCATCGGAACGATTCTGTATGTACGCTTTGAACCGGAGTAGCGCTTGATACCGTCCTCTGTCATGACTTCCATATCAGCGCTCTCATCGACGCCGGCGACAAGGCTCACCATATTGCTGAGTCCGGGCTCTTTGTTGAGTTCGGGGATCTCTTCCGCGAGCTCGTGCATATGAGTCGCGAAAACTGTACGGACTCCTACCGTCCTCAGGTATCTCATTATTTCTTCGGAGATCGTCAGACACTCCTGGTGGCTCGTACTTGAAAGAGATTCATTCATGAGGAGCATGCTGTATTTCGTAAGACGCGGCAGAATGGCTTCGAGTCTTATGCATTCTTCTCCGAGACGGCCTTCACTGATCGAGTTTTTTTCAAGCTCGGGGAAGTGTGTGAGGATATTGTCGACGGGGCTGATCCTGCCGGAACGTCCGGGAACGGGGAAGCCGGCCTGATAGAGTAACTGAGCGATACCGATAGCTCTCGTAAAAGTAGTTTTACCGCCCTGGTTCGCGCCTGTCAGTATGAAAATGTGTCCCGCTTCGTTGCTCATTTCAACGTCGTTCGTGACGATTATTCTGTCGAGTTTATTAATTTGAGTGTCCGAAATAACTTTGAGAGCGAAGGAAGCGTCATATATGTCTTTTATCCTGAAAATCCTCTCGTCCATCGGAGCTGCTTCGGGGAAGCACACAGGCATGCCTGACTTTGTGAGGTTGTGTGCAAGTCTGGCGCCGCCGATGTAATAATATGCCTCAGGCAGAAGATCCGTAAGGAAAGCTGTTTCGATCCATTCGAATTTCGCGAGCGATTCTCCGAGGTGGTTGAAAGTGTCTTTCATGACTCTTGAAAGGTCTCTCATTATCGCCTGATCGAGTGCTCCCGCCGTAGTCTCCTTGAGTATCGAGTAAAAAGCTCCCATTCCGAAATATTTTTCGTCGTTTCTTTTGTTTCCGAAGAGCGTCGTGACGAGTCCTCTGTTCTTAAAAGGTTTAGGCTCTATCGTGAGCAGAACCGCTTCCTGGGGCTGCAGTCTCGAGTCGAGGTTTACTCCTATCGTAACGCCTGAACACGTATTGATCTTCTCGAGCATGTCGGGCAGCAGTCTGATGAGTTCCTGATAACCGGGCTCTTTGATGATTCCGTTCAGCATTTCGATCAGTCTTTTAATACCTTCAGATTCGAAATGACGGCCTTCCGTGCAGAAAACGCCGCGCAGGATATCGACGCACTCGGAATAGATCCTGAGCATATCGATCCTCCAGGCGATCTTTCTTATATTGTCGTCGTGGGAAATATTCGTCGTCTCCATTTTGTGGAGCTGTGTAACGTGAGGCAGAATGTCGTGGTCAAAAGCATCCTCGATATCAGGGTATTTCATAAAATCTTTGAGAACGTCCTGCCTGTATTTGATGACGTTTTCGTCAGTAACCATATCAGTCAGTCTCGCTTTTACGTAGCCTTTTGACTCGTTTCTGACCTGCATGCCGTCAAGGAGCGTCTCGACGTTTATATCTCTCTCGAGAAATTCCTGGTTAAAATGAGTTCCTTTTCCCCTTATGGTCTCTATTTCTCTGCGCCTTCCGCTTTTCCAATCGGGCCACAACAGGCTGAAATGATATTTCTGATCCATGCCTAACCTCCGTGTTGTAAACAATTTTTCTTGATTATATCACAATTCACTTCCGAAAACGTTTCTTATACAGTTAAAATTATTAAATATTTGCAAACAACAAGCCTGTATGTTATAATAAAACATCTTTCGTGGCAAATTTTTTACAAAGAAAGGTGATGGACTATGAGCAGTATTAAGTGCCCCAATTGCGGAAGTCTTGAGACGGAAGTAGCCGATTCGAGGCCCTGGGATGACGGAACGAGCATAAAGCGCAGGAGAAGATGCAAGTATTGCGAATACAGATTCAATACATTTGAGAGAATAGAATCGTTCCAGATCATAGTTATTAAAAAGGACGGAACAAGTCAGGAGTTTTCTAAAGAGAAGATCAAGCAGGGAGTTTTGAAGTCGTGCGAGAAAAGGCCCGTCACTATGGCCCAGATCGAAAACCTGGCAAATGAGATCGAAAGATATCTTCAGGATAACAACAAACACGAGGTAAAATCTGTCGAAATAGGCGAGATGGTAATGGAGAAACTGAAAGATCTCGACGATGTCGCGTATGTCAGATTCGCTTCCGTTTACAAGCAGTTCAAGTCGATGGACACATTCCTCGAGGAACTTGAAAACATCGTCCGAAATAAAAAACAGCCTCAATGATCCCGAAAAAAAAGGATCTCAAATTGATATAGATTGGAGGAAAAAAATGAAAAAACATTTGTTACTGATTCTTGCTCTTGCGCTTTGTCTTGCGCTGGCAATGGTTTTTACGGCATGTAAAGACAGTAATGATCCCAATTCCGGGAAGCCTGAGACTACAGATGCTCCGACAGATGTTCCCGCGAGTGATGATCCGGAGACAACTCCTACGGAAGTTCCCACAGCGACTCCCGAACCCACTCCGGAGCCTACCGCGACTCCCGAGCCGGAGCCCGGAACATATGACCTTCTGAACTTCTATCCCGATGAAGATCATATGATCGGAGACGGCTGGGACATTGTTGACGGCGTATTCTGCGGACCTATGACGGAACCCGGAACAGATCCCAAGGGCGCTACACTTGACGGTATCAGGATAGACGGACACAGGGAAGTCGTAGCGATCGACGGACCTGACGGACAAACGATCGAAGCTATCAGACTCGCTATCGACGGCGATGCAGGTGTCAGATGGCTCGGCAACAGATACGGAATAGGCGATATAGGCCTCAAGCCGGAGACGAGATATAAGATCACCGCGACATTTTACCTTGGCGGATCGACTGTTGACGGAACACGCAGCGTACTCGGATACGCAACGAGCTCAGATTTCGCTGATGCCTATATGATCCTCGAGCCGAAGGATGAATGGCAGACAGTATCGTTTGAATTTAAAACGAGCAGGGATCTTGGACAGCCCAATATCGTCCTCGGGCCTGATCACTTTGCGGGACATTGTAACTACGACTACGAGATATCTGTCGCAGAACTCACACTTTACGAGGTGGTTGAAGAAGAAACTGAAGTCCCCGCACCTGACGATCTTCTGCATTTTGAACCCACGACTTCTCACGTCTCAGGTGACGGGTGGGCGATCTTGGACGGCAAGTTCTCCGGGCCTCTTCAGGCCCCGGACATCGGAACTCCCAACGAAGCCATGACGGGAGACGAGAGAACGTTCGCAAAAAGAGAACTTTGGAACACCACGCTTTCTAACGGAAAGCAGGGAATGGTCATCAGACACCATCTCGAAGCTGATTACGGGTTCAGAAACAGCGGAAACTTCTACGGACTCGGCAATATCGATCTCCGGCCGAACACAGCTTACGAGCTCACCGTTGTATTACAATACCAGGGCACAGTCGGAGACTGGAACAAGTGTATCGTCGGTTTCCTTCCGAATGAATCTGACTGCAGAAATACCGAAGCGTTCACAGACAAAGTCGAACTTATCCCCGGCGACGAGTGGCAGACCGTAAAACTCGAATTCACAACACCCGAGTCGATGAACAGACCTTGTATATGCGTGGGACCGGACTCGTTCATAGGTGAGATCTATTCCGGATACAGCATGATGATCGAATCCGTGACGCTCTATGCAAAAACAGCCGAATAAGATCGCTGAAAATAACTATCCGGATCAACGCAAAAAAGCTCCGCGTCAAAAACTGACGCGGAGCTTTTGAATTATCAGATATTTCCGTCACAGCCTGTTCAAAAGCTTTGCGGAATTTTCGAGGAACTTCGTGAGTTCGTCTTTTTCCATAGGTCTGTGGGCGAGCATCGCAAGTCCGTAGATCTGTTCGCAGATGAGCTCGCGCTCCTGCTTTTCTTCGTCCGTCGCGGTATCGTCCGCCGGCAGAGAAGAGAGCTTCAAAACAGCGGGGTTAGTGCTGTTCAAAACGAGTTTAACATCGTCTCCTCCGAGACCCATTCCCGCGAATTTATCGCCGTACATTTTAGCGAATTCCTGCATGCGGCGTCCCTGCTCTGAAAGGAGGATGAATGCCGGCATCTCAGATTTTATAGGCTCTGACGTTACAGTCAGTTTGTCGTTGTTTGCGACCTTTCTGAAAGCGCCTTCGAGGACATTTTTGATCGATTCGGAGATGTCATTTGAGGTTTCACCCTTTACCTTGTCGGAAATGTTGGCGTCGACGCGGTCGAACTTGATCTTGCCTTCTGATTTGTATTCGATGAAGGACATGAAATTCACATCGATCATATTAAAATCCATAACAGCGGCGTCAATGCCCGCTTCCTTCAGCATAGAGATGTACTGAGACTGCCAGACCGGGTTGTCGGTGTAATAAATGACTGTTTTGTCAGCGCCTTCGGGAGAATATTTTTTACCGTACTCCTCGGCGGAAACGTACTCGTCGTTCGTGAGCTTGTAGATGAGCGAATCCTTGATTTTTTCATAGAATTTCTCATCGCGAATGCATCCGAATTTGATAAACGGGCTGATGTCGTCCCAGTATTTGTTGTAGTTTTCGCGGTCTGTCTTAAACATGCCGTTCAGCTTGTCAGCGACCTTCTTTGTAATGTGAGCAGAGATCTTGTTGACGTAACCGTCGTTCTGCAGGAAGCTTCTCGAAACATTCAGCGGAAGGTCGGGGCAGTCGATGGTGCCTTTTAAGAGCATGAGAAAGTCGGGAAGGATCTCTTTGATATTGTCGGCGACGAATACCTGGTTGTAGTAGATCTTGATCTGGCCTTCTATGAAATTTTCTTTCTCGATCTTCGGAAAATAGAGTATGCCTTTAAGATTGAAAGGATAGTCCACATTCAGATGGATCCAGAACAGCGGATCGTTGTAGTCGCGAAAGACCTTATGGTAAAATTCCTTGTATTCATCTTCCGTGCAGTCTGAAGGATTTTTGAGCCACAGGGGCTCTTTTTCGTTGATAACGACAGATTTTAAGCCTGTTTCTTCAGGTTTTTCATCGATTATCTCCTGATTTTCCGCAGATCCGGCCTCTTCGTTATTTTCTGAAGAAGAGTCTTCTTTATCTTCCTTCTTCTCTTCGGGGTAGCTGAAATACAATTTTACGTTCAGGAAAGAGAAGTATTTGCGGAGGGTGTCTTCGAGTTTGAATCTGTCGAGATATTCGGAACTGTCCTCTGCGATGTGAAGAGTTACCGTAGTGCCGCGCCCCGTTTTTTCCGATGGAGCGATCGAAAAGTCCATTCCGCTTTCGCTTTCCCAGTGCACAGCCTCAGAGCCCGCGACATACGAGAGCGAATCTATCTCCACTTTGTCCGAGACCATGAAAGCAGAGTAAAATCCGAGGCCGAAATGCCCGATGATCTGCGCATCGTCCGTTTTACCGTTGTACTTTTCAATGAAATCTTTTGCGCCGGAAAAGGCGATCTGGTTGATGTATTTTTCAACCTCGTCCGCGGTCATTCCGATGCCGTTATCCGTGACGCTTATCGTCCTGTTCTCCTCATCGAGAACAACGTCGATCCTCCATTCGCAGTCGGGCACTTCCGCTTCTCCCACGCTCTCCAGTTTTTTCAGTTTGTTTATGGCGTCGCTCGCGTTCGAGACGATCTCTCTGATGAAAATGTCTTTTTCAGAGTACAGCCATTTTTTGATGATCGGGAATATGTTTTCTGTATTTATCGATATAGATCCCTGCTTTTTATCCATAACCGTTCCTCCTTCAGGTAAAAAGTTCAGGCAGTAATTATATCACAAAATTGAATATCGGGACTGCGTATGATATACTTTTACAGACAAAATGCGGAAAAGGTGCATGAAATATGGCTGATAATTTAAGCGAGACCGAAATAGTAAAAAACATCTTCGGAAACGGCGACGAAAACGCAGGAATAATAGAGGACGCGTTCGATGTGAGGATCGTTCTGCGTGACGGAGGACCTGTCGCCGTATCGAAAAACGAAGGCAGAGAAGCGGAAGAAGGTCTTCGGGATGACAGCGAAGCAGTTGCGAAGGCGCAAAATGTGCTCGACAGGCTGAGGGAGATCGCAGAGAGCGGAGACAGAGTGACAAGGCAGATGACGGCTTATTTCTGCGACCTTGTCAGCGAAGGCGGAGAAAACGCCGTGAAGACATATTCCGCTGACGTCATATGCACCACTGCGCACGGAAGACCTCTGAAGGCGAAAACGAACGGCCAGAGGGAATATGTGAACGCGATCAAGAAAGATTCGGTCGTATTCGCGATCGGCCCCGCAGGAACGGGTAAAACGTATCTTGCGGTCGCGATGGCAGTCAATGCTTTCAGAAACAACGAAGTATCGAGGATAATCCTCACAAGGCCCGCTGTCGAAGCGGGTGAGAAACTGGGCTTTTTACCCGGAGACCTGCAGAACAAAGTTGACCCTTATTTGAGACCTTTGTATGACGCTCTGTACGATATTATGGGAGCGGACGTTTATATGAGAAATTTCGAAAAGGGAGCGATAGAGATCGCGCCTCTTGCATATATGAGAGGAAGGACCCTGGACGATGCTTTCATCATTCTTGACGAGGCGCAAAATACGACTCACGAGCAGCTTAAAATGTTCCTCACAAGGCTCGGAAACGGCTCGAAGGCCGTTATAACGGGCGATATCACGCAGATAGACCTGCCTCCGGACAAAAAGTCCGGGCTCAGGCAGATCCAGTACATTCTCAAAAATATTGAGGGAATATCGTTCGTTTATCTCACCGAAAGGGACGTCGTTCGCCACGAACTCGTACAAAAGATCATCAAAGCTTATGAGAAATATGAGGAGAAAAGAGAAGAGCGCAGAGAGGAAAGGAAGAGAGAAAAATGGCAGGAAAAATAAAGAACGAAATACTGATATCCTTTGACGAAAATCTTTCCGAAAGGGAGGAAGAGTGCGAAAAATACGCAGATCTTGCGAAAAAAGCTCTCGAATCTCTCATGTCTCGAGTCCTGATAAACAGCAGGCACATGAAGACAGAGATCAATGTGACTTTTACGGACAACGAGGGCATCAGAGCGATAAATAAAAGGGAGAGAAATATCGACAGCCCGACCGATGTTTTGTCGTTTCCGCTTCTCGATCTTTTTGACGGCAAAGGTAAAATAGAGGAATACGACAGAGACCCCGTGACAGGCTGTGTGACGCTGGGAGACATAGTGGTCTCAATAGATAAGATCAAAGAACAGGCTGCAGATTACGGTCATTCTGAAAAGAGGGAGACTGCTTTTCTGGTATGCCACGGACTTTTGCATCTTCTCGGATACGATCATATCGAGCCTGAAAGGGAAGCCGTTATGTTGCCGCTTTGCGAAAATCTGCTGGACGGCGCCGGATTCGGAAGGGACTGCGAATAAGTGCGGACTTGTCGCTTCGGCTCCTTTCGCCTTAACTGAAAACACGAACGTTGAAGAAGCGGTTTTCGGGCTGCTTCTTTTATTATTCATTCAATTAACGTCTGTTTTATTCGGAAAAACAAAAAAATATATTGACAAAGCGCAAAATATGATAATATAATAAAATCGAAATAAAAAAAGAAGAGGCTGGTGGGAATCCGGTCTTTTCAATCAGGAGGTAAAATATGAAAAAATTATTGGCAATGGTAATCGTTCTCGCGATTGCTCTTACGATGGTATCGATCCCGTCGTTCGCCGCTGAAAATGTCATTCTCGAAGAAACCTTCGAGGATGAGGAGGCTCTTGCGGCATTCAACGTCTACGGATGGAACAACACGGAAGGCTCTAACGGCTATTTTGATGCTGAGAGCCACACAGCTGACGGTTCCGGAAGTCTTAAAGTTGAAAACGGCGCTTCGGGAAATACCGGACACTTCACGGCAGTTGTTGCTCTTGAAGCGGGCAAGCTCTATACTATTTCGTGCTGGGCAAAAAACGTTGACGTTGCAAGCCCGAGCGCAGGAATATGCATCAACCCGCCGAAACACGAATGGGTCGGACACCCTGTAGGTGATTTCTCCACCGGAGCAAGGATCGATGTAGCGAATACTGACTGGCAGTATATCTCTTTCGAATTCGTTCCCACAGCTGACGACCTGTTTACGGTTCCCGAAGGCGGAGAAACTGAATTCGCCAATCCCGAAGGAACGACGATAACATACGTTTCACTGTTTGTATGGGGCGTTTCCGGAACAGTTTATTTCGATGAAGTTAAAGTTGCCGAAAAAGTTAAGGCTACTCCCACAGAGACTATGCCTGTTGTTGAAGGCAACCTGCTCGAAGACGATGTTTCCGCTCTGGCAGTCGCAGGAGCTGCTCCTTTCGGACATTTCTGGGGTGACGCCGCAGACGTAATAGAGAAGATCGACTATGACGTATCACACACAAATGACGGAACAGGTTCTATCTATATCGAGCTGCCTACAGGGGGACATGACTGCTTCTGCATCCTTGATACGACTCTTCTTGAAGCCGGAAGGACATACAAAGTGTCTGCATGGATAAAGACGAC
>DBVT01000066.1:10464-19935 GCA_002308775.1 Mageeibacillus sp. UBA1257
ATCGCATTCCAGGCAAGAAACTGGGGCGCAACGGGCGGCGCATGGTTCGATGAGATCGCAGTTGTCGACATTACCGACAATGCTTCTACAGGCGACGCTACGATGATCGCTATCGCAGTCATCGCAGTCGCAATGGCAGCAGCGGTTGTTTTCTCAAAAAAGAGATCGACAGCTAAATGATTTGAACTGACAATCAAATGATCGTAAGAAGGCAACCTTTCGGGGTTGCCTTTTTCGTTATTTCATTTTACCTTCCGATGTGATATAATACGCAATTGGTTTAATCATTCTTTCTTGAAGGGAGAAGAACTGACATGCCGAATGACAGAGTTGAAAGATACGATTTTGACGCCATAGAGAAGAAATGGCAGAAAATATGGGAGGATGATAAGGCTTTCGCTGCTGAGCAGGTGAGCGACAAGCCGAAATTTTACGCGCTTATAGAGTTCCCGTATCCGTCGGGCAACGGACTGCACGTGGGTCATCCGAGGTCCAATACGGCCATGGATATTATCGCGAGGAAGCGCAGAATGGAAGGCTACAACGTACTCTTCCCGATAGGATGGGACGCTTTCGGACTTCCGACTGAGAATTTCGCGATCAAAAACAAAATTCATCCTGCGATAGTCACAAAAAACAATATAGACAGATTCAGAACGCAGCTCAAGAGGCTGGGTTTCTCGTTTGACTGGGACAGAGAGATCAACACGACGGATCCCGCATATTATAAATGGACTCAGTATATTTTCCTGAAGCTTTTCGAGCACGGTCTCGCTTACAAGGCAGAGATGCCGATCAACTGGTGTACATCGTGCAAAGTCGGCCTCGCAAATGAGGAAGTCGTAGAGGGCAGATGCGAAAGATGCGGCGGCGAAGTCGTAAGAAAGGTAAAAAGCCAATGGATGCTGAAGATCACCGATTACGCTCAGAAGCTCATCGACGGACTCGACGACGTCAATTTTCTCGAGAAGGTAAAGATCCAGCAGAGAAACTGGATCGGAAGAAGCCAGGGAGCGGAAGTCGATTTCGAACTGTCCGGCGTTGACGACAAAGTGACAGTTTATACGACAAGACCGGATACGCTCTTCGGAGCGACGTATATGGTCCTTTCGCCTGAACACCCGCTGATAGATAAATATTCATCGAAGATCAAAAATATCGACGAAGTAAGAGCGTATCAGGAAGCCGCAAGGAGAAAATCAGACCTCGAAAGAACAGAACTCGCTAAAGAAAAGACGGGCGTATGTATAGACGGATTCAAAGCGATAAACCCTGTAAACGGCAAGAAGATACCCGTATGGATCTCCGATTATGTATTGATGACATACGGAACAGGCGCGATCATGGCTGTTCCTGCGCATGATGACAGAGACTATGAATTCGCGAAGAAATTCGGGATACCGATGGTTGAAGTCGTGGCAGGCGGAAATATCGAAGAAGCCGCTTTTACAGATATCCAGACGGGAACGATGATCAATTCAGACTTTTTAAACGGACTCAGCGTGGCTCAGGCGAAGAAAACGATAATCGACTGGCTCGAGGAACAGGGAAAAGGCCACAGCAAAGTCAATTACAAATTGAGAGACTGGGTCTTCTCAAGACAGAGATACTGGGGCGAGCCTATACCGCTTGTAAAATGTCCGAAATGCGGCTGGGTACCCGTTCCGTACGATCAGCTCCCCGTAAAACTGCCTGAAATAGACAATTACGTTCAGACAGACAGCGGAGAATCACCTCTTGTAAACGTCCCCCAGTGGGTCAACACGACGTGCCCGAAGTGCGGCGGAAAAGCACAGAGAGAGACTGATACCATGCCCCAGTGGGCGGGATCCTCGTGGTACTATATCAGATACTGCGATCCGCATAATGACAATGAATTCATTTCCAAGGAGGCCGCGAATTACTGGCTGCCTGTAGACTGGTACAACGGCGGTATGGAGCATACGACGCTTCACCTGCTTTATTCCAGATTCTGGCACAAATTCCTCTACGATATCGGAGAGGTACCGTGTCCGGAACCGTATTTTAAGAGAACGTCGCACGGAATGATCCTCGGAGAAAACGGCGAGAAAATGTCAAAATCCAGGGGCAATGTCATCAATCCCGATGACGTTGTGGCTGAGATCGGGGCTGATTCATTCAGACTGTACGAGATGTTTATGGGCGCTTTCGACCAGGCGATCCCGTGGGCGACAAAGGATGTAAAGGGCTGCTACAGATTCCTCGAAAGAATATGGAGAATGCAGGAGATCGTAACGGACGAAAAAGGTCAGTCAAAAGAACTCAGATCAAAGCTCCACGCGACGATCAAGAAGGTCTCGGAAGATTACGAATCGATGAAATTCAACACGGCAATAGCGGCGATGATGGCTTTTACGAATGACGTTTACGCGAACGGATCTCTCTCGAAAGGCGACTATACGACGCTCATAACGCTTTTGAATCCTGTTGCTCCTCACATCACCGAAGAGATCAACGAGAGGATAAACGGCGCCGGAAAGCCCTTATATAAGACAAAATGGCCGGAATTTGACGAAAAAGCCATATCTGAGCGTTTGGTAGAGATCGCGGTCCAGGTCCTCGGTAAAATAAAATGCAAACTCGATGTATCTGCTGACATGACGAAAGAGGAACTCGAAGAATACGTCTCATCAAACGACACGGTAAGGGGCATCCTTGCGGGACGAGAGATCAAAAAGATCATAGTCGTGCCCGGAAGGCTGGTAAATATAATAGTCTGAACGACGGATGCCTGATTGTGATTTTACAAATAACATAAATGCGCAGGGAATGCGCTAAAGCGGAGAAGGACAGATGAAAGACGAACTGTATATCGCAAATTTGATAGCTGAAAAGACGGGAATCGAAGCGGAGAAGATAGCTCAGCTGATCGCGATCCCGCCGGAAGAAAAAATGGGAGATTTTGCTCTTCCGTGCTTTTCCTTTGCGAAAACGATGAGGAGATCGCCTGCTTTGATATCTGATGAGCTCGCCGAAAGTCTCAGAAAAGAGCTTGGACCTGACAGCAGTATCGGCAGGGTAGAATCTGTAAAAGGTTATTTGAATTTTTACATGAACAGGGCAAAGGCGTCTTCAAAGGTCGTCTCAGAGATCCTCGAAAAGAGGGAAGAGTACGGAAATACGGATATCGGCGGAAAAAAGACAGTTATCGTTGAATTTTCTTCTCCGAATATCGCGAAACCGTTTCATATCGGACATTTGTGCTCGACCGCAATAGGCAATTCGCTCTCGAAGATCTACGACACGCTCGGTTACAACGTTGTAAGGATCAACCACCTGGGCGACTGGGGAACTCAATTCGGAAAACTGATCTCCGCTTACAAACGCTGGGGCGACCGCGACATTATACTCGCCGATCCGATAAACGAACTCCTCAAGATCTATGTAAGATTCCACGAGGAAGCTGAAAAAGATCCTTCGCTGGAAGACGAAGCGAGGCATTATTTCAAACTTCTGGAAGAAGGGGACGAGGAAGTCACAGAGCTTTGGCAGTTCTTCAAGGACGCCAGCATGAAGGAATTCAGCCGCATGTATAAAAAACTCGGTATCGAATTCGATTCGTACGCCGGCGAGAGTTTTTACTCTGATAAAATGCCGGAAGTCGTTCAGATACTTCAGGACAAGGGCCTGCTCGAAGAGTCTGAAGGCGCGCAGATCGTCAGATTCGACGATGACAAAAAGCTTCCTCCGTGCATCATATTAAAATCCGACGGTTCGACCATATATGCGACCAGGGATGTGGCTGCTGCGATCTACAGGAAGAGGACGTATGATTTCTATAAAAATATATATGTCGTCGGAATTCCGCAGGCGCTGCATTTTAAGCAGGTATTTTCGATAATAGAGAAGATGGGATTCGATTGGGCGGATTCGTGCGTGCACGTGGGATTCGGTTACGTGAGATTTCCGGACAGAGTGCTCTCGACAAGGCATGGAGACGTTGTGCTTCTGGAGGATGTTCTCAATGAATCGATAGCCAAGACGAAGGAGATCATCGAGAAGAGCAATTCTGATATCGAAAACATCGATGAGGTGTCGGAAAAGATCGGTATCGGAGCGATTTTGTACACTTTCCTCAAAAACGGCAGGGAAAAGGATATCATTTTTACCTGGGACGATATACTCGATTTTGAAGGCGAATCGGGACCTTATGTGCAGTATACATACGCGAGAGGCAGGAGCATTTTGAGAAAAGCGCGGGCTGAAGGCGTAAACTACGAAAATGCGGATCTTTCGCTCCTCACCGGCGACAGCGAATACAAGATAGTTAAAATGCTCGCCGGTTTTGGCAAAGCGATACAGTCAGCGGCCGATAAAAACGAGCCTTGCCAGATTACGAGATATATAACTGACGTCGCGCAGGAATTCAACAAATTCTATAACAACTGCAAT
The DNA here is from genome assembly GCA_002308775.1 of Mageeibacillus sp. UBA1257. GTDB lineage: Bacteria > Bacillota > Clostridia > UBA1212 > UBA1257 > UBA1257. The sequence continues at coordinate 14,878 of DBVT01000066.1, forward strand.
ATAATGAAATCGGAAGAGGGACTTCGTGACGCGAGACTTGCGCTCACGGAATCAGTCTGCATATGCATTAAGAAAGCTCTCGGCCTCCTGGGCATCGAGACAGTGGAGAGAATGTGATCTGATGAGCATTTCCGACAACGTAAAATACGTTCGGGAACGTATAGCTGAAAACGCGATAAAATCAGGCAGAAGACCGGAAGACATAACCTTGGTCGCCGTGACGAAATCCACGGATATTCAGGGCGCCCGTGAGCTTATGTCCTGCGGCGTTTCGCAGCTTGCCGAGAACAGAGTTCAGATGCTGAGAGAAAAGCAAAAGGAGATCGACGGCGCGACATGGCACCTGATCGGACACCTCCAGACAAATAAAGTCAAAGACGTTTGCGGAAGGGTATCGCTCATACAGTCGCTCGACAGCGTGCATCTCGCAACGGAAATAGAAAAAACAGCAGCCAAAATGGGTCTCGTGCAGGACTGCCTTTGCGAAGTTAATATTTTCCGCGAGGAGAGCAAGGGCGGGATCATGGAAGAGGAGATAGACGATTTTCTCGGGAAAATGTCAGAATTTGACCATCTGAGGATAAGAGGATTCATGACGATGGCTCCTCTGGACGCGGAAGAAGCGGAAATTCGCAAAGGATTCGAAAAAATTTTTAAAATATATGTTGACAAACAAAAAATAATGGTGCATAATATTGACATATCTATTCTGTCTATGGGAATGAGTCGCGATTTTGAGTATGCTATTCAAGAAGGCGCCACACATATCAGAGTAGGTCGCAGGCTTTTCACCTGATTAAAAAAGAAAAACGTTACAGAGGATAAGGTTATTAATTTGCAAAAGAAAAGAGGTACAAGGAACTATGGCAGGAAAGATTGCTGCGCTGTTTAACCGTCTTTCAGAGATGGTAGGGCTGGACAATGGGATCGTCGACGAGGAAGATCAGGTCGTCGAGAGAAATATCGAGTCGGGTCCGGTCCAGGAAAAAGGATTCACCAACCGCGAAACTAAAAATTATTCACGTAATTCCGCTCCGATAATAGAGGAAGATTTTGATATTTCTTCCGACAGAAGCGGAAATCTTTTTATGCGTAAAAATACGGACGAGGACAAGAAAGCTGAAGAGATCAAGGCTGAAGAGAAAAAAGAATCCATTGAGAGAAGTATGAGGAGAGTTTCCCTTGCAACTCTTATGAAGGACAAAAAAGACGAAAAGCGCGAAGAAAAACGCGAAGAGATCAAAGTAGAGACAGTAGAAAATAAGAAGGAAGAGAAGAGACCCGCTCCCGTGAGAGAGTCCAAAGACAATTCTGAAAAAGGAGAAATACGTATGGCTAATATCAGCGATTCAATGAAAATCAACCTTTGTGTTGCAAGACCTACAGAGTTCGATATCGAGAGCTGCAAAGAGATCTGCTCCAACCTCAGAGCTCAGAGAATGGTCACGATCAATTTCGAGGATGTTAAGAGCAATGACGACAAGTGCAGGATCTACGACTTCGTATGCGGATGCTGCGTCGCTCTCGATTGCAAGCTTGAAAAAGTTTCAAGAGAAGTTTACATTGCTACTCCTTACAATGCGAAAGTTTACAAACTGGACGACAAAGATCAGGTTCAGCTGACCGAAGACGCTTATTCGTTCAACTGATATACGGTTCCTTGCAAATAAATAATTTCTTGTAAAAACAGCTGCCGGTAAGTAATGCCTCCTTCCCGGCGGCTGTTTTGCGCCTGTTGAGAACAAGCTGCGGCTTGATCTGAGCCTTTCGATCATCATTTTACATGCCTCGAAAAAGAGGCTTTTTTAATAGCCGTTCTATTGACTTATGATTCCGTCAAATATATAATTCCGTTGTAACAAAATAACTTGGAGGGTAATATGAAAAAGACAAAGATAGGTTTGCTGCCGCTCTATATAGAGCTTTATGACCAGAGTGCTCCTTCACTCAGAAAAAGGCTGGAAGCGTTTTACGAAGAGGTCGCGAAAGAGTTCGAAAGCAGAGGTTTTGACGTAATGAGAGTGCCTTTCTGCAGACTGGTGCCCGAGTTCGAAGCTGCTGTTAAGAAGTTCGAGGACGAAAAATCAGACGTTATAGTGACGCTCCACATGGCTTATTCTCCTTCTCTTATGTCGTCCGACGCGCTCGCGAAGACAAAGCTCCCGATAATAGTTATGGATACGACAGATACTCCTACGTTCGGATTTGATCAGGATCCCGATGACGTAAGCTATTGCCACGGTATCCACGGCGTTATGGATATGTGCAACCTCCTGAAGAGAAACGGAAAACCGTACGCGATCGCAGCGGGACACTACAAAGAATCAGATGTCTTCGAAAGAGTCGCGGGATATATAAAGGCGGCAAAAGCCGCGACTTCGCTTAACGGAACGAAGGTCGGAACAGTAGGCGGAAGCTTCGAAGGAATGGGAGATTTCCTCGTTTCTGACGAAGAGATGAAGAACAGATTCGGAGTTGAAGTCGTATATTCAAATGGCCCTGAACTTGCGAAGATCTATGAGTCGATCGATGAGAAAGATGTCGAAAAAGAGATCGCGAAGGACAATAAATTTTACACTCCTATAAATAAAATCGATCCTGAAGTTCATAAAATGTCCACAAGGACATGCCTCGCCGTCAGAAAATGGATCAAAAAAGAGAAACTTGACGCGTTTACGGTCAATTTTCTCGCGGTTTCGCCTTCTGACGGAATACCCACGATGCCTTTTATGGAAGCGTGCAAGGAAATGGCAAACGGTATAGGATATGCCGGAGAGGGAGACGTCTTAACAGCCGCGATCACCGGAGCTTTCATCAGAGGTTACAAGGATGCTACGTTCGCCGAGATCTTCTGTCCCGACTGGAGAGGCGGAAGGCTCTTTATCAGCCACATGGGCGAGTTCAACAACGATCTCGTCGCTAAAAAGCCCGAAATGAAACAGCTTAGATTCATATACGGAAGAAACGCGAAGGATCCCGTCGTAGGATACGGATGCTACAAGCCCGGCAAAGCTGTTTATGTAAACGTTTGCAGAGACGCGGAAAAATACAATCTGGTCATCGCTCCGATCGAGATGCTCGATGCGCCCGGAGAAGTCTATCAGGGAAAAGTAAGAGGCTGGTTCAAGCCCAATGTTTCTACTGCGGAATTCCTCGAGTCGCTCAGCCGCGCGGGAGCCACACACCACAGTTCGATAATTTACGGCGCAACTGAAGAGGAAATGATATATTTCGCAGAGCTTCTCGGGCTCAATCCGATAGTGATCAAATAACAAAAAACGTGAAAAAACGGGAATGGTCTGTCTGCAAAAAAGGCGATTGTTCCCGTTATTTTTTGGATTTTTACGCTTAAAACGTACATTTTCAAGTGTAAAAACGAGGAGGATTCGCAATGTATATAATAGGAACGGACGTCGGAACGACAGGCACGAAAACGATAGTCATCGATGAAAAAGGCCTCAAAAAAGGCAAAGCCTACAGGGAATACGAACTGAAAACCGCTCCCGGAGGAATAGTTTCGCAAAACGCGGATGACTGGTGGAAAGCCGTCGCAGAGACCATAAGGGAAGCGACCGCTGACATAAAGGACAAAGAGGAAATAAAGGCGATAGGTCTTTCGACTCAAGGCGCGAGTATGCTCGCGGTCGACGGCAATTTCGAGCCGTTATGTGAAGTCATAACATGGATGGATCAGAGGGCGTCCGAAGAATGCAGCTATCTTAAAAAAGAAGTCGGGACAGAATATGTCTACGAAAAATCCGGATGGAAGCTCACTCCCGCGGGAGACGCGTCAAAGATCCTCTGGCTCAAAAACAAATGCCCTGAAGTGTTTAATAAAGCACGCTCGTTCGTCTCGACAGTCGAATTCGTGAATTACAAGCTGACGGGCGAGAACGTGACAGATCCGACAAACGCAGGCATAAGGCAGCTTTTCGATATGCAGTCAAACAAATGGGACGCGAAAATACTGGACGCGATCGGAATAGATGAAAAAAGGCTTCCCGAGATCAGATTTTCCGGAAAACCCGTCGGAAAATTGACAAAAGATGCAGCAAAACTGCTGGGATTGTCTGAGAATACTATGGTTTACAACGGAGCGCATGACCAGTACTGCGCGTCTTTGGGAACGGGAGCCGTATCGCCCGGAGAGATGCTTTTATCTACGGGAACGACCTGGGTAGTGCTCGGCATCACGGAAAAACCGATGACAGACGCGGGAACATCTCTTTGCGTGAGCCGCCATCCTTCCGAAAACGCCTACGGAGCGCTCGCATCACTTGTCGCCGGCGGTTCGACTCTTAAATGGTTCAAACAGATGGTGAACGAGGATTTCAAAGTCATAGACGCCGAAGCGGAGAAGAGGGCAGAAAGCTCGAAGAATTTGTATTTTTACCCTTATTTGACTGGTTCAAGTATCGCACACAAAATAAAGCCTTCCGGCGGTATGGTAAAAGGTCTTGAGATCAGCCACGATAAATTCGACCTTGCGCGCGCGATCATGGAGGGAGTAGCGTTTGAAACATCTATGGTGCTCGATATTTTCAAGTCGTGCGGTATTAATATCAAGAGTTTGATGATGTCCGGAGGCGCCGCGAAGAGCAGGATTTGGTCAGAGATCGCGGGCTATGCTACGGGGTGCGACATTTACAGAACTTCAGACGCGGACGTTTGTCCCATCGGCGGAGCCGTTCTCGCAGCAGTCGGATGCGGACTGTTCAAAAGTTACAAGGAGTGTTCCGGGATCATCGGCGGCAGCGAAAAACTGCCTCTCCCCGACGCTTCGATGTACGATTATTACGCCGAAAAGAAAGCGGGATATCTGAAAAATATGTGATATTGACCGTACCGCCTATCCGCTACAGTTGCTGACAAAGACCCGTATCTGAAACTGCGGGTCTTTTTTCTTTTCGTCCTGCTCAAACAGGAATTATTTATTTCCCCCTTCAAAGTAAAAAAAGTGTTAAAAATGCTTTACAACGACGACAATCTATGTTAAAATAATCTTTAACAGGAAAAGAATCAGTCTTTTCGAATTATATAGTTATAGGAGGTATTTAT
>DBVT01000005.1:0-9234 GCA_002308775.1 Mageeibacillus sp. UBA1257
GCCGGTTTTTTTATCGATCGTCCTCTTCTGTTTTAACCGAGGAGCTTTGCGACAAGCGGCTTTATAGCCTTAGTCATCTTGTCGAAGCCCAGGTCGTTCGGGTGGCAGTTGTCTACGAGGCAGTAGTATCTGTCTGCTCCGAAGAAGTCCTTTCCGTCTACGAAATAGACGTTTTCTCCCGCTGCCTTCGCACGCTCATACGTACTCCTGATGACCTCTCTTCTTGCGTCGTTATCGTCGAGAGTGAATCTGTAATCGGGCTTTGTCACGAATATCACAGGCGTATCCGGATGCTTCTTTCTTACGGTTTTATAAAATGCCTCGTGCGTATTTTTAAGCATCTCGACAGTGTCGGCGTTGTGGTCGTAATCGAGGACGAAAACGCTCATATCCCGGTCCGCTATAATGTCCGCCATCCACTGCTCTCCCCTCGCGTTGCCGGAAAAGCCGAAATTGATTATCGGCGTCCCGAGTTCGAGCGCGATCCTGTTCGTGTAGCAAGTCGAAGCCCTTGAAGCGCACGCTCCCTGCGTAATGGAAGATCCGTAGAAAACGACAGGTTTCGAATATTTCAAAGGCGTCGGAGGTAAAATATCGGCGTCAGCGTCAAAATACACGAAAGCTTCATCAACACAGTTGTATATCGGCAGGACTATATATAGATCGTAATAGAGTCCTTCTCTCGCAGCGCCTGAGCCGGAGCCGTCATAGAGGCTGTTGGATCTCACCGCAATTTCGGTTTCGCAGGATGTAACGTCGTGAACGAGCGTAGTCGTCGGATGGATGAATCTGAGCTCTTCGTTGTCGTATTTTACGTGAAAATCAAAGCCGGAATGGCCTACCTGAGACATGTGATAAAGATAAGGCTTGGTCATTTTTACATTCGCTTTGAAATAAACCTTTTGCGAATTCGTTCTGATCCTCGCGATTCCTCCCGTCGTGTCCCTCGCGACCTCGTAAAAAATATCCGGCATCCCTTTAGGCAACACCTCTTCGGGAACTCTGTCATATTTTCCGTATTTGTAAAGCCACGGCAGGCCGGTCACTTCAAAGGGCGCCTCTTTCAAAGATAATTTTCTCATGCTTTCGATCTCTTTCGGATCCATTTGTGTCACCTCTCGGGTCAAAATTTCAGTGCTTATTGTAAGCTGAATCTTCGAAGTAGTCAAGCTCCGATATTGACATAAAACAGTTTTCGTGATACCATAGCCCCGTTGCAGAATATACGGAGGTATAAGGAAATGGAATTCAAAGTATTTCAAAAAGAGATCGAACTTCAGTCGCGCGGATGGATCCCCACATTTCACGACATAACAAAAGAGATCAACGAGATCGTTGAGGCATCGGGAGTAAAGAACGGAACAGTCTGCATAGCTTCCCACCATACGACCTGCAGCGTTATGGTCCAGGAATGCTCTCATGACGTGGACTCTTTCGATCTGGAATTTTTACAGCATGATCTGCTCGATATAATGAGAAAACTTGTGCCCGATTTCAAGGAAGAGCATCAGTACCGCCACCCGGGACCTATCCACGCACAGTACGGAAGATATGTCGACGAGCCCGGAGACTATACGAGCATGAACACTGACGGACATCTGAGATCATGTTTCTTCGGAAGAAGCGAAACCATGACGATCAAAGACGGAGTCCTCGACGGAGGAGAATTCGCGCATGTATATTTCATCGACTGGGATCAGGTCAGAGCGCGTCACCGTCAGGTAAACGTAACTGTAATGGGCACATCGGATGATGTGGGCGACCGCAAGTGGAACAACGGCGAAGTCATCAATACGAAGCACAAATTCCTCCCCGAAGAGAAGGAATACGATCCTCATTACGACCTTTACAAACAGAGATAAACTATACTGCGGCATCCGCCGCGTGATTTCAAAAAAGACATCTGCTCCGCGGGCAAAAAGAAAGAATGCCCGCGGAGTTTTTGTTTGCCTTTTACAGGCCGATAGTATATAATTTTCGTGTGAAAAATGCGGCGTAAAACGCCTTGAAAAACTTTTGCGGCAAATATCAAAAAAACAGAAAAAGAGGCAGTAATGGACCTTCAAAACGCGGAAAAAAGAAAAAGAGCAAGCGGCGTGCTTATGCATATTTCTTCTCTCTATGGCGACTATTCGATAGGCTCCTTCGGTGAGGAAGCACTTGAATTCGTCGATTTTCTTGCGGAAAGAGGCTTTACTTATTGGCAGGTGCTCCCCTTCTGCATGGCTGACGAGTGCGACTCCCCGTACAAATCATTCTCCGCTTTTGCGGGAAATCCGTATTTTGTAGATCTTCCGACGCTCTGTAAAGAGGGACTTTTGACGGAGGAAGAGCTTGCCGGAGCAAGACAGCAGACGCCGTGGCTTTGCGAATTTCCAAGGCTCAGGAAAGAGAGACTTCCCCTTCTTCGAACTGCGGCAAAGCGCGCCTTTGAAAACCCGAAGACCGTTTTAAAAATAGACGAATTCATGTCCGCTCACAGGGACCTGCGAGACGCCTGCGAATTTCTCGCATTGAAGCAGGCAAACGGCGGAAGACCCTGGAGCGAATGGACAGAAGACAAATACGACGGTCAGGAATTCGATTTTTGGAGATTCGTTCAGTATGAGTTTTTTACTCAATGGAGCGAGGTAAGAAAATATGCCGGAGAAAAAGGCGTGAAGATCATCGGGGATATCCCCTTTTATGTGGACTTTGACAGTTGCGACGTCTGGGCAAACCGTAAAATGTTCCTGCTCAGTCAGGACGGAAGACCCACCGGAGTCGCCGGAGTGCCGCCGGACTATTTCGCCGAGGACGGCCAGATGTGGAACAATCCGCTGTACGACTGGAGCGAGATGAAAAAGGACGGATTCTGTTGGTGGAAGAGGAGGCTTCTTGCGATGTTCGAGCTTTTCGACGGTGTTCGGATCGACCATTTCAGAGCTTTCGAATCGTACTGGTGCATCCCATCCGGAGCGATCTCGGCAAAAAGCGGCCACTGGGAAAAGGGACCCGGAAAAGATTTTATCGACATGATGAATTCGATCAAGGGAGACTCGTTCATAATCGCCGAAGATCTCGGAGATATCACGCAGGACGTCGTTGAACTTGTAAAATACAGCGGTTTCCCCGGGATGAAGGTCTTCCAGTTCGCTTTTAACGGCGATAGGGACTCCCCTCACCTTCCGCACAATTATCCTGCAAACTGCGCGGCGTACACGGGAACGCACGACAACAATACGCTCTACGGATTCATCTGCGAAGCTGACAGCGATACAAGAAAAAAGATATTCGACTACTGTTCTATCCAAGGCGGCAGCCTCAGGCAGGCGTGCTCAGGTATAATAAAAGAGATGCTTGCAAGCCACGCAGATACGGTCATATTCCCCGTGCAGGACATTTTACGTTACGGAGCGGATACGAGGATGAACAGACCGGGCATCGGCGAGGGCAACTGGGCGTACAGGGTAAAAAAGGAACAGCTCGCGGAATCTGACGCGGAAACGCTTTTCCACTGGAACACGATGTATGCCAGGATCTGAAAAAAACGGACATCCGTTTTGATATATTATATTAAACCGAAAACGATATGAAAGGAACAGAAAAATGAAAAAAACGATCACCTTTGCAAAAATCGCGGCTCTCGTACTTGCGGCTCTGATGCTTTTCGGAGCTTGCTCAGCGAACCGGAACCCCACAGACGATCCGAACGCCGAACCTGTCTACGATCCGGTGGAAGGATACGGACTGCACATAGAAAAGAACGGAACGGTAACGCTGAACGGCCAGATCTTTTACGGATACGGGACGAACTGGCACGAAGGTTTCATGACGGCTCTGGGCGGATCCACGGAAAACAGACTTTCAAGGTTCTTTGAAGTTCTTCATGAAGGCAAGATCCCCTATATCAGGGTCATGATGGGAGTTTTCTATCCGAATGAAGTCCCTCAGTATGTCGACAGGTCTGAAAGATATTTCGAGAGAATGGACAGATTCGTAAAACTGGCGGAAAAATATCAGATAGGCATTATAGCGTCACTGATGTGGAATAAAGGAGCATTTTACGAGTACTGCGGAGAGGACCTTACGAAACTCGGAGATCCCAACGCAGAGGGCACCAAGCTCGCGATAAAATACGCGCAGGAAGTCGTCACGAGATACAAAGACTCCCCCGCGATCTGGGCATGGGAGGTCGGAAACGAAGGCAACCTCGGCGTCGATCTCTGGCCGGAGCACGGACCTCTTCACTCTTCACAGATGCTCTGCAACTATTACGACCTGATCGGAAACGCGATACACCAAATAGACAGCTACAGGATGATATCAGGAGGCGACGGATGCCCCAGACCTAACTCTCATTCTCTCAGAAACGGCCACGGCTGGGAATATGCGGACGACCTTGAAATGACGGTCGACTCCCTGAAATATTACAACCCCGGATATCTCAGAGCGGCCAGTATGCACGTCTACGAATACGGAGACGCTGACAGATTCGAAATGCTCTTAAACGCTTGCAAGGAGCTCAAGCTCGCATGCTACGTGGGTGAATTCGGCGCGGGAAATTATACGGCAAACAACATAAGGGACGCCCTCACACCCGAGGAAAGCCCCGAAGAAGCAGAAGAGCAGAAATGCTGGAATTACGTTGTAGACACGCTCCTCAAAAACGATATTCAGCTCGCAACACAGTGGTGCTTCGGAAGACTCGCGCTACAGACGGATGCGACCAGTATCGAAGTCGGAATGACCGGCAATGCTTACCAAAACGTGTATCAGTGGGAACGTCTCAATCAGATCAACAACAAGTTCATCGAAGAAGGTAAAAATAAATCCGCCGAGTACTGGGCAAGCGCAACAAATCTGCTCTACAAAGGCGAAGAATGATAAAAAACACCGCCAAATAATCTTGTTCGGAGGTAAAACGGTATGATAGTTATCAGAATGTCTCCATGGCATACAACTTTCAGAACGATTCTCGACATGCTGAAAAGCGACGAGATGAAGGGCGCCTGCGACGAGATCTGGCTCGGAGTCTACGGCTATTACCCGCTGTCCGAGCAGGCTGAAAGGGCAAAATACATCAAGGATGTTGTAAAAGAGATCAAGAAGACGAGCATCCGTCCGGTCATGGAATTCGGCTCAAACTTCGGACACAGCCCCGAGATGGCTGTCACTCCCGTGACAAAGGATTTCGAAAAAATGGTCGGACTGAACGGCCTCGCCGCACCCGGAGCTTTCTGCCCGAGAGGTAAAAAATTCCTCGAATACCAGCGCAAGGTAGCAGAGCTTTTCGCTCAGTCAGATCCGTGGGGCATGTACCTCGACGACGATCTGAGGATCGAATTCAGGAGCATCGTAAACGTCGGCTGCTTCTGCGACAACTGTATAAAAGAATTCAACAAAAAGTTCGGTTACGATTTTACGCGCGAAGAGATCGGAAGGCGTTTCGTCTACGATACGAAGGTGCGCAAAGACTACGTCGATTTCAACAGACAGGCGATGCAAGACTATGCGTATATGATGGCTAAGGAGATGACAAAGGTCAATCCCGACATCAGAGCAGGATGGGAGAACTGCTTCCTCGGCGCCTACAACGGAGAGGATTTCCGCTACGTTTTCGACGGACTGCATGAGGCGACCGGAAACCCCGTGATGTCACGCTCGGGAGCATTCGTTTATAACGACCACGATCCGAGAAGCATGATCGACAAGGTGTTAACTATATCGTATCAAAACAGTATTTTGCCTGATTTCGTCACAGTGAGAAGACCGGAGATCGAAAACACATGTTTCTTCTCTCAGGGAAAATCCATCCAGGGCATGTGCTCCGAGGCTACGTTCAACATGGCTCTCGGCTGCAACGGAGTCTCCTTCCACGCAGTAGGCGAAGGCGTCGAGCCGATACCCGTAAGAAAAAGAATGTTTGAGGAGTTCAAAAAATACAGGCCTTTCTGGGTTAAGATCGGCGAACTCGGAAAGCGCGGAACTCTCACCGGAATGTTCCCCGCTTACTTTCCCGACGTTTATCTCGCGACTCACAAAACGAAAGAAGACCTCGAGCGCGAAGCTTCCGCCGCGGGTAAAAATCTCTCCGATTATGCCGTTCCGGACAGCGAATCTTTTTGGTGGGGAAACTCTCCGAAGGAAAGAGGACGAGAACTTTTCGTCACCGGAATGCCCCTTTCATACAATAAAAACAGGCTCAAGGCGTATATTCTGCATCCCGATGTCGTAGACAGGCTTTCCGATGAGGATATCAGAAATCTGCTCTCGTCAAATGTTTTAACAGACGGAAATACGATAATGAAGCTCGCGGCAAGAGGATACGGAGATATGCTGCCTTTTGAGGCAAAACCGTCATCCGGGCTGTATTATGAAGTTTATACTGACGATAAGATCAACGGAGACCTTTGCGGAACGATCGGAATGACCGATGCGTTCGTGCCTGTCTCATTCCAGTTGTTCACCGCAAAAAACAAATCGTGCCGCGTGCTTTCAAGGCGCGCAGTCACTTTCGATTACGGAAACGGCAATCCGTATCCGGAAGACTCCCCCGTAACATCGATCACCGGTGAGACATCTCTCGGCGGAAAATGGGCCGTGATAGGAACGAATATGTGGTGCAAACTGATCAATTATACGAAGAGACTCGCTATACTGAGACTTTGCGACTATCTGACGGGAGGACTTCCCGCTTACATTCTCGAGAGCGAGCAGATCGCTGTGATGCCCGTAACAGATGACTCCGGGCGCTTTGTCGGAGCGACTCTTCAGAGCATATCGATCGGCGACACGGAGGAGAATACGCTTCTCGTAAGAGATCCTTCAGGAGAAAGATTCATACTCTCACGCCCCGGAGAAGAAGATATCGAACTCCCCTGCGAGCGCAAAGGCACTGATTATCTCGTAAAACTGCCTCCGCTGAGAGGCTGGCACGCGGAGCTCGTCACTGTAAAATAACGGTTCCGAATCACATTTATTAACCATTTAACGCAGCGGTTTTCGGCCGCTGCGTTATTGTATTTTACCGCGTTGTATAATATAATAAACGATATAGAATTCATTCTGAACGGAGGATTTTGGAAATGATAAACGTTGATCTGAAAGAGCGTACGGCACTGATAGTCGGAACTGCCGGGACTCTTGATATCGCGATGGCTGAATCGCTCGGAAAGAACGGCGCAAAGATCGTGATGTGTTATGAAAAAGGTTATAAGAGCGAAGAATTTGAGTTGGCAATGAAGGCAAACGGAATAAAATGCCTTTGCAGAGAGATCGATCTCGCGGCACTGGACGACATCATTCCTACGATGGAAAAGATCGTAAGTGAAGCCGGAAATATCGATATTCTCGTCAACAACGCAGTGTCGGAAGTGGAAGACGCAGATGTCGAAGGCAAACCGCTCCACGAAATAGATCTTGATACATTCGTCTATTTTACGGATAAATATCTCAAAGGACTCCTCAGGAGTTCAAAGGTCGTCGCGGCAGATATGGCTTCGAGAAAACAGGGAACGATCGTCAATGTCGTTTCGATCAGAGGTATAATCCCCGTCGCTGACAGGAGCATCTGCGTAGCCGTGTCTTCAGGCGTTCACGGCATGTCGCGTATGTGGGGCGCAGAAGCAAAATACGACAACATCCGCTCGAATACGGTCGCCATAGGCGTTCTTGACTGCGATAAGAAGCTCGATGTGAGCGATGATGTGAGATTCAGCCACGCCGGGATCAGACGCCCCGGAACGCCTGAGGAAGTCGCAGACGCCGTTACATTCCTTGCGAGCGACGCGTCGTCATACATCACCGGAGTCGTACTGCCCGTAGACGGCGGAATCAACGCAGGTTATTCAAGAAGTTTCTGATCGGAGGTTTGAGTAAAATGATAAAAAACGTTGACAGAAAAACAGCTACTATCCGTTCGATCTATCACGGCGAATACGGTTACGATATGGAATACAACCCGATGAAGGCAGACTTAAAAGGCAGGATCGCCCTTGTAACGGGCGGTACCGGCATGATAGGCGGAGCCGCGGCTACAAGACTTGCTGAGAGCGGCGCGATCGTCATCTTCTGGGGCACCAAGGTCGAAGCAGGACAGAAAAAAGAAGAAGAGCTCAAAAAGATCGTCCCCGAATGCCGTTTCGACAGGATCGACATGACAGACCTCTCGCAGGTAAAAGCGGGCGTCGACAGGATCCTCAACGATTTCGGAAGGATAGATATCCTCTTCGCAAACGCCGGAGCGAATTTCGGAAACAGAAAGCCTCTGGCTGAATACGACGAGAAGCTTTACGACAAAAATATCGATCTGAACCTCACATCGGGAACATTTTACCTTTCGCAGCTCGTGCTTCCGACGATGATCAGGCAGAACAAAGGAAGCATAATTTTCACGAGTTCCGTTTGCGGACAGACCGGTCTTATGAGACAGAGCGGATTCGTCGCTTCGAAGTTCGCCGTAAGCGCGTTGACAAAATCGATGGCTCTGGAATATGCGAAATACAATATCAGAGTGAACGCCCTCCTTCCGGGATCAGTTCCGCAGCCGGAATCGGGACTCAATATCCTCTGGGATACGGTCACTTTTGAGGATTACGATAAAAACTTTGAAAACCCGGACAGCATGGTCTTCGACATCGCAGCAAAACGCCCCGGCGCTCCTCTGGATCAGGCCGGACTTGTTGTTTATCTCGCATCCGATGACGCGAATTATACGACGGGACAGACGATCAGCGTAGACGGAGGCTGGACATGCGGCCTTTCGGGCAAATACTGATCAAAAGAAACTATTGATATGAAAAACAGGGAACGCGCGATAAACATACTGAATTTCAAACACGCCGACAGGATGCCCGCGGTGCATTTCGGCTACTGGAACGAACTGCTTTACGAATGGGCAGATCAGGGCAAGATACCACGCAGGCTCGCCGAGGAATGGTACGACGGAGGCCCCGCCGATATGGAACTCGACAAGATCATCGGATGGGATTTTAACTGGTATCACACGGCAAACGCGAACAACGGACTGTTCCCGCAGTTTGAGCAGAAGGTCATCGAGGTACTCCCTGACGGTACGAAAAGGATCATCGACGGATACGGACTCATTCAAAGGGTAAAACCCGGCGTCGTCTCCATACCGTCCGAAGACAGCTATCTTCTTCAGGACAGAAAAGCTTTTGAGGAACTTTACCTTCCCAAAATGCAGTTTTCGGAAGAGAGGATAGACAGAAATTACTGGGAACATTTTAACGA
>DBVT01000005.1:9286-34479 GCA_002308775.1 Mageeibacillus sp. UBA1257
GTCATCGGAATGAGTTATCTGATGTACGACGAGGATGAGACTCTGTTCGCGGATATAGTCGACACTTATGCCGATATGCAGTACAGATGCGCGGAAGCGGTGCTCGCGACGGGTGCCAAATTCGATTTTGCGCATTACTGGGAAGATATTTGTTTTAACGGCGGTCCGCTGCTCTCCCCCGAGATCTTCGATGAAATTTGCGCAAAGCATTACAAAAAGAGGACCGATCTTTGTCACAGATACGGCATCGATCTGATATCGCTCGACTGCGACGGCGTCACAGAGAAACTGCTCCCCACGTGGTTTGAAAACGGCGTGAATATCATGTTCCCGATCGAGATAGGCACATGGGGCGACCAGTTCGAAGCTGCCAGAGTAAAATTCGGCAAAGGTATGAGAGGTGTCGGCGGAATGGACAAAACAGTCTTTCGCAATGACAAGGAAGCAGTTGACAGAGAGCTTAAGAGGCTCAGACACCTCGTGTCTCTCGGAGGTTTCCTCCCCTGCCCGGATCACAGGCTGATGCCCGGCTCAGATCTCGACCTCGTAAAATATTACGCAGATGAGATCAAGAAGATCCCGCTGTACGAGTAAGATCATCTAAAAATCATCAAAAAAACCTGCCCGAGCTCGTCGGACAGGTTTTTTATTTTATTTGTGAACCTCAAAATTGATTTTGAGGCCTCTGGAAGCCCTTCTACGGCCTCGGAGGCTGATTGTTTAATCTGACAGTGGTGGATTGTTTCGGAGGCGTCTGAGGCTTTCTGGAGGGCTTTGGCGGATCTCCTATTTCAGGCGGGTCGTCGCAGCAAACGTCCTGCTTCGGAGGAGGTACCGGATCGGGCTCGACCGGAGGATCCGGGAACAGTCCGCACGTCTCTCCGAATATCACATTTTTTCTCACAGATTCCGAAATGTCCGTAGGGATGATGATCTTTGTCGAACGTCCGTCGGCGAGTTTTACAAGCGCTTCGATCCTTCTCAGTTCGAGAACGCTCTCGTCTGCTTCAGCTTCCTTGATGGCTCTGAGTCCGTCTGCCTCTGCCTGCTTTGCGAGCAGTATGGCTTTCGCTTCACCTTCCGCTCTCGCGATCCTCGCGTCTCTTTCACCTTCGGCTGCGAGGACCATGGCTTCCTTGTCGCCTTCCGCTCTCGTTATAACAGCAGCTTTGTGCGCTTCGGCTTCGAGCATCGTCTGCCTCTTGTCGCGCTCTGCTTTCATCTGTTTTTCCATCGCGCTCTGGATCTCTTTCGGAGGCATGATGTTTTTAAGTTCGACTCTCGTGACCTTGATGCCCCATTTGTCTGTGGCTTCGTCAAGGATCTGCGTGAGCTTCGCGTTTATCGTATCTCTCGATGTGAGCGTCGCGTCGAGATCGAGTTCTCCTACGATATTTCTGAGCGTCGTCGCGGCCAGATTCTCAAGTGCGTTCACCGGCTGTACGACTCCGTATGTGTAAAGCTTTGCGTTAAATATCTTGTAGAATACTACGCTGTCGATCTGCATCGTTACGTTATCCTTTGTGATAACGGGCTGTGGCGGAGAATCGAGGACCTGCTCCTTCAGAGTGATCCTCATTACCACTTTTTCTATGAAGGGAAATTTGATATGCAGTCCCGCTCCCCAGGTGGCCCTGTATTTTCCGAGCCTTTCAACGATGCATTCCGTCGCCTGCGGAACGACTTTTATATTGGCAAGGATCAATATGAGCAGCACTACCCCTGCTGCGATCGCAGCGATATGCCAGCCGGTGATAGTTAAAAATAACATACGATCATCTCCTTTTTACTAAAACATACTGTTAAAAACCGCCGTTTTAACGATCTGTCAGCTCTCGCCGTAAAGCGTAGCCCATTTCTCGTTTACAGCCTTTTCTGCTGCTGACAGACAGTCTCTGTAATCCATCTCGTTAGCGAAATATTTTGTCGCGATATCGTTAAGGTGAGTTTCGAGGATCTTTGCGATCTCCGGAGGAACGAAGCATGTTGCCCAGCTTGCACAGAAGGCTTCCGGGAAGCAGACGAATGCGTCATAGTTGAAGTCTTTGTCCGCGTAAGGAATTCTCCAGTTGCCCTTTTCGATATTGTGTTTTGTGATCGGGATACCGCCGCCCAAGCTGTCGTTGTAAGCTTCCTGCCCTTCGTCGGTGAGAAGCATCAGAGCGAATGTCGCGGCAGCGTCAGGGTTCTTCGTTTTACTGTAAGCCATGAATCCGGTAGCGCCTCCGTTGATAACTCTTACGACAGGCGTGCAGGGATAGCTCGTGACGTCGAGTCTGACACCCATTTCTTTATACTGTTCGAAAAGCTGAACTCTGTTGATATAAGTTCCGAGTGTAAAAACGAATCCCGTCGGTTTCGTCACGTTAGCGTATTTAGCTCCGATCTCGCCTTTGAGTCCGCTAACGCACATATATCCTTTAGCGATGAGATCCATCATCTCGGAATATCCTTCGAGCACTTTGGAGTCTGAATAGAGGTAGACCTTCTTGTTGACAGTGTCGCACCATTTGCCGCCCCAACCGGAAAGGAATATGTGGCAGTTACCGAATTCCTGTCCCCAAAGGAGTCCGACCTGCGAATACGTTCCGTCAGCTTCGACTCTCTGGAGCCTCTGGCAGTACTCTCTGAAAGTCTCCCATGACCAGTCGATCGGAGGACGTGAAAGTCCCGATTCCTCGAGCGCCGTTACGTTTGTGTAAAGAACGTTCTGCGACAGGTCCGAAGGACACATATAGAGGTATCCGTTGTAGCAGCCCAGATCGTAAAGTCCCGTATAGATCTGCGTGATATCGATCTTCATCAGGTCAATATATGCGTCAAGCGGCATGGCTGCTTTTCCTTTGATCGCGTAATTGTAAACGTCGCATTCTGCCGTGTAATAAACGTCTCCGATATCGCCTGCAGCTATCTTTGTCGGGAAGTCGCCCCATGCAATGATCTCAGGTTTTACGACGACATTCGGGTATCTGTCGTTGTACGATCTGATCCATTTGTCGAGGACCATTTCGGAGTCGGCACCCGTTCTCAAATACGTGGAGACCTTGATCTTGCCCTGCGGGCTCAGATCGTAATCCTCGGGCAGATCGATCACGTCGACATAGCCATCATTGTTGCAGGCCACCATGCCGATGCCCAGAGCCGCCACGATGACAAGCAGTAAAATTTTGATGATGAGTTTGCTTTTCATTTTACTATCCATCCTCCAAATAGTTTTTCGGTCTTTCTTTGCCTATATTATACAACATTTCCGCAAGTTTTTGAACATACTTTCGGAGCGATTTTGTCCCTGTTTCGAAGAGTATTTCGAGCCGTTTCCCACTATTATTCGTCTTTTCCTGTCTTTTCGGGGTAAAAAAATGGTGGGATGTAAGGAACTCGAATCCCTGACCCCCTGCACGTCAAGCAGGNNCAGGTGCTCTACCAGCTGAGCTAACATCCCACATAATTTATGTCCGCGAAACATTCTCCGCGTCACGATTTGTTATTATATATTGGCTTTTTTGTTTTGTCAACAAAAATTTTAACTTAGTGAAATGCAGACGACTGCCGCGGTTGCGAGAGCGAGTCCTACGAGCGTCACTCTGTCAGGTTTCTCCCTGTAAATAATGAATGCGGACACTGTCGTGAAGATCATTATTCCGATGTTCAATATCGGGAACTGCACTGACGAATCGAACCTGAACGACAGGTAAAAACTGCAAAGAGCCGCAAGCGTGTTCGAACCTACGGCGAGCGCGGCGATCAGTATCGCTGGTATCGAAAAGACCTGGCGCCTCTCTATCTCACCTGCTCTCGCGAGCGAAGGCATCAGAAACCCTGCGGAAGAAATGAAGCAGAAGAAAAAGTACAGCGCGATGAAATCAACCGTTTTACCTGTATCGGGAGTGTACTGCTGAGCGATCTTGCTCACGACAGTGAGGATCCCGTTGCCCGAAAATGCCAAAAAGCAGAACAGAACGAATTTCGCGGATATTTTCGCGCCTCTCTGCTCTTTGATGATCGGGATGAACGAGCAGATGACAAGCACGACGGCGACGATCTTAAGCACGGTTACAGGCTCGTGTAAAAATATAAACCCGTAGAGCATAGTCAGAATGACTGCTCCCAAAGTCGTGGACATCGAGATCAGTGAAAGCGGTCCGTGCGACGCCGCCTTGACCTTCAATCCGTTGTACAAAGCGAGACCGCAGCCGAAGACTATGGCGCATATGAGCGTCTGCCAGTTCCAGAAGAGGCTGAATCCGCTGATGCAGAAGAGCACCGCAAACGATATCCCTCCTCCGACCATATTGTAAAAAGCAGACGCGAACTTTCCCGAGCCCGCCGTTCTCTGATATTTTTTCATGAAGACCCATGCCAGCCCGTAGAGAGAGACAGGTATGAGCAGCAAAAGGACCTGCATTTTTCCGACCTTCGTTTTATTGTTCCCGGTCGTCTGAACGACCGAGGCATATTGTAAACCCTTTGGATGAATAATTCAATCAAAATAAGATCCGCGTATGTAAAATGCGCAAAAAACAGCCGGAAACGAGTCCGGCTGTTTTCTTTCAATTAACTGTTCGAATTATTTCGGAAACGATCATTCCTTAACGATCTGAGCCTCGGGAGCGTTCTTCTTAACGCTTTCGATTCCGTTCATGCAGCTGGTTTTTGTCTTGTAGCCTTCGCTGACAGCGATGATCTGGCCGTTTGTAGCTTTGAGGCGGAATCTGAATTCTCCTGCTTTGTCTGTGTAAACTTCGAATTTCGGATGTTTAACTTTCTCGAAGCCTTCAACTGTCTGATCTTCGACTGCACCTACGCTGTTCTTCTTAACACTTGCGATGCCGTTCATGCAAGATTTCTCTGACTTGTAAACTTCGCTCGAAGCGATGACTTCGCCGTTAGTAGCCTTCAGGTCGAATTTAATGCCTGTCTTGGTTTCTCTTACAACAAATTTTCCCATGATGTTTTCTCCTTTTCAAAAATTTCCTTAAAGGGTTATAAAAATTATAACATATCGAGTTCATTTTGCAACCGACAAAAGGAATTTTTTTGCGAAAAAGATACGATTTTGTCGATAATTTGTTGAGATTTACGTCAAAACAGGCTTTTTTTCAGTCATCTTCGCTTAAAATACCGGCGACATTGCTGTCGATCTGCTTTCCGCTTGCCACGCAGTCGAGAGCCTCCGACATGCACCTGTACAGATTGGCCGTTCCTTTCCTGCTCTTTTTGTAGCTCATGGCGCGCTCAGGCGCGATGCCGATCGATCCCGCCGTCTGAACAGCGTCGATGTCTGCCGCGATGAAAACGAACTCCCATCCTTCCTTTGACTTCTGCTCTTCGATCATCTTTTTTACACTGTCGCTTGTGAACTCGCGGCTTGCGTTTTCAAGGCCGTCCGTCGTGATAAAAAACACCGTATGAGCGGGAACGTCCTCGGGACGGATGTATCTATGCACGTCTTTTATATGGCAGATCGCTCCTCCGATCGCGTCGAGAAGCGCCGTGCAGCCGCCGACTGAATACTGTCTTTCCGTCATTTTACCGACCTTGTCAACGCGGATCCTGTCGTGCAATGTTTTGCTGTCGTTTGAGAAAAGTATCGTCGTCACCAGGACGTCGCTGCCCGATCTGCGCTGCTTTTCTATCAGCGAGTTGAAACCTCCGATCGTGTCGCTCTCCATTCCTGCCATCGAACCGCTCTTGTCGAGGATGAATACAGCCTCAGTGATGTTGTTCTCTTTCCCGATCTCTTCTTTTTTGATTTCTTCCTTTTTCATTTTCGTATCCTCCGTTTAAAATTATTTGCAGTCTCTCCCGTCCTGCGCTCATATTGTAATCGCCGCGAAAATAAAAAAGGTCTCCCGGCGGGAGACAATTTTACGGATCTTATTTGTTGTGTTCAGATCATCTGCCGATCAGTATCCGAGGCACGGCTGGTCGTAGTTGTAGAGCGCTTCGTTGATCTCTTCAATGTCATAGCAGCGCTTTCTGATAAAATATTCGACGATCAGATCCGCTTTGCTGCTGCGGGAAAGGGAAAAACCGGCTGTCGAAAGGAACGACTGCGTCTCATCCAAAGTAAGCTCCAGCGCGATCGCGAAGGCGACGGCAGTCTGTTTGCTCGGTCTGTATGACGGCTCGTTCTTGATCTTGGAGAACGTTTTACGGCTGACGTTTGCGCGCTTGTAGCATTCGGCGTCTGTCATGTTTTTCCTGTCTATGAGTGAAAGGAGCGTGTCCCTGAAACTGTCATCGTGTTTTTTGAGCCACTCGTCGAGATCGTCAAGGTTCGCGTCCGCCTCCTGCGTCGGAGCGCATTCTGCCGTATCGGCCCTCGCGAACGTAAAAAGTTCACTTCTCGCTGCCGTTCTATCAACGCCTTTGACCGCTCTCTTTTCCGATCTCGCGGAACCTGCCGCAAGACCGTAACTCATCGGGGCTTCTTCGTAATTTTCTTTCAGGAACCTTTCCAGTTCTTCGTTTCTTTCAGTTTCGGAAGATCTGCCCTCTCCTGCGCATAAGTATATCTCTGTATTACCGTCTTTCGAGCGTAAAAATCTCTTCGCGGCCTTTAAAACGACAGAGAGTGTTTTCCTCTCCGTGCGGTCTTCCGAAACGGCGGAAGGTATCTCCGCCGAGATCGTCCTGCAGCCGAGATCGTAAGCGCGCTCGAATGCGTCCGTATATATATTCGAAAGACCGGCATGACCCGCTTTTCCCCCGTTCGGTATTTTTACTTTCAGAGAGAATTTTCTGCTCCCGCGATCCGCCCGATCATCAGATCTTTCTTGATGTTTTACAATGATCGCTATGTCGCAATTTATGTCGTTTATGTCCGTTTTTACGATCTTTACAGGCATTTTCAGGCACCTTTTCCTTAAGTTTCACACATATTGCAGCAGATCTCGCCTTCGCGGCCGCTTTCTTCTCTTTGGGTAAAATAGAAGCAGTCGTTCGGCTCTCCGTAATTTTTCGTGAATTTATTTATGTGATTTCTTTGTCCGTTGAATTTTTTACCCGAAAACTCAGCCGCAGCCGCGAAATCGTACAAATAGTCGCTCCATCGTATATCGAAGTCCGCGGAAACAGGCTGAAAACGCGGGTCGTTTTTTATCATATTCACCAGGTCCTCATCCACGGCGAAAAAGCGAAGAGGCATACTGTGTCTTTCGGTGTAATCCTTGAGGAGTTCGATCATTCCCTCTGGATCTTTGCCGTAGGGATATGTAAAAGCGCACTGGTCGTTTATCTCCTGCCTTAAAATGAAAGTGTCGTTGTACACGCAAAAGCGAAGGTCCGCTCCCTCGTTCCACATAAATATCGATCCGATCGAAATATCGTTGCACAGATACGGACTCTTTTTGATCCACGGCGACATTTTGATCAGATTTTCATATGAATAAGGCAGAAAATCGAGCTTTTCATCTTCCGGGTGTTGCTTTTTACACAAGCACTTCATAAATCACGCTTTCCGTTGTTGCATTGTATTTTCCGCTTATTTGCGTCCCTTTTCGGGGAAAATAGTATATATCGAGAAGAAAATGAATCCCACTCCGACATTGATCGCCGTTGCGATGAGAGCCGCGAGGTCGAAATGACCCAGGATGCCGAAGATCACGAAAACCGTTACGTCAGGCACAAGTCCGAAATAGAGGAACAGGATCATAAGGAACAATTTAAGATTGCGCTCCATTCCGAGAGGCTGCGAAAGATCTACGAACGCTCCCGCATTCGTCCCGTAAAAATCCACCGAAACGACGAACAGCAGCCATATCAGCGCGAAAAGCGGGTTCGCCCTCATTATTATGACCCCTATCACGAACGCGGGGATCAGATCGAGCAGACAATTAAGACTGCTCGCGGCGAGAGTCCATAATACCTTTTTCTTTATGCTCTCGGGAATCAGCAGAAAGCTCTCCCTGTCTACCTCTTTAGCCAGCGAATTGCCCGTAGTCCTGTAGAACGAGGAGACGCCAAGCGCCAAAGCTACCGGGAAGAACAGTTCGAGTCTGAGCGCGAATCTGAAAAATACTGCCACCGCTGCGGCAATAAGAGCGTAAACTAGCCCCGTTTTTGTAAAAAATCCGAGGAACGCGAACCTTCTCCTGTTGTACATGTCCCTGTGGAAGAATACGCTCGCGCCTGCGCCTTTATTGAGTCCGTCCCTGAGAAGCTTGTCGCTCCGGTCCTTTTTACCCGTTCTGGCGGCAGTCCACGATTTTCCTTCCTTCATCATGCGCATCTTTTCGTCTTTTCTGTCCGCGCTCGCCATTGCTTCCTCGTAAAAGTCCGCTTTCATATTCCACATGACCAAGAACAGACATACGGCGAAAATCAGAAGAGCGGCTGCTGTGATAAGAACTCCCTTTATATTTCCCTCCTGCGCGAAGAGCACGAGTCCTTTTGTCCAGCCCCAGACGGGCAGATATCTTGTGAATCCGGCGTTGAAATAATTCTTTGCCGCGTCGAAGATGCCTGTTCCCTGCGATCTGTAAAACATCACAAATCCGATCAGAAGCGCTCCCAGCGCGCCGTAGACCAGATAGGGGAATATTTTTTTGAATCCCGGATGGTTCGAATTGATTATGAAGAACATCGTCTGGATGAGCATCGTATAACCGACAAGCACGAACACTCCCACCACTACCATCGCCGCAGGGAAGATGCCTACGCCGAATATATTCATGATGTTCGGGATGTATATTATCGTATAAATAATACCTATCATGACGAGCACGGCTATTTTTCTCGACATTCCGAGTAAAAGGTTGAACTGCGGCTTTTGGGGGGACGCGAATAATATATTCACGTCGGCTTTTTCAAAAATGTCTGCTCCGCTTTTGTTCGCGCTGAGAAATCCCAATGTCAGAAGAATAATACCGAGGCCTCCCACGATGAGTTCCAGCAAGGCGGGATCTCTTTTTTCGACCTCATCGACCGTGACCCCCTCCTGAGGAACATTTGCGATCCTGTTCGTGACAAAACCTGCTATCATCGCGAATACAGCCATCGCGATCGCCACGATGAGCACGATACCTACCCACGTTTTAAGAAGTCTCAATATCCTGTTTTTTAACGAATGAGTGATAAAATACAAAAACAGTTTCATTTTTTACCTTCCGATCAGTCATTCTCAGAGGAAGTCACATCTTCTTTTGAGACTCCTTCGGTGACTTCAAAGAAGATGTCCTCGAGCGTTTTATCAGTGTTCTCGAACTCTTCCCTCGTCACGTTCGCGACGAGACGGCCTCCCTGCATTATCAGCGCCCTGTCCCAGAGCATGTCCACGCTGTCGATTATGTGCGTACTGATAAAAAGCGTCTTTCCCTGCTCTCTCATCTCTTCCATCAGCAGTTTCAACTGTTTTATCGCATGAGGATCGAGACCTATCATCGGCTCGTCCATCAGCACGAATTCAGGATCGGGTAAAAGTCCGAGGCATATGTTCGCCTTCTGCTGCATGCCTTTGGACAGCTCGTCTCCGAACTTTTTACGCTTGTCATCAAGTTCGAAGCGTTTGAGAAGCTCGTCTATGCGCCCTTTGTAGTCAGTCAGCCTGTAGGCTCTCGCGACGAATTCCATATGCTCCGAAACCGTCAGATTCTGGTACAGCGCCGGCATCTCCGGTATATAACCGATTATTTTCCTCGCCTCTGAAGTCCTGTTGCTGAAACCTTTTACAGTCACAGTTCCGGAATAGCGTAAAAAGCCTATGATCGACTTCATCAAGGTGCTCTTTCCCGCTCCGTTCGGGCCCAGTATGACATTCACGCTGCCGGGATCGAGATGAAACGTCACATCGTCGCAGGCTGTCGTTTTACCGTATTTTTTCGTCAAATGTTGTACGTCAAGCATTATTTTCCTCCGAAAACGTGTATTTTTTCAGGTCATCCCCGCACGCCTGTGCAGTTTTCAACCTTTGTAAATTTTGCGTTTTTCTCTCCGTCAACGACTTTCTCCATGCCTCTTACAACAGAATCCGTAAGAATGAGATTGTCGACATTCGAGCAATCCTGAAGTTTGATCAGAGTTCCCGAAGTTTCGACTCCGTCGTCTTTTACAGCCAGAACGTTCTTCACGATCATATTTCCGACTTCTCCGTATACGTCGAACGCGACCATATCCTTTGAGTCGCCGTTTTCGATGATCGTAAGACCGTCGATTATCAGATTTTGTATTTTCGGCCTCGTTCCGTCAGGTTTTGTGAATTTCGCGCTCTCAAAGTTTGAAGATTCCGGGCTGTGTATGCCTATTTCCGCTATCGACCTGTTGTCGTCGGGATACTCGTGTCTGATGTTCTGGAGCGTCAGGCATCTGATATCTCCTCCGATCGAGAATAGTATAGGCTGATGGTAAAAATAGTTGGGCGGCATCTGTTTCAAGTTGATATTTTCAAAGAAAAGGTCTCCGAAATTACCGGGCGAATCGCTGAACCAGGGATCGATATAGAAGCCGAAGCTCTTGTATGAACCCTGAACGTTTCTGATCGTGACCCTGTCGAGCAGTCCGTTCTTTCTCGTCAGGAGCCTTATCGCCTGATCAGCCTCGTCAAGAAATACTCCGTCCACGAGCACGTCTGTTATAGATGATTCAAGATCTCCCTCGTCGGGCCCGATATTCATAAAATCGTCTCCGACTCTTCCGCCGACGTTTCTCACCGTCAGGTACTGTCCCGGTCCCCAGAAGTGGAATCCGTCCTGATTCCCTTCCATATGGTGGTTCAGTTCAAGCCACGTATCCTCGATCGTGCAGTTTTTAAAATTCGTCATCATGAACGCGTAAGTCCTGAAATCTATGACCGTGACATCCCTCATCAAAAAGTTCTCTATTCCGTAAAATTCGAGTGCGAAAGTGCATCTCCACGCGCTCATCGTATAAACCCTTTCTTCATCGGTAGACATCGAGTGATGTATCTGATTGAGGCAGTTCTGATTGTAAGATCCGCCGATCAGGGAGACGTTTTTCGTGGGTCTTCCTTTCAGACACCAGTTTTTATTCGTCACTATCGCCTTGTTGGTCTGATCGATCTGGTAAAATCCGCAATCCTTGCTGAGGCACTCTATCGTGGTATTCGACGATACCTGCAGGCTCGATACGAGCGCCGCGCCGTCCATTATAAGCCTCACTCCTGTATTTTCATCCGCAATATCGAGTATCGCCTGCAGAGCCTGTGTGTCGTCCGTTCCTCCGCCTGAGTGAACATTGCTGTCCAGTTTTGCTCTCTCGCTCGCATAAAATGTCAATATCTTCATGTCAAACCCTTTCCCCGCCTTTTTGCGGCATTATTTCTTTTATTGTGATTATATCATA
This sequence comes from Mageeibacillus sp. UBA1257, assembly GCA_002308775.1. Classification (GTDB taxonomy): domain Bacteria; phylum Bacillota; class Clostridia; order UBA1212; family UBA1257; genus UBA1257. The sequence continues at coordinate 20,588 of DBVT01000005.1, forward strand.
CTTTGTTATGAGTTTTTACAGAAAAATAAAATCCTGCGACCCGGATCGCTCATTGAACGAGGCGAAGATCCGGGTCGCATAAACAATACAGATTTTTACAAGTGCTACAGCAGTATTATGATAAACTGCGAAACGAGCACAACGGCGATCAGCGCGATAGGATAAGTCGCCGCATAAGCTGACGCNNGATGCCACTTCGTCCGTGCCGGCGACGGAGATCAGCGATCCGAGGGCCGGGGTGGAAGTCATACCGCCGGTGATGGAACCGAGGTTGTTGAGGAGGCTCAGCTTCAGCACGAATCTTGCGAAGATGAATCCGATCACCATAGGCACGATCGTCATCGCCACTCCGTAGAAGAAATATGCGACCTTAAAATAGTTGACGAAGTTTTTGCCTCCGGGAATGCCCGCGCCTACGAGGAAAAGCATCAGCCCGAGTTCACGGAATACCTCAAGCACTCTCTTGTTCGGTGTAAAATCGATCTTTCCTATCCTCCCGAAATGTCCCAGGATGAGCGCCACCATAAGGCATCCGCCCGTCGTAGTAAGAGAGAATGTCGTGCCCGAAAGACCGGCTTTTGAAAGGGGTATCTTTATCGCTCCGAGTAATATTCCGAGAACGATCGCGCAGCCTATCGGGAAAAGTCCGAATTTGTCCATCTCAACAAGCTTGCCTGTATATTCCTTCTTTTTGCCTGTGTCAACGATGGCGATCTTTGCCCTTTCCTCCTCCATATTGGCTTTGAAAAGCTTGGGAATGAGCTGGACGAAAAGAACTACGCCTATAACTCCGAAGAGATATGCGATACCGTGACCGACAGTAACGGCGTCCTCATATTCCGGAGCGACAGTGGCTTTTGCGGCGGAGAATGCGGGTGTGCTTGTGAGAGAACCCGAAAGGATACCTACGAGCATCGCAACGAATTCTTTGGGATCAGCTTCTGCTCCCTTACCTATGAAATAGCATGCGACACACGTTCCGCCGCCCGCCAAAATGATTATCAATCCGAGTAAAATGTACGATTTGAAATTCTTTTTAAGATTTTTGAAGAAATTCGGACCTGCGATAAATCCGACGGATGTTACGAAGAAAACGAGACCGATATTCTCGATTATCTTCATATTGCCGCTCGAAACGTCAAAATTTTCAAACGCAGGGACTTTTATCAGCAGATTCAAAAGCGCTCCGTAGATCAAAGCGACGATGAAAACTCCTGCCGTACCGAGCGATACGCCTTTTATGGTGATCCTGCCGAGAGCGTAACCGAGAGCGCACACAAAGAACACTGTCATTGACAGGACAGCGACTCCGGTTACAGATATTACTCCGCCGAATAGTGACATTGTCAGAACATCTCCTTTTCAGTTGTTTTTATCTTTCGTGGCGCGCATATTTGGGAAGAAGCAGAGGCGATACCATATGTGTATCGATATGCGCTTTTTTGAGTTCCTCGGCGTATTTGTCAACGTGCTCGAGAGTCATTTTACCAAGCTCGGTCTCGGCTGCTCTCCTTGCGGCGGCTTTGCCGGCGTTCCTTCCGAAGACGATGATATCGAGAAGCGAGTTGCCCATCAGCCTGTTTCTGCCGTGGATACCTCCGACTGCCTCTCCCGCTACGAGCAGGTTCGGAATGACTTTCGTATAACCTTCTCCGTTTATCTCGAGTCCGCCGTTCTGATAATGGAGCGTAGGATAAACGAGGATCGGTATCTTTCTCATATCTATGTCGTAGTTCATATACATTCTGAGCATCGCGGGGATCCTCTTTTCGATCGTGCCGGGGCCTCCGATCAATTCGATCATGGGAGTATCGAGCCAAACGCCGCTGCCGAGAGGAGTTTCGACACCTTTTTTGCGCTCTTTGCACTCGCGGATTATCGATGCCGCGGAAACGTCTCTTGTCTCGAGCGGATGCATGAAAGCTTCTCCGTCTTTGTTTACGAGCATAGCGCCGAGCGAACGAACTTTTTCTGTTACGAGCGCTCCGAAGATCTGTGCCGGATACGCAACGCCTGTAGGATGGTACTGTATCGTATCCTGATAAAGAAGAGGAGCACCGACTCTGTATCCGAGGATGAGTCCGTCTGCGGTCGCTCCGTAGTGATTCGACGTCGGGAAGTTCTGATAATGAAGTCTTCCCGCTCCGCCTGTCGCAATTATAACAGTCTTCGCTCTCGCTACGCTGTAATTGCCCGTCTCCATATTGAGTAAAACGGCTCCGGCGACCTGTCCTTTATCGTCTTTTATGAGCTCGACTGCCGATGTGAATTCGACGACCGGGATCTTTCTGTTTAAAACTTCGTCCCTCAGAGTCCTCATGATCTCTGCGCCGGAATAGTCTTTGCAGGCGTGCATTCTCTTTCTGGATGTGCCGCCTCCGTGCGTCGTGATCATCGTTCCGTCGTCCGCTTTGTCGAACATAACGCCAAGTCCGTTGAGCCATTTTATCGCGTCGGGAGCTTCCATAACGAGCCTTCTGAGAAGTTCGGGTCTCGCCGCGAAATGACCGCCTCCGAACGCGTCGAGGTAGTGCCTGACAGGTGAATCGTTCGGCTTGTCAGCTGCCTGAATGCCGCCCTCCGCCATCATCGTATTCGCGTCGCCGATACGGAGCTTTGTGACCATCATGACCTTTGCTCCGGCCTCGTCTGCTTCGATCGCGGCTGATGAACCCGCGCCGCCTCCGCCTATTACGAGGACGTCTACGTCGTAATCTATTTTACTCAGATCGATGTGCTCTCCGAGCAGTCTGCTGTTTGAATGGAGCAGATTTGTGAGTTCTACGGGAGCTTTCTGGCCTTTGTTGGGGCCTATTTTAATTTCCGAGAAGCCTTCCGGTCTGTAGTCGGGATGGAACTTTTTGAGGAGTTCGTCCTTCTCATCGGCAGACATTCTGCGTGGTTCCGTCTTCATACGTTCGGCACGCGTAGCCTCCACGTTTTTTATCGAATCAAGCATTTCTTGTGTAAGCATTTCACGTACCTCCTTATTTCTCTATATCTCTCGTGTTGTAGAGTTCCTGCATCTCTTCGATCGGCTTCTGCATTATCGTCTCGATGAGATCGTCGTATTTTCCGGCGTTGATCTCTGCTACTCTCTCGGTCAGATGTTTCGATTCGGGAGCGATGTATTTGCCTGTGAGCCTTCTCGCGAGTTCTCCGACCATCGGATGAGATATTCCTGCGGGGCATCTTACGGAACAGCAGCCGCAGCCTATGCAGTCAAATGATTCCTCCGCGCATTTCTCGATCTCTCCTCTTTGAGCATATGCGATGTACTGCATGACGTTGAGGCCCTGAGTACATGCTTTTGTGCAGGCGTTGCAGCCGATACAGCTGTATATTTCGGGATAGAGTTCCATCATGACTCTCTGATTAGGCCTGATCTCCTCTATGTCATACGTTCTCTTGTCCGTCGGGAAGAAAGGAATGCTTGCTACGTACATGCCCTCCTGAACCTGTGTCTGGCAGGCAAGACATGTTTTCAGTTCGTTTTTACCTTTGATACGGTAGATCGTCGCGCACGCTCCGCAGAAACCGTGACGGCAGCCGCAGCCTCTTTTGAGCTCGTATCCGGCATATTCCATAGCTGTCATGATCGTCAGGTCGCCGGGCACAACGTAATGCTTTCCGTAAAAATACACATTGACCATATTGTTGTCCATATTAAAACGTTCCTTTCTCAATATTCGTTCGGTATCTCGTCCAGCTGATCGCAGCGGAAAACGGGTCCGTCTTTGCACACATATTTTTTACCTATATTGCACCTGCCGCATTTGCCGACGCCGCATTTCATCCTAAGTTCCAGTGTCGTATAGATCTGGTCGCTCTTGAATCCGAGTTTTTTGAGCGACGCAAGTGAAAACTTGATCATTATCGGAGGACCGCAAAGGATCGCCACTGAATCGGGCTTGAATCCGACTTCCTCGATGTACGCCGGAACGAATCCGACATGTCCCGACCAGTCGTCCTGCGCTCTGTCTATCGTAAGATAAACATTCGTATTTTTGCTCTTCATCCAGACGTTCTCGATCTCATCGAGTTTTACGAGGTCTTGAGCGGATCTTGAACCGTAAAGAATGTCGATCCTTCCGTAATCGTCCCTGTTGTCGAGGCAGTAGTTGATGACGGAACGAACAGGGGCAAGACCGATACCGCCGGCGATCACGAGAAGGTTTTTACCCTTGAGCTCGCTCTCCACAGGGAAATGGTTGCCGTATGGGCCTCTCACAGTGATCTCGTCACCTTCCTGAAGCGTATGGAGCATATCTGTGAGTTCTCCGCAGCGCTTGATACTGAATTCCTGGTAATCTTTTACCGTAGGCGAAGAAGTGATCGAGAACATCGCTTCTGAAACGCCGGGAACGCATACCATCGCGCACTGTCCGGGCATATGGTCGAAGAGCTTTCCGCCTTCCGGAGCAACTACTCTGAACGATTTGACGTCAGGTGTCTCCTCTGTTATTTTCTGGATTATCCCTATATGTGGTATCAGCGTATCAGCCGTGTTATTGCTGTGGCATCCGCATGTGCCGTTACAATCGCTCATGCTTTTTCCTCCTTTTCAAAGGCCTTTATGACCTTGACTATATTCAGGTGAGACGGGCATTTGTCCACGCATCTTCCGCATCCGACGCACGAGTACATTCCGTTATTGTTAGCGGGATAATATACGAGCTTGTGCATGAATCTCTGGCGGAATCTCTGGAGCTGGCTCGTTCTGCTGTTCACCGCCGCCATCAGGGTAAAATCGGAATACATGCACGAATCCCAGCAGCGGAATCTCTGTACTCCGTTGCCCGTATCGTAGTCCTTGATGTCGTAGCACTGGCAAGTGGGACATACGAATGTGCATGTTCCGCATCCGAGGCATGTCTTATAAAGCTTGTCCCAGAGAGGCGAAGGGAATTTTTCATCCGTCGCGTCGCCGTTCCAGCCTTCCAGCGAAAGATTCCAATAAGGAAGCTTTTCACTTATCTCTTTTATCGCTTTTTTCTCTTTTTCTACAGCTTTTTCTGCTTTTTTGTCGTCTTCCTCTTCGAAAAGCGACTTAACGCTCTCTGTGAGAGCATTTCCTTTTTCCGTAACGGGCTTCCAATAGAGACAGTCTCCGGAGAACCATGCCGCGACGTCAGCGTCTTCTGAAGGATCCGCGTTGTCTATTCCGAAAACGTTGCAGAAGCACGATACTTCAGGCTTTGAGCAAGCGATCGAAACGATTATTCCGTGCCTTCTTCTGGCCGCGTAAAAACTGTCCACGGGGTCTGTGAGGAACACATTGTCGAGCACCTTAAGAGCCCTCGCGTCGCATGCGCGCATGCCGAATACGACAAATGTCTCGTCGCATCTTGCCTGCTCTTCGATGCAGAGCTTTTTACTGTCGTCGCGCTTGCATGTGTAAAGCGTTTCGCTTTGGGGAAAGAAAGCGTCCTTCGGGGATTTTACCGTCTTCGTCGTTTCGAGATCGACGTCTGCGCCTTCGGTCCACGCAAGGAAGTTGGTGTAACCGTTGTTTCTTACGGGGATATACAGTTCGTTTTCCTTCGCGATCGCGCGGTACAGATCGTCAAGTTTTTCCTTTGATATTTTCAGCATGCGATCATCCCCTTTCCGTTATCCAGTTCGGTTCCGCGTCTCCCGCAGTAAAAGACGTGAGCGGCGCGTTCGTCTCCAGATCAGCTCCGGCCTGATACTCGCCGTAAAGCGTATTGATATCTTTTATGAATTTCCTGTTAAAAAGATGGAGCGGTATTCCCTGAGGACATACCCTGCTGCATTCTCCGCAGTCCGTGCATCTTCCGGCAACGTGGAACGCCCTGATTATGTGGAACATCTTCTCTTCGAACGAATCGGAGTTCGCCTTCTGCGCGCTGTCGAATTTCGTGCTGTCGAATACGCACTTTCTGCAGCTGCACGCGGGACATACGTTTCTGCACGCGTTGCATCTTATGCATCTCGAAAGCTCTCCTTTGAAGAATTCATATCTCTCCGCAGGCGTCATAGCTTCGAGTTTTTCGACTTCCGCGAATCTGTCGGCGTCCTTTGTATCTCTGGATTCGCCTATCAGTTCGTCGTAGATCATGTGCTCTTTTCCTTTGCATACGTGGCATCTTGAGAGCATGGCGTCCTTGTATTCGACTTTTTTGTCTCCGTAGAGCGTTTTAACGGTGAGCGTATCCGATCCGTTTTCGATCTCCGCGCCTTCGACAGCGAGGATGCCTTCGATACCGAGCTTTTTGATATTGTCCACGGTTATCTTGCCGCGGCAGCCAACGCCGATTATGTACGCCTTATCTCTGTCTACTCTGTGCTCTCTGATGAGCTCATTGAAGCTGTACGTATCGCAGGGTTTTAAAAAGACAAGCGTTTTTCCTTCGAGCTTGGAGCCTTCGATCATGAATTTGCTGAGGTTTGCGCCGCAGAATCCGTCGTAAACGAAATCCCTGAGTTCTTCTTCGGATTCGAAGAACGCGGGCTCGGGATCGTAATCTGTTTCACCTTTTCTCCAGCCGAGTACTCTTTTTACGGTACCGTCAGCGAGGAGTTCTTTTGCGCGTTTTATCAATTCTTGCATCTTAGATCCCCCAATCTGACATTCTTGCCGAGTGATCTCACTTTTTCCACGAATTCGTTCATCGTGGCGGAGAACTTCGCGCCTTCGGCAGCGGAGACCCATTCGACTCTCGTTCTGCCGTTTTCGACGCCGATATAGTCGAGCATCGAGAACAGAAGCGCCATCCTTCTCCTCGTGTAATAGTTTCCTGTTGTGTAATGGCAGTCTCCGGGGTGGCATCCGCAGATTATCACTCCGTCCGCTCCCTTTTCAAACGCTCGTAAAATGAACATCGGGTTTACTCTGCACGAGCAGGGAACTCTGATGATCTTTACGTCAGCGGGATACGTGAGCCTGCTGCTTCCCGCGAGATCCGCTCCCGCGTAGCTGCACCAGTTGCAGCAGAAAGCCACTATAAGCGGTCTGAATTCTTCGTTGTTCTCTATCGGCATATCGCATCCACCTCCGCGATGATTTGTCTGTTTGCAAAGCCCTGAAGATCCATCGCGCCGGACGGACATGCGACTGTGCAGGCTCCGCAGCCCTGGCAGAGAGCGGCGTTGACCTGAGCGATCCTTCTGGTCTCTTTTACACCGTGGTCGTTCATGGGTTTGTCTATGTATGAGATCGCTCCGTACGGGCAGACCTTTTCGCAGGCCGAGCATCCGTTGCAGAGGAACTCATCCGGTTTCGCAGTGCACGGGTTCGTCCTCAATTTGTCCTTCGCGAGAAGTCCGACGACCTTTATTGCCGCGGCTCCTGCCTGTGAAACTGTTTCGGGTATGTCTTTGGGACCCTGGGCCATTCCGGAGAGGAATATACCCGCTGTAGGTGATTCTACAGGTCTCAGTTTCGGGTGAGCTTCCGTGAGGAATCCGTTCGTGTCTATGCTCGCAGTGAGCATCGAAGCGATCTTCTTTGCGGATTTATCGGGCTCTACGGCAGCGGCGAGGACGACCATATCCGCGTTGATAAGGACCTGTTTTCCGTCTATCAGATCGGCGCCGTGTACGAGCAGTTTCCCGTCAGGCAGAGGTTCGACTTTGCCGACCTGGCCTTTGATATAGTTTACACCGTAATCCTCGACAGCTCTTCTGTAGAACTCATCGAAGTTTTTACCCGGCGTTCTGACGTCGATGTAAAATACGCTCACGTGCGTATCGGGATATTTTTCTCTGATCATCATCGCGTGTTTCGCGGTGTACATACAGCAGATCTTCGAGCAGTAGCTCTTTCCTCTTTCGTCTGCGCAGCGGCTTCCGACGCACTGTATGAAAACGATCTCTTTCGGAGGTTTTCCGTCAGAAACTCTTTCGAGGTGACCCTTCGTCGGTCCCGCGGCGTTCATCAGCCTTTCGAGTTCGAGAGACGTTATAACGTCCTTGCTCTGGCTGTACGCGTATTCGTCGTATTTGTCGAGATTGATGATATCGAATCCCGTCGCAACCACGATCGCTCCGTATTTTTCTGTGATTATCTCATCTTCCTGCGTATAATCTATCGCCTTTGACGGACATATTTTCTGGCATATTCCGCATTTTCCCGTCTGGAATTTAAGGCAGTGTTCCCTGTCGATAACAGGCACGTTCGGGACAGCCTGGGCGAAAGGAATGTAGATCGCGCTTCTCGTTTTAAGACCTCTGTCGAATTCGGAGGGCGTCTTTTTAGAAGGGCATTTGAGGGAGCATTCTCCGCATCCCGTGCACTTCGCGATATCAACGCTTCTGGCCTTTTTACGTATCTCTACGGTAAAATCTCCTACGAAACCGGAGACGTTTTCTACTTCGCTGTATGTGTATATATTGATCTTCGGATTCGCCGCAACATCGACCATCTTAGGTGTTAAAATACACGATGAACAGTCGAGCGTCGGGAACGTTTTGTCGAGTTGAGCCATCCTGCCGCCTATGGTAGGTGTCTTTTCGACTATATCCACTTCGTATCCCGCTTCAGCGATATCGAGCGCCGTCTGGATGCCCGCGATACCGCCGCCTATGATGAGCGCTCTCTTTGTGACTGCGCTCTCTCCTTGCTGGAGAGGCTGGTCGAGATTCACCTTTGCAACAGCTGCTCTCATCAGAGTGATAGCTTTTTCGGTTGCTTCCTCTTTGTCTTTATGGAGCCACGAGCACTGCTCTCTTATATTCGCGATCTCCACGAGGTAAGGGTTGAGGCCCGCTTTTTCGGCACATGCTCTGAATGTGGCTTCATGCATCCTCGGCGAACACGAGCAGACTACGATGCCCGTCAGATTTTTCTCTTTTATCGCGTTCGTGATCAGAAGCTGTCCTGCCTCCGAACACATATATGTGTAATCCTCAGAGTAAACGACTCCGGGCTCGCAAAGGGCCATATCGGCTACTCTTTTTACGTCTACTGTCGCGGCTATATTGGTTCCGCAATGACAGACAAATACTCCGATCCTTCTCACCCTTTGTCACCTCCTGTACTTTCTGAATGCTGAAACGAGAAGCTGCTGAGGAACATCCTCGTCAGCCTCCGCGAGGCAAGGGATGTCTTCAGGTGAAAACATTTCCTCTCCTCTTTGTCTTACGACCATCTGTCTTGCGGCATCAACCAGTCTTCCGGGCTGTACGTTTCTCGGGCAGCGTTCAACGCAGGCGAAGCAGGAAAGGCACATCTGTACAGATTTAGAAGCCAGAAGAGACTCGATGTCGTCGTTTATCACATATGAAACGAACTGGTGCGGTTTGATGTCCATCTCGCTGTACGCGGGGCACGAAGCGGTGCATTTTCCGCATTTCATGCATTTGAGAGGATTGACTCCGCTGATCTCTTTGATAAGTTCGGACTGTTTGCTCATATCACAGCCTCCTTTTCGAGCTCCGCGAGCGCCTCTTCCTTAACGCCGAGCGCTTCAGCCAGAAGCTCCGTAAAATAGTAAACCGGCATATCCGTGTTCTTCGAAAGATTGTACCTGCACAGAGGGCACGCCGTTATGAGCATCTCGGCTCCGAATCCTTTCGCGCTCGCGACTATCTCGCCGCAGAGTTTTTTCGGAAGTTCGGCATTCTTTGCGGAGAGATAACCGCCGCAGCATTCGTTCCTCATCGCGTAGACCACGGGAGTCGCCCCGATCGCTCTTATGAAATCCTCCATTATTCTCGGATTTTCCGGATCGTCGAAAGCCATGACCTTGCCCGGTCTCAGGAGCAGGCATCCGTAATACGCGCCTATCTTCTTCTCCGTCAGAGGATTCACGACCTTCTTTTTAAGCTCGTCAAAACCGATCACGTCCCTCAAAACTTCGAGGTAGTGCATCACTTTCGTCTCGCCCATATACGGTTCCGCCAGGTCCATATAATTATTCGCCCGCAGGCATATATCCTGGTTGTTTTTCATATCGTCGTTTACTCTCTTGATGACATTGTGGCATGCCGAGCATATCGTCACAAGATCCTGTCCCTTCTCCTTGGCGTCGTTCAAGGCGCGCACGGAAGACAGTTTAGTGGCGATCTCGTCCGTTCCGAGCGGATAAACGCCTCCGCAGCACTGCCACATCTCGGGCTCTTCAAGTTCGAAGCCCAAAGCCTTGGCTGATGCTCTCGCGTAGGCGTCAAGATCCTTCGCTTTATTTCTCAATGTACATCCGGGAAAATAGCTGTATTTCATTATTTCAGTCCTTTCCGAATTATTAACTGCTTAAAATGATCCGATCTCGATCTGCCGCGCGTTTTTTGCACTTGGCCGGCAAGAGGTATTACCACTTTTTTCGGCGCACTTGCATCATCTTACAGGAATTATCGTCTGTGAGTTTTTACGCGGTAAAATCGATTAAAGTTTTACGTCTCTGATGACTGTTTTGAGTGCTTCCGCGCTCTCTCTGAGTTTCATGATCTCGTCATCCGCGATGTCGATCTCGACCTTGCCCTTGATACCCTTGGGTCCGAGCATCGTGAGCGTGCTGAGGCAGATGTCGCTGATGCCGTACTCGCCGTGCATCATCGATGTGATCGTCGTAAGAGAATCATTTGCGGAGAACAGGTTGTCGCACAGCTTGCTGACTGAGACGGAAACGGCGTAAAATGTCGCGCCCTTCCTCTTTATGATCTCGCCGCCCATTTTTCTGACTGCGTTTATCGTAGCCTCTTTGTCGAGAGGTTCCTTCACAAAGCCGTTTGCAAGAGCGAGTCTTTCATAATTTTCGAAGCTGCTCGTTGAAATATTCGCGCAGGACCACGGAATGAACGAAGAATCGCCATGCTCACCGAATACGTAAGCGTGGACATTTTTCTGCGCGATGTGGAAATGTTCCGAGATCAAATAACGCAGTCTGGCCGTGTCGAGCAGCGTTCCCGTTCCCATTATCTGACTCTCGGGAAGTCCGGAAAGTTTAGTGAAAACATACGTTGTAATGTCTACGGGGTTGCTGACAAGCACATATTTTGCCTTCGGCGCGACCGCGACTATCTGCGGAGTGATATCTTTCAGAATTTCTACGTTTATCTGTGTGAGTTCAAGTCTGGTCTGTCCTGGTTTTCTGTTGATGCCCGACGTGATGACGACGACGTCAGAATCTCTTGCGGCTTCGTAATCTCCCGATATGACAGAAATAGACTCGCGGAAGCTGGCGCCCTGAACTATATCCATGGCTTCGCCTTCGGCTTTGTCCTTTTTAATATCGAGGATGACGATCTCCGATGCGAGATCTCCCAGTGAAAATGTGTACGCGATCGTAGCGCCGACGTTTCCTGCTCCAATAACCGTAACTTTTCTGCCCATAACACTTCTCCTTTTTCGGTCTCTTATGTAAAACTTCTCCGCGAACAGTGTCTGGTCATACCATCTCACTATTCAAAGTCGAATTATATAACCGCGTCGACAGATTGTCAATAGGATTGTATGCAAGTATTCGCGCTATATTGCATAATTACCGATAATTACGTGCAAAAAGTTGTTATATTTTTACATTGTGTTTTTTATGTGCTATAATAGTGTATCATATTGTGCCCTCGGGGTGTCCCCGGGCGTAAAATGATCGTTACTACTAAAGAGAAAGGAGCGAGCGGGATGGCAAGGAAAAAGGCATTTGTCTGTATGACGGTTTTTATGCTTGTATTTGCGTCCTGCGCAGCCTTTTTTACTTTTGCGGCAAGAACGGATGTCAATGCCGTATCCGCTTATACGATCGAGGCGACAAACGATTACGAGACCAGAGATGATTTCGCAGATGCGCTTCTCAGACGGCTGAACGAAAGAAGGCAGTTTCTCGGCTCGGACGCTTTCGAAGAGGACGTGAACCTGATGAAAACGGCCATGTACGAGGCGCTGTATATTTCGCAGGAGATCGATCCCGGAGAGGTTTTCGAAGGCAATCCTTCCCTGCTTTCGCGTAAAAATGTCCTCTATCCTTTCGTCAGCGGCAGATTTTTCCTTATTTTTGACAACAACATTTCATCTTCGCTGTCGTTTGCGGACCGCGCGGCGAGATATTTCGAGCAGAGCGCGGACGGTGATAATATTTTCGGCGGAAAAGAAGAAAAAGCCGGTATCGGAGTCGTAAACTCATGCGGCAGAACTGTCGTAGTCATACATCTTTCATCAGAAGAGACTCACGACTGCCTTCCCGAAGATATCGTAACGAGAAAATTCGCAGAAGAAACTGCCGAAGTATACGGAGAAAATAACACATCCGACGACACGGAAGATCCGTATATTTACGGTGACGCATTGGCTTTGCCCGTTACGGGGAAAGAAGATTTTTATGTGCTGGCGGATTATGTCGCGGCTTATGACGAGAGCGGCACGATCTCAGTGAAAACGTCGCCCGCTTTTGTCGGTCCGGGCTATGAAGGCACAGTTTTGATAACTGTCAGGGACGGAGCAGGAAACAGCGCTCAAAAATCGCTCCCCGTTTCATATGTTACGGCGTCTTCCGCACAGATCGCACAGACGAACGGTCTTTCGTGCACGAGAGCATACATCGATGACGAGCAGGCTTCCGTCAGCCAGTCCGGCTCCCAGGGAACGGTTACAGGTTCTCACATTTTATTCGAATATTCGGGCGGAAACAGCGGAAGCGGCGTTTACGTGTTCACATTTTACAAAAACATGTCCGTAAAATACTCCGTTTTGAAGAAAGAAGCGAAGGTCGTCTGGAATCCCGAAGAGGCCGGAAGCTATGTCGTGAAACTCGAAAGGATATCTGCCGACAGGCGCGTCCGCGAGACGATCTCGAGCGTCGGTTTTACCGTTTCGGAGAAGGTTTTGAAGCCGTTCATACCGTTTGAGCTCGCGATAAGCGAAGATTCGTCGATGGTCCTCACCGAAGAGGGATATCTGATCGGGCTTCGCGAGGGAATGACTTTCGCTGAGATAAAGAGCGGCATCGTTCCCGCGAACGGTAAAACAATGCCGGCATCCGGAATTACGGTCGCGGGTATAGACAGGAACGGAGAAGATTTTACGCCGGAAGACGGTGACACTGTCGGAACGGGTATGGTTTTGATATTTATCGTTGAAGATTTCGAATGTCTCAGGGTGACAACTGTGCTCTACGGCGACGTCACGGGAGACGGTAATATAGATATATCGGACTTTGCCAAACTCAGATATGCTCTTCTCGGACGTGTAACGCTCGAGGATGTGTGGTACGAAGCGGCGAATGTCGCGGGAAGAGACGCGGGCAGCGTTGACATTTCAGATTTTGCGATGCTCAGATACAAACTGCTCGGTAAAACGGAGATCCCCCAGACGCAGTGAATGCCGGAAGGATCGGAAACAGTGATCGCATACGGATCACATCTAACACGAGGATTTAACTTGCGAGGTGAAACAAAAGATGAAAAAAACATTCGGAGATTTTGTTAAAAGGCGCAGATCATATATTTTTACCCTCATTGCGGCTGTCATGCTCTCTGCCGCGATGATAATTACGGGGACAGTTTTAAACGCTGATTCTGCCGGAAATATGTACCTGGGACACACGGAAACATCATACAGGCCGGGCGACGAATTCACGGTCACAGTAGATTTTGACTGCAACAGGGACATAATCGCGATCCAGGCGACGCTCCAGTTCCCTTCCGACATACTCGAATACGTATCATCCGAAAAGCTCGAAAACTGCGACACGCTCTCAAGACAGGGCGACGACAAATTCCAGATTATTTATCTCAACGAGGACGGCGGCATCACAGGCGACATCATATGCAGGATCACTTTTAAGGTAAAAAGCTCTGCTGCGTCCGGAAGCAGCGGAGTGATAAAATACACCGGAGATCTGACGGCTACAGGCGGAGATTTCAGCACTCTGACGCTCACAAAAGCAAATGAGATACGGGTGACGGTTCCCGCTTCGGCAGCAACGCCCACTCCC
>DBVT01000005.1:34558-34701 GCA_002308775.1 Mageeibacillus sp. UBA1257
ACTCCGACGGCAAAGCCTACGGCGACTCCAACGCCTAAACCGACTCAGAAACCTTTCGTCGCTCTCACATATCTCGGAGTGGAACATTCGGAGATATGGATCGACGTCGGACAGTATATGGACGTTCGCGTTGACTACGCGCC
>DBVT01000005.1:34759-34914 GCA_002308775.1 Mageeibacillus sp. UBA1257
CGGATGCTGGACAGCGGATATATGAGGATATACGGTCAAGCCGGCGGCACCACGAGGATCGTAGTGGAAGCCTCAGGCGGTAAAACTGCCGTGACGAAAGTCAATATTTCACTTCCCGCGACTGCGACTCCCACACCTACGCCTACACCAACGCC
>DBVT01000005.1:34921-40086 GCA_002308775.1 Mageeibacillus sp. UBA1257
ACGCCCGCTCTTACTCCGACGCCTACGGTCAAACCGACCGAAGCGCCGACTGCAGAGCCCACCGCGACGCCTGCGGCAGATCCTACCGCGACACCTGCGGTGACGCCTACAGCGACTCCCACACCTTCTTTCACATCGACGCCCGACGTGACTCCGACTCAAACGCCGGATGTCACTCCCACGAATGTACCCGAGGTCACACAGACACCCGACGTGACGGAAACTCCCGATGTGACGGAAACACCCGATGTGACGGATACTCCTGCCCCCACTCCTACGCCTACGGAGCCCGTAACGACGACGGAAGAGCCTATTGACACGCCCGTTCCGACAGGCGCCCCGACGGCCACTCCTTCAAAAGTGCCCGGTGTAAACGACAGAGAGTTCTGGAAAAACAAGTCAAACGTTTTACTCTTGGCAGGGGGAGCGCTTCTGTGCCTGGCGTTCGGATTGTTCATAGGCATTTTAATAGGCTATGCGATCGGAAACAGAAAAAAGTCTGAACTTTTCATCGAAGAAGAAGACGACGGGCAGAACGGAGATGACGGCGAGGACGAAGACAAACAAAACGATAACGGACAGCCGTACGATACAGATGATAACGGCGGATCAGAAAAGAAAGACTGACCCGAAAATCAGTAACTGACGGTTGCCACATCGCCAAAATAATAGTAAAATATCACTGTGCTTTTCAAATATCCTTCAGAGGAAAAAAGGATAAAAACAGGAGGAAAAAAATGATCAAAGTAACTGTATGGAATGAGTTTCTTCACGAAAAGATGGATGAAAATATCGCAAAGATCTATCCGAAAGGCATCCACGGCTGTATCGCTGACTTTTTAAGATCTGACGATATCGAAGTTCGCACAGCCACACTGGAAGAGCCCGAATGCGGACTCACCGATCAGGTCCTCAGAGAAACAGACGTTTTGCTCTGGTGGGGACATATAGGTCACGCGAAGGTTCCCGATGAGATAGTCGACAGAGTTCAGGCTTATGTTCTCGCGGGCATGGGACTTGTCGTGTTCCATTCCGGACATCACTCGAAGATATTCAGAAGGATGATGGGAACGAGCTGCAACCTCGGTTGGAGGGAAAACGACGATCTCGAAAGGATCTGGACCGTAAAACCCTCACATTCGATCGCGCAGGGACTCGGCAGATATTTCGATCTGCCCCGCGAGGAAGTTTACTCTGAGCCGTTTGACATCCCCGAGCCCGATGAACTCGTATTCGGCGGCTGGTTCGAAGGCGGCGAGATCTTCCGTTCAGGCTGCTGCTGGAAGAGAGGAAACGGCAAGATCTTCTATTTCCAGCCCGGACACGAATCATTCCCCACTTTCCACAACAAGAACGTCCAGCTCATCATCCGCAACGCGGTAAAATGGGCATACAGTGATTATAAAACACCTATTTTCTGCCCGAACATNNCCGCATGAAAAACCTGTACACGTAGATAAATATGAGATCTGACAACTTCCGCATGAGCGGCTTAAATGTGAAAAATCACAAATTGTACGTACTGCTCGCAGCGCTGCTGATAACAGCGGCGCTGGCGGGTGTATTTTACCTCGGATCAGCAAGGACAAACGCGGAAACTCCGGCTCCGACTATGACAAACGGCGCAGAATCGACTGCTGCCCTCACGGCAGCGCCGCCCGTCACTCCCGTTCCGAGTTCAAAAGTCCCCGCAAAGACAAATGCTCCGGACAACTCATCCAACACAACTCCGGCAGACGATTACATCCACTACTCGATCGTTTTAAAATGGCTCTCGTACGCCTGCTTCATTCTGGCGCCGGTGTCGTTCGTCGTCGGACTCGTTATGATCATCGTCAAATCAGTTAAGAAGAAAAAATCCGGGAGCGAAAAAGATGAATGAGTTCATTCCTCTTCTCATCCTGGAATCTCACGTTTTTTTGAGGAATCTGCTGATCATTCTGCTGATCCTCATTATTTTTGCTCTTCTCTGCTATATTTTGTTCAATTCGATCGCCAAAAAGCTGAAGGTCAAAAGGGTGACGTTTTACGAAAACAGCAGCGAAAGAGACAATTTCAAATTCATTTTTATCTCCGATCTGCATATAAACTGCCTGCCCGTCGACAGGCGTAAAATAGTCTCCGAGATCGCAGCAGAAAGTCCCGATTTTATCGTTTTCACAGGCGATTTCGCTCATTCCGACGAGGAAAAATACAAAAAAGAATCGCTCGACTTTTTCGCAAGCCTCATCGACGCCGCTGCCTGCCCGATATATATCACATACGGGAACCACGACATTCGCGACTTTTTCTCCTCCGACAGGTTAAAAAGGGACGCCTTCACAAGGGCGCTCACCGATATTTCTCCCAGGATCCGCGTGCTCGAGAACACTTATGAAATTTTCCGCAAAAACGGCTCGTCGATCGTCATCGGCGGACTCAACGACATCACCGAGAACGAATCGGGCGGCAAAGACCTCTGTGCAAAATGGAAAAATATCGCCGACTCGGAAAACGCCCGCTTTATGACGATCTCCCACAACCCGGATATCCTTCTCACGCTGGGCGAGGATTTCGCCGACTTTTTCCTCGCGGGACACACTCACGCAGGCCAGATCCGCCTCCCGTTCCACGCAGAATTCAAGATCCTGCGCATGCACGACAAGCTCCCCTGCCGCGGCATCTATTACGGTAAAACTGTCTTCAACAACGTCCCGATCTATATAACTTCCGGCCTCGGCTGTTCGATCCTTCCGATCCGCTTCGGCACATATCCCGAGATCGTTTTGATCGAAACAGGGATGAAGTGATCGAATTAAGTTAATTCAAAAGCTGCTTTTTACTCTTCCTCGAAATAAATTTTCTTCGGATCCTTGAGTTCGATCGTATCTATAAGATTCAATTTAAATTTATCTGCCATATCCATCGCTCGGTCGAGCGTTTTACCCGGAGAAAGCATCGCGGGCGAATGCGCGTCGCAGCCTATTATGACCTTGTTTCCCATCTCTCCGACGATCTTGAAGAATTTCTCGTTCGGATAATGCCTTCCTCCGCCCAATCCGAGCAGATTCAGCTCAAGTGCCATATCTTTTTCAAGGCAGTGCTCGCAAAGTTTTCTGTAATGCTTCGCATATATTTTTTCGTCTCCGTCAAACTCCATCAGATCAGGATGCGCCACATATGAAAACGCCCCGGTATCGATCGCGCGGATCATCTGTTTTACGAATTTCTCCAGCAACACTTCGTCCGTCGTCCTCGTGTAAGCGTACGTCGAACCTATTTCATTGTCCAAAAAATGCTGCCCCAGGATCATATACTGTATCGGAAATCTCCTGAAATTATCGAGCAGATCGCCAAAATATTTCGGGTAAAACTCAGCCTCAACTCCCGCATAGATCGTTATTTTGTCCTTGTATTTGTCTCTCACTCTCAATACCGAGTTAAAATAGTCCTCCGCCTGCTCCGGCTTCATCCTAAATCCCGAATAATGCTCCCTCGGAAGTGCAAAATACGGCGTGTGGTCCGAAAACCCCAAAATCTTCATCCCGCTCGCGATCGCCGCCTCAACGTACTCATCTTCCGTCCCCTGCGCGTGATTGCATCTCATCGTATGTGTATGGTAATTTGCGTAGATCATTCTTCCTTCCGCACCGCCTTTCAACCCGAATATTATAGTACTTTGCGAGTAGAAATGAAAGTATGGAAAGGAATGCGCCATGCATCAATCCTGCGGCAGCAGGTTCCTTTTTACCGTGTCCTCCGCGTCTTTTACGCCGAAGAGGATGGCTGCGCCGGGATTTTGCGAGGCGAACTCGTACGTCAGGATCAGATTGTCGTTGATCTCAAATCCGTGCTTTTTGTACAACGCAATTTTTTTTAGCGCCGAAAAGACGTAGCTGTTATCGTCGAGCATGCCGAAATGCTCCCAAATGACCGTTTTGCCGTGAATGTTGTCCTCTATTACGAAATCCGGATGCACCGCGTCGCCGAACATCGCCGGCTCGTATGTAAAAGGTATCCCGTATTTTTCCAGCGCGCCGGCGATGATCATTTCCGACTTCGAGCGATACCTCTCTTCGTCGGAATATCCGGCATTCCTGTCCTCCACGCGGAATCCCCTGTCCGTTTCAAGCATCTTCTGCGGATAATCTTTGATGTGCTCAAAAACTATCTCGTCGAATACTTTGCATTTTTTTACCAGCGGCTCGATCGTTTTGAGGCACATTTTCAGCATTTTGCAGATGCTTTGCGCTGATCTGATCTCTGCATTTGACGCCTTGATGGAGCGGTACTCTGATTCTGAAATTACTGTGTACTTGCGGGTGCCGTCCTTCTTCTTGTCAGCCAGGAATGTCGATCCCTTTTTCTTCCTTTTCTTCCTTTTTGCCAGCGGAATATAGCTCTTGCATGCCATATCGGAAAATCTTGCAAGCAAATGTTTGATTAATTCTAAAAAGGAAATAAGATATCTCATATCGTTCCTCCTTCAATGTTTTTTGTGAGATTATCATACTTCGTTCCTCCGTGCGAAAAAACATTGAGGTTATTTTCCGGAAAATATCGCAAGGAATATGATTTTTATTGTTCACGAGCTGAAGTTTTGCAATTATTTTGCTATGAGCGTTCCTTTATGATGTCTGAATTACTTTATTTTTGAGGTTTTCGGTCTTATGAGGATATGATTAATCAACATTTTGTTTATGGTTGCAATTTTTGTTGTCTTTTTTCCACGTGTGGATCAACATTATTCTTTGATTACTTTTTTTTGTTGATTGGTTTGTTTTGTCGAATCATCATTTTTTTGACATAAAAATTTTTGTTGGTTCCTTTTATATCTGTGAATCAACATTTTGCTTGTTGCTTTGCGTTTTGTTGATTCACTTGGAATGATGGGATCAACATTTTTTCAAAGTTTGCATGTTTTGTTGTTTTTCATTGTAAATAAACCAACAATTTTTATTGATTTAACCTATATGTTGACTGAACTACGCCATTTGAATCAACATTTTTCAAATCTAAAGTAAAATGTTGATCTTTTTGTCAAAACGAATCAACATTTTCTCTTAGCCTCAACTTTTTGTTGATTCATCCTCCATTTTTCTCCTCATTTTGTCTTTTTTCTCCATCTACCTACACTTTCCCAAGTGGTTTTCGGCCTTCGGCCGCCATTCCACTCAGATCTACCT
>DBVT01000091.1:0-3354 GCA_002308775.1 Mageeibacillus sp. UBA1257
AGGTCACCGCTGGCAACGAAGACCGCTTTGCGTCCTAAAGCTTCTATCGCAGAATCGATCATCATGCCGAGCTCGTAATGCTTTGTCAGAGGAAGCCCGGAAAGCCCTATCCTGACTATCTTTCCGTCCTTATACTTATTCCTGATAAACCAGAGAGGAACCATCGTTCCGTGATCTAAGCTGCTGTCTTCTTCGCCTAAAGTTCCACATGGGAAATGACAGTAGTCTGCTAATTCTTCTATCTTATCCACGAGTTCATCATCGTATTCTTCGGAAAATGCAACACCGGGAACACCGAACTTTTTAAATGAACCTTTTGCGCGTTTCCCGGGTGATATGTGAAAATAATCGCCATACATTGTCTGATGGGGACTTGTGATGATTATCGTATCAGGCTTAAGCGCTGCGATCTCATCTGCGACTCTCTCATATGAAGCAATGGTCTTTTCGACTTGCTTCTCGCCTCCGCGGCCTACTTCAGGCACGATCAACGGAGGATGCGGAACCATAAATGAAGCTAATAGAGACATAACGTTACCCCGTACAAATTTCGCTTAGGACCTACAACGAAATTATATCAGATAACGCTTTTATTTGAGTCTTCTCATGCACCTCAGAGCGTTAAGAATGGCTATTATCAGCACGCCAACATCGCCAAACACTGCAAACCACATATTTGCTATTCCGAGTGCGCCCAGAACAAGGATTACCGCCTTTACGCCCAGCGCGAAAATGATATNNTCCCAAACGATCCTCATCGTCTTTCTTGCAATCTTAATAGCATCTGCGATCTTTGACGGTTTATCATCCATAAGAACTACGTCAGCAGACTCGATCGCAGCGTCCGAACCCATTGCGCCCATTGCGATTCCGCAGTCAGCACGCATAAGAACGGGGGCGTCGTTGATGCCGTCTCCGACAAATGCAAGTCTGCCTTTTGCATTCTTCAGTAATTCTTCTACTTTCGATACCTTGTCAGCAGGCAGAAGTTCAGCGAAAAATCCCGTAAGACCAAGTTTGTTTGCAACGTTTTCGGCCACGCTCTTCTTATCACCAGTCAGCATTACAAGACGCTTAACGCCTGAATTCTTAAGTCTTCTGATGGCATCTTCGGAATCTTCTTTGATCTGGTCGTTGATCACTATATGACCGAGGTATTCTTTTCCGCAAGATACGTGAACGATCGTTCCGACGAGGTGACATTCGTGCCAGTCAGCTCCCACTTCCTCCATAAGAGATCCGTTTCCGACGTAGTATATTTTACCGTCAACTTCCGCCTCGATGCCTTTTCCCGCGATCTCACGTACATTTCCGATCCTCGATTTGTCGATGTGACCCTTGTGAGCCGCAACTATCGATTCCGCTACGGGATGGCTCGAATAGCTCTCGGCAGCGGCAGCAATATCGAGCAGCTCGTCAGCAGTCACCTGATTCGGATGTATATCTTCAACCGAGAAATTGCCCTTTGTGAGCGTTCCCGTTTTATCGAATACGACTGAATCTGCTTTCGACAGTATTTCGAGATAGTTTGAACCTTTTATCAGTATTCCGTTTTTTGAAGCGCATCCGATACCCGCGTAAAACGTCAGCGGCACGGAGACCACAAGCGCGCACGGACAGGACACTACAAGGAATGTCAAAGCTCTGTACACCCATGTCCTCCAGTCGCCTGTGATTATCGACGGTATCACCGCCAGCAGCACTGCGCATCCTACGACTATCGGCGTATAATATTTCGCGAATTTCGATATGAATTTTTCTGTTTTTGCCTTCTTTTCGGCTGAATTTTCTACGAGTTTGAGTATTTTCGAAACGGTACTCTCACCGAACTCGCTCGTCGTTTTTACCTTTAAAAGACCGCTTGTACTGAGCGATCCGCTGATGACGCTGTCACCTGCCGTCTTGTCTGAAAGCTTGCTTTCTCCCGTCAGTGCGGCTGTGTTTATGCTCGCGCTTCCTTCGATTATTTCGCCGTCGAGCGGTATTTTTTCTCCCGGTCTTACGATAATGATCTCGCCCTTTTCGACCTCTTCGGGATGCACCTTCGTTTCAACACCGTCCCTTAAAACCGTCGCGCTGTCAGGCCTTATATCCATCAGCGAAACGATCGAATCTCTGCTCTTGTCCACCGCTCTGTCCTCGAAAAGCTCGCCCAGTCTGTAAAAGAGCATTACCGCGACCGCTTCGGGATATTCTCCTATCACTATCGCTCCGACCGTTGCGATCGTCATAAGAACTTCCTCGTTGAATACGTTTCCGTGTATTATCTTCTCTCCCGCTTCTTTTAAAACGGCAAATGACGAAACAAGATAAGGCACCAGCCAGATCGCGATCTCGATGACCCTCTGCCAGACAGAAGATAATGATTCCGGGATTATATATGCTCTGAGTCCCGTTCTTGTTAAAATAAACGCCACTATGCCCAGCACAAGACCGATGATCAGCGCAGGAACGGGATTGCCCTCTTCCTCTTCCTCATCGTCGTCGCCGTGGCAGTGCTCGCATCCGTGGTGATGGTGATCGTGTTCATCGTCGTCATCTGCGTCATGCCTGCGTTTGTGCGCATGTTTTTCGCAGTCACACTCATCTTCTTCGCAGCATTCCGCCGCTTCCTTTAATTCCTCTTCCGCTTTCTCTTCAGCGGCTTTTACCTCATCTCTTTCGGACATTTTTCTCATTTTGAGTTGTTCCTTTCTTCGATCAGATGTTCAAATCCGTTTGCGATTATGGTTGTAACGTGGTCATCCGCCAGGAAATAGTATATCGTCTTTCCATCTCTTCTGTTTCCCACCAGATTGGAATCTTTCAATATTTTAAGCTGGTGCGATATCGCAGGCTGCGTCATCCCGAGAAGCTCCGCGATCGCGCATACGCACATTTCAGATTTCGCAAGAGCGAACAATATTTTTACTCTCGTAGTATCGCCGAATATCTTGTACAGATCCGCAAGGTCGCACAGCAGTTCGTCTGTCGGCAGCTCCGTTCTGACATGTTCAAGCAACTCTTCATGATTGTGTTTGTGATTCATTGTCTCCGCTTCCCTTCCTTTTTTGCTCCGGTAAAATGCTCTTTCAAAGCGATCTAAATCGATCCTCCGAAGCGGCCGCAAACATATGAGTGTTCGTTCATATGTTTGTCTGTTCATATTTAAGCACGTTTATTTGTTGTTGTCAATATGTTTTTTGAAAAAATATAAAAAAGCGCAGCTGTGAAGCTGCGCAGGCGTATTATTTTACCTTCGACCGCTTGATCTATTTGCTTTTCTTTTTGCGTGTTATCAAATAATATATGCCGTAGAAAGCAGCGATATACAGTATGAACAGCAGAACGACGATCAGAGGATAGAGCACTTTG
>DBVT01000091.1:3406-4017 GCA_002308775.1 Mageeibacillus sp. UBA1257
ATCAGTATGTCAGCGATATATGCCGCGCCGCAAAAGCCGGCCATTATGAGAAATGTGATCGGGATGTTTTTCTTCTTCATGCTGCTCATTCCGGAGATGCCGATATAGAGCGAGCTGAAACCGGAGATCGAATGGGTGATCCCGGACCAGACGTTGTCATATGAAAGCACAGGATAAGCACTGTAGTTGTTCCCCGCTCCGATCGTTCCGAGAACAGCTCCGAGCAGTCCGAAAATGAGTACAAAATCGAGAGCTGCCTCCCTGAGTCTGCCTTTTGAGAAAGCCGCGATAGGGATCGTTATCAGCTGAATGCTGCACAGAAACAGCGGCAGATCGTATCTGAAACGCCACGGATCGTCTGCTTTTACGCAGTTTAGAACGATTTTGAATATTTCAAAGGCGTCTATCAAGATCGCGGCGATGATCAAGACTCTGTTTTTTGTCTTCTCGTCTTTTTTCCTGTTCCTGACACCGAAAAAAACGGCCAGAAAAACCATCAGTGCGAGCAGGCTGCCAACAAATGCAAGATGCTGCCACGACAAATATCCTTCCGGAATTCTCGAATATCCTCCTATGCCGAAAAACTCTTTCATTTTTTCTCCTCACTTTTT
>DBVT01000091.1:4127-4306 GCA_002308775.1 Mageeibacillus sp. UBA1257
GGTTTGCCAAAAGGAGTGTGCTGTAATGAAAGAGAAAAGATCGTTGAATACGAGAGTCACGCAGGAAGAAGACGGAAAGTACCGCTGGGTCTACGAGATGAGTCTTTTCAAAAATCCGACCGTCTTTTTACTCGTCTGGAGCATATTTTTCTTTATTTTTATTGCCATCTTCGCGGTGA
>DBVT01000091.1:4374-13529 GCA_002308775.1 Mageeibacillus sp. UBA1257
TTTCTTCTGTATTTTCTGCTCGGAATGACAATTGTCGTCGCACTTGGATATCTGTTATATGCGGCGATAATGGGCGGAAAATACATCGTCGAATTCGAGATGGACGAAAAAGGCATACTGCACAGGCAGATCGCTTCGCAAGCGAAGAGAGCGAAAAAGATCGGGGAGGTTGCCGCGACAGGCGGTATTTTGACGGGACGTTATTCAGCCGCGGGAGCCGGTATCGGAGCGCAAAGGACTGAAATGTATTCTGATTTTTCAAAGACGAAAAAGGTAACGGCTCGCCGTATGCGCGATCTGATAAAAGTCAACGGACTTTTAAGCCACAATCAGGTGTATGTTCAAAAAGAAGATTTCGATTTCGTAAAGGACTATATAATTTCACACTGTCCGAATTTAAAAACAAAGAAAAAATAAATAGCGCATTTTATTTTTCTTCCCCTTCGTGCCCGTAAAAAGCATTTACAAGACTGCGGTATCCGAGCGATTTGAGTTCGTCGTAGCGGACATTGTATCTTGCTTTTGTGCGCGTGCCGCTGATCAGATATCTCAGGCAGTCCTGGGCATAAAGGTCGATCTCATGAAGACTTTCGGATGTATTTATCACGGAGAAAAACCAGTAGCTCCATGTGAGGTCGTTATCTCTCGAATTTTCCAAGAGCTTGCGGTTGAAGATCCTTGTAAAAGCCTTTGCCGCGCGTTCCCCTTCCAGTCCGTTTCTCGTTCTCCAGCGCATAAGGGCGCGAGTTTTTCTTCTCATTTTACCTTTGAGTTTGTCCACTGAAGCCTTCGCGATGTCCACTTTTCCGCCGCATACAGAAAAACCGAGAAAAGTAAAACCTTTTTCAGGTGAAGAAAAAAACTCCTTGTCCGGATTGATCCCGAGGCCCATTGCCGCAAGAGTATCTCTCACTTTTTCCGCGTATCGCTCAGTCTCCTCTCTCGTCGGAGCGAGTATTATTATATCGTCTGAATATCTCGCATACGGTATCTTCCGCTCGTAAAACCACCTGTCCAGTCCGTCCAGATACAGATTCGCGCAAAATGACGCTATCGGAGTACCTGCCATGATACCTTTAGGCTCTTCGACGATCACACCTCCGTCAACTGCCCTTGTTTCCTCAAGCAGACCGCGCAAAAAGGCGAAAAGCTCCGGGTCGTCAGAAAACGCTTTTTCCAGCATCGGAACGAGCTTAGGGATCGGAACGGAATTGAAATAATTGCTGACGTCTGCTTTGTACGAATACATACCGGAAAGGCCGGGTGTTTTCAACAGATGCCTGACTGCGTCCTTTGCCGTGAGACCCGGTCTGAACGAATACAGATCCGGTGTAAAAAGTGAATTATATTTTCGCAAAAGCAGATATGTGAGCAGTTTCAGCACGATATTTTCCGCTTTGGGATAGATATACACTGTGCGTTTTTTCTGCGAACTTTGTTTGCTGATCAGCGCTTTGCGAGGCAGAGGAAACGGTTTCCCTTCGTAGATCGCAGCGCAGACGGAAAGATAATCTTTGCGGTCAATAAAGTCCCTGAGCTCCTTGTCAAAAGTCTTTTCACAGATCAGGGACGTCTTGTATTCGTAAAATTTTTCCCAGCATTCAGGGTCGATCAGCAGTGACAGGAGCGACATTTTAATCTCCCTTCGCCAAGTAAAATAAAATCCATCCAGAGCCCGGGATGCGTCGCGGAAAGTTCCGAGTTAAAAGCGTCCGTCAAGGCTCTGAACGGAAAAACAGAAAGAGAATTAATTAAATACAGGTAAATACCTGTATGTACCGGGCCGTACATCTGCCTGCTGCCTGCGAAGCATATATAAAGGCAGTGCCGGGTCCGCCGCAGGCGCTAAGCGTTCCCTTTCTGTCTCCGGCTGATTTAAGATGATCAACCAAGCGCCTTTTTGACGCGGTCGACCACGTAAGCCCTCGTGTTCCACCAACCTTCGTGGTCGTAGAAGAAACGGGTGTAAGGAATGCCCTCTCTCTCGCATTTATTGCGGAGATATTTTGCGGAACTGCTGTCCTTTTTGACCTCAACGACGAGAGCTTTCGATCCGCCTTTCATAAACGTAAACGTCTTGCCGCTTCCGTAGAAAGGCATATCCTCTTTGATAACGTCATACTCGGAAAACTCTTCGCGGAATATCTTCTCGAAATATGCATCATAATAGAGTCCGGAATTGTACTGGTTCTCTTCCTCGGGCATATTGGGGCCCCAGGAGAAACCGGAAGGGCCGTCTTCCTTTATAACTTCCTGAGGACGACTCGCCTCCGCAGGCTTTGCGGGCTGCTCTTCTTTGGGCTTCTCGTCTTTTTTTGTATCGATTCCCGCATCCTCCATCATTTTCTTTAGTTTGTTCAGCGACTCAGCCATTTCATCGTCGCTTTTACCGAAAAGTTTTGAAAAAAGACTCATATTCAAACCTCCTTAAAACTGAAAACCTTTTTCATCGCACAGATCATTGTAATTTTCAATCTTGTATCCAGCCATCTTCATTTCTCCAAGTGATCTTGATGCCAAAAGCACAAAAGCAACTTTTTCCCTATGACGTGATTATAACATGTAGAATGATTATTATCAACAAAAAAATCCCGCCTGAAGCGGGATTTTTCTTCATAATACTTGCTCTTTATCTCGTGATTATATCGACCGGAACGTTGAAGATCTCCGCGACCTTCAGGATCGTGTCGATGTGGCGTCCGATAGCAGCTGCCATATGGTGCGTCGGGCCTGCTTCGCTCCAGCGGTTGCAGAAATCGCGCGCTCCGCATGTGAATCGCATACGCATATTCGTATCGCCGAACGTGAATATCGGTCCGGGTTCGTTTTCGCCCTCTGCGACGACAAATTTGAAGTGTCCGTCCTTGTCCTGTGTGATTCCGAGGAATGTGATGGGTCCGACAGGAGGATAGAACTGTGTGAGATATCCGCCGCCCGTTTTGCCGTGGAAGATGGGAACGATCTTCATGCTGGGCTTTCTCGCGAGAGATATATCAG
Source organism: Mageeibacillus sp. UBA1257 (assembly GCA_002308775.1). GTDB lineage: Bacteria > Bacillota > Clostridia > UBA1212 > UBA1257 > UBA1257. The sequence goes on from DBVT01000091.1 coordinate 7,372, forward strand.
CGTCGCCCGAGCCTGAGTGACCGATTATGCAGATGTCTTCGTTAAAATCTATCGAGTACATTTCGGAAAGCTGACCTGTGCCTGCGATCACTTTAAGGATACCCATTGCCATAGCGACCTTGATGTCTCCTTCGACCGCGCAGGCTGTTCCCTGTTTGATGAGCATAGAGAACGCGGGGATAAGCATACTGTCAAGTTTTCCCGCAATGCCCTGTGAGAAGCCGTCGTAGTGAGAAGCTACGAAGCCGAGTTTTTCATCCTTTACCCACTGTTCAAATGCGACGACGTATTTCGCCATATCCCAGACTGTCTCTACAGTCGCGCCGCCTTCGATGTCGAATGTATTGAGGATATCTTCTGCTTTTGCGCGGATCGCGGCGTCGTCTGTGACATTGTCGGCGATCGCCCACATTTTCTCCCAGTCGAACTGTTTTGTATAGAGCCACATGCGGTGATAGAGGTTCGTCTCATCGATGTAAAGGTCCATCATTCCCGGATACGGACGGCCGATCTGAGCGATATTGAGATCGCGGAAACGGCGGCGGACCTGGGCGGCACGGCACCAGTCTTCGATCTCCGACTGAGCCTGATCATCTCCGCCTTCGACAACGCCCGTTATAACGGCGTGACGTTTTCCTGCGCGTTCAAGGTCTGCAACCATCTCGCCTACAGCGCCGCACGCATACAGTTCGCCCAGCCATGTGGGAGTATCCGTATTCGCATAATCGGGAGCTTTTTTCTTCTGAAGGTTTACGAGCACTACGGGCACATTGAGGTCGCGCACTGCGGGCAACATATTGTAACTCGTCGCGTATGTGAGAAGCTGCATAATAACAAGGTCGACGTCAGCCGCGCGGAATTTGTCTCCCGCAGCCATTGAAAGTTCTTTCGTCGTGATCAATCCGCCGTCGATCATTTCAACAGAATCCGGGATCCTCTTCTTGAAATCTTCATACTGTGCTTCAAACTCCGGTACCAATGACGGGAACTGCGGCAGATATGCTCCGAGAGCGATCGCAAAAACACCTACACGAGCTTTGGTATCTACTAACATGATAATTACCTCCGTATGATTACATTTTAATTCTTACTCCCGCCCGGCGGTATCCGAGATATACGTCGTATTTTTACCGAAACATCAGCTATGCGGGAAAGTATCAATTACTGAATTATTATACCATAACGTTGCTCAAATGCAAGGCGTTCGGATGTGTAAAAGAGATATTTTATGATACCGGATGTGTTGTGACCTACTCCCCGGTTCAAGTAAAAAGCACTCCCGTTGCGGGAGTGCAGAAAGGTGAAAGTATTGATAAGTGCGGACATCAGAGGTTATTTATTTCTGCACGCCGAAAAGGTCGTCGCGGTACGCGGAAAGGTATTCGATGCAGTATTCGTCGATTCCGAGCAGTGCTTCGGCGGCGTAGACTCCGCTCAGCATATCGCGGTTGAGAGGATCCATGATCGCGCTGTCCATACCGAACATCATCGCACCGATAAGGAACGCGTGGTTCAAGGCTTTTCTGTACGGCAGTCCGTACGAGATGTTGGATAGTCCGCTGACGATGTGCGCGCCGGGATATTCCTCGCGTATCCTTTTGGAAGTTTCGATGAAGTTTATAAAGCTGTCAGGCGACGAGCCGACCGTGAACACAAGCGGATCGAAATACAGCCTGTCGAACGCTATGCCGTATTCCTCGGCTTTTTTTACAATACGGTGAAAGTTGTCGATCCTTTTCTCCACGTTTTCGGGAATTCCCGTGTCGTCGAGCAGCAGGGCGATGATCTTCCAGTCCTTTTTTCCCGCGGCGGAAAAAATCTTATCCGCCTTATCGCGTTCAAGTGATATGGAATTTATTATCCCGGGGTTTTTGCAAAGCGGTATCGACGCTGTTATCGTGTCCGGGTTCGGGCTGTCAATGCTGAATCTGACGTCGGGGCGCGCGTTTTGTATAAGCCCGATCATCCATCCGAGGATATCCGCGTCTCCCTCTGCGACACCCGAGCAGATGTCAAGATAATCGACTCTGCTGTCCAGTTGTCTTACAGCAAGGTCTTTTATGAATTCTCCGTCTCTGTTTTTTATGGCTTCCGCCACGGATCTGATCGCTCCGTTAAGCTTTTCTCCGATTATAAGCATAGCCCTTCTCCTTTCTGATTTGACGCTTTAATTTTTCAGGCGCGCTCTTTCTTTTCATTTTCAATCTTTTTTATCAAGTTCGGTATTATTTCAAACAGATCGCCTTTTTCTGTGATCTGTCCTTTAACACTGCTGCGTATGAGTCATGCCGACAAACAAGAGGCCGTTAAAAGATTTTTTAAGCGACGAAAAAAGGCCGTCTGATCCGGCCTGTAAAATTTTGTCCGCTGATTTATATAAAATAGGATCATATCCAGAACTTGTCCAGATTCATAACGCTGCTGCAGTCCATATACTCCTTAACGTATATTTGGGTGGCTTCTTCAAGCGTACAGTCGCTTCCGCTGTTCTTAAGCAGTATCGTGATGACGCGCGTAGGAACGATAAGGTCAAGCGTTTTAGCGGAGCTGCGGCTTCTGGCCATCGCGGCTACTATCTTTCTGACGTCAGCTCCCGCAAAGGTTTCCGTAAAGAATGCTGTTTCTTCTTTCTTACGTTTGTTTCTTGAATGGTTATGGAGAAGCCTGATACCGGTGGCAATAAGTAAAGACAAAGGCACGAGGGCAATGGCTGATGCCCACCACGGTACGTGCGTGGCGAATCCGTAGAAATCGTTCCATCCTCCGTTTTCTTCTCCGATAACAACGACCATAATAAAATATATCACAGCGTAGATCAGAACAGGAACGATCGCGATGAGTGAATCCCAGAAACTCATATGTTTCTGGCTCATGAAAAAGCAGAAAGCGATCACTGCCAATATAGGACATACTCCATGCAGGAAGAATCGCGATCCTGAAAAAATGAGCACGAATCCTTTGACCGGCGCAAGAATAAATAACGAAACAAGGAAAGTAAGCGCCACTGATGTAACTCCCGCGTATACGACGTCAACTATCCATCTCGGAAGATAGTAGTTGTGCGTTCTGAGTCCGTCCATAGTATAAGGAATAACCATGGCCATTGCTGCCGCGGCGAGGATATTCGAGTTTACCGTAAACATGCAGAAAGTGCGTATGCCCATATGGTCAAAGTTTTCATCGGCTATCGTCGTAAGGTTCATAGTAACGCCGATACAGACGCAAACGACAACGATAAGCGCGCTGAACATCGCAAACAGGCACTCTCTTCGGGTGATCTTCATAACTCTATCCATGAGGTATGCTCCTTTTCTTTTATTTAATGCAGTGCATTGCCGTCACAAAGGTCAATATTTTTATCTTCATTGATAATATACATCATACAAACAAAGATGTCAATAAAACGTGCTTATGAGGATCGTAAAAGAGTCTGATTCGCAAGGGATAAATACCGCCTCAAAAATCCACCAAATAAATACCTATGGCGATCTTCGTAAATGAACCTTTTTTCTCAATATCCTTTATTTTTGCAGCCAGCATTTTACCGGCGTCCATAAGTCTTGCAAAGATAATATTATCTTTTTCAGGGACATATCCGAGCTTTTTTTGACTCTCTGTTTTGATTATGATCGCATTGGAATCGAATTTGTTGTCCTCTCGGATAAGAGAGAGTTTGTCATCAACTTTTATCTCTTCGAGAACAGTTTGATCCTCCAGATGCGTCGTGCCCGCCACATACGAATCGAACAGATGGATCTCACGTATCAGCGGCTTCAGCATTTCATCGATTCCTTGCCGGCTGATTGCCGACACCAGCTCGCTATCCTTATGTTCCGTTAACTCATTCGACATAGAAATGCAGTCCTCCTTCCGCAATCATTTTGATGATGATCTCGCCGAGCTCTTTACGGTACTTCCTGTACCCCTCGGTTTCCTTGACGATCTCGTCTTTCTTTTTCTGCGCAGCCTCCTCATCCTCGACAAGATATTTAAGGGAATACGGCTCCGAACGTTTTATATCCTCGATCTCTGCCTTAAGATCTTCAATCTTATCTGAAATGTCAGGTATCTCAGCCTTTACGTCGTCGATCCCCAGATCCTTCAGGACTTTGCGGACCAGTACTTCCAGCTCAGCAAGCTCCTTTACGCTGTTCTTGCCGTAAGCGATAAGTATCCGCTGCCACAGTTCCTGCAGTTCCGGGGAGCGGTCTGTCTCGGGATTCAGATCCGGATGGATCAGCTTCGCGAGCTTGCGATACAGCTCTTTCGAACGCTTCGCTTCGTATGCAGAAGAAGTTCCTGCTTCTTTCGCGAGCTTGTTATCCTGCGTCATTTTTTTGAGGTTTTCGTAATACTCGGCCATTTCGCGGTCAAGAAATTCCTGCATGGCTTTCGCATCTGCTTTGCCGCCGTGATTGATGACGCTTTGGTAAAACGCGATCGTTTTTTTACACTTTATGCACTCTATTTTTTCTTCGTAGTTCTCGGTGATCAGTTCGCCGAACATCTGAAGATAAACGGTCCAGATCTGACCGCCTTCTTTGTTCAGCTGATCTCGCTCAATAATGAGCTTCTCATACTCGTCGTACTTTGATCCCGAACTTTTTAAAAGATCATCCATCATAATACCTCAAAATCGTACAGTTCCTCATAACGCGTTGTCAGCAGTTCGCCGTCCAGCTCCGCTTTCTTGAAGAAATCATCAACATCCCGGAACCATTTGTCGTCAAAACGGATCGCCGGTTCTCCGTCTTCTTTTACAGATTCAACTTCATGAGCCTTATCTTCAAACCAAAAGCTGACTTTTGCAGGATTTTGGAGAATGTAATACAGATCATACAGTTCGAAGTAATCGGGATCAAATTCACGAAGCTTGTAAATGTCCCAGATCGTCCATTTCATGATATTCAGGTTCCCGAAAAACGGGTTAACTCTGATTCGCTGAGCAAGGAAATCCCGGGCAATATCGTAAAGACGAAGCGCCTCGTCAACGTTGCCCTCGTCCGAACGGATCCCGGCAAGTCTCGTGAAAATCTCCGGCAGCGGATCTTCCAGCATACGTGCGTCTTTGACTTTCGGATACAACTCCTCAATGATGGATCTGTATTTTTCAAAATCCTTTTCTACGTAGTATCCGTTCTTGTACATGTCGGCGATCTTATAAGAAGATGTCAGATCTCCCTTTTCGTATCCGCGGCAAAAGCACTCGTATGCTTTCTTATAATCCACGTGTCCCGTTCTTCCGTAGTACCAGATATACCCCAGGCACTGATAGGCATCTTCGAGGTCATATGCAGCCGCCATCTCATAGTAGCGAAGTGCAAGATCAAAACGCTTCCTGCCATAGTAATGTCCGCCGAGGCTCAGCATGACATCCGGATCCTTTTCCGTCTCGATGATATACTTCATGGATTCCGTATAGAGAAAGACCTGTTCGTCAGACGGATTCTTCAGTTTATAAAAATCTATAAATGTCTTCCATGCGGTTTTGCTGTCCATATGAACCTCCTTCCCGAAAGCTGTTCGCGAATGTGCGCCGGACCGGCGCTTTTCCTTCGGCCGGATCTATTCTTCTTTCCACCTTACGACTTTATTCTATACTGCAGCCTGTCCGAATAATGGGACTTTATACTACAGGGTGATGTCCCTGCCGTATTCTTCGTTCCGCACCACATTTTTACGTATTACACGAGTGGTTTACTTTTCGATCCTTCTTGCGATGCTATAATGAAATCACAGGATCGGGGGAACAAACTGACGGAGGAAAAATGCAGATCATTCATTACTCGAAAGAAAAGAACAAAGAATACTGGATCAATGAGATCAGTAAAAGTAAATGGCGCGCGGCTTCATTTCTGGCGGGTCTTCTTCGCGAGGATAAACTGAAAGAAAGTTTCGGTGAAAATGCGGAACTTCTGCTTCTTGCCGACGGCGGAAAACTGGTCTCTTTTTGCACATATGCCGAACACGATGAAGTCTCCGACAGAAGTCTTATGCCCTGGGCAGGATTCGTATTCACATTCCCGGAATTCCGCGGGCAAAGGCGTATCGGAAAGCTCCTCGAGTATGTCTATGCGCTCGCGAAAAAGGACGGATACAAGACACTTTATATCTCAACCGGGGAAGTCGGACTTTATGAAAAATACGGTTTTACCTAC
>DBVT01000109.1:0-664 GCA_002308775.1 Mageeibacillus sp. UBA1257
ATAGTCGTGTTGTGAACCGCGTTGGAGAAGTTCACTTTTACGCTGGTATCGAGCCCATAATGATTCGCAATATTCGGCCCATCCTTTTCGTCGAGCATTACACCAATGCCGAGGAGCATATTGTCCCTCCAAGTGATCAGCCCGAGAAAAATTTTACGTCAAGTTCCGGCATTCCATGCCGTTTTTCATTGTTCCGATAATTGCCGTTTCGTTGTTTCGGAACAGATAAAATTGTTCCGTTAGCGCTTGCATTATTCCGCTAATCGACATTATATTATTCCGATAGACTTGACATTGTTCCGATAATATGCCACAATACTATAGATTGGAGGCAAGAGCGTATGTATATGACGGTAAAAGAAGCGAGCGCGAAATGGAATATTTCAGACAGAAGGATAAGAGTGTTATGCTCTGAGGGGAAGATACCCGGAGCGTATCAGGAAGGGCGCGGCTGGAAAATTCCGATCGACGCGGAAAAGCCCGCCGACGGAAGGTTTAAATCGAAAGAAAGCATCCTGTCTCAGATCGACCGCAAGAAAGCGGAGCTTGACGGCAGAAGACCGCTGACCGAAGGCGAACTGGAACGGCTGAACGAAGAGTTTACCGTTGAATACACGTATAACTCAAACGCCATTGAAGGCAATACGCTGACGCTCCGCGAAAC
>DBVT01000109.1:715-2365 GCA_002308775.1 Mageeibacillus sp. UBA1257
GAGGCGTTTGATTTTGTCAGAGAACTTGTAAAGGAAAACGCGCCGCTTACCGGGAGCGTCATCCGGCAGATCCATTATCTGGTGCTTGCCGATAAAAAAGACGACCGCGGAGTTTACAGAAGAGTTCCCGTCCGGATTATGGGCGCTCATCACGAACCTGTGCAGCCGTATCTTATCGAACAAAAAATGGAACAGCTCTTGCTTGACTACGCGGCAAGCGAGGATCATATTGTAACGAAGCTGGCGAGATTTCATATCGAATTTGAGGGCATCCACCCGTTTATCGACGGAAACGGCAGAACAGGCAGACTGCTTGTGAACCTGGAACTGATGAAGGCCGGCTATCCGCCTATCGACATCAAATTCACCGACAGAGTCGCTTATTACAATGCCTTTGACGCCTACTACGTCAAAAACGACCTCTCCGCTATGGAGGGACTGTTTGCCGGGTATATCAATTCAAGACTGGATACATATCTGAAAATATTGAATGATATTCCGAACTGACCGGAACGGAGCTCAAATAACTTGAAAGCATTTCGTAGGGATTAGATATGAAAGAACTAGATACCGTAAGGCTTATTTCAGATTTTGAAAACGTGAAAGCAGGAACAATTGGCGTAATTGTTTGTGAGTACGATGGGACAACTTTCGAAGTTGAGTTTTTTGATAACAAGGGCGATACCATTGACGTGATTACTACTCCATCAGAATTGCTATCGCTTGAAGGATCCTATAACAAAACAGACTCTTAAAATGCATTTGCCGTTATCGTATTCTACAGATCTTGTGGCTTTTGAACGTACAACCGGTATATGATCATTCACGATCAACCCGGTCGTATTTGACATACTGCAAGACCGCATTATAATCTATATCGGTTTAGGTGAGTCGGAAAAACCGCCGGAATGGACAAGGAGACTTTTTATGAATATCACAGATTGGAATGGTTACGAAAAAATAAACTTTTCCGTAAATGGCAGAGACGGTTTTATCGTCTGTCCGAAAACGCCGCTTGAAGGAAACCCGTGGGTTTGGCGTGCGGAATTTTTCGACGCTTTCAACTATGTCGACGTAGAACTTTTGAAAAAAGGATGGTTTCTTGCCTATTATTCGATAAGCGATATGTATGGCTGCCCTGCGTCAATAGAGATGATGAAAGAATTTTATTCGGTTGCGACCGGGGAGTATAAGCTCAGCAAAAAGCCTGCCATCTTCGGCTTCAGCAGAGGCGGGCTTTATGCAACAAACTTTGCGCTGACTTATCCCGAATATTGCGGCCTTTTGTATCTTGATGCGCCTGTGCTGGATATACGTTCCTGGCCTGCGGGATTCGGAACCGGGTGCGGAGACCCTGAAAGCTGGGAACAATGCAAAAAGCTTTATTCCCTTACAGATGAGACGGCCAAAGACTATAAAATGAATCCTCTTGACAGAACAGAAGAATTGGCAAAAACGAATATTCCCGTGTTTCTCGTCTGCGGAGCTTCGGACAGCGTTGTGCCATATTCTGAAAACGGACTTCCTTTCTTTGAAAAAATGAAAAAGAGCTCCGCCACAATAGAACAGATCGTAAAGCCGAATTGCGAACACCATCCGCACAGTCTTTCAGAGCCAAAACCGATCGTGGATTTTATTGAGAAAATGTAC
>DBVT01000109.1:2396-8098 GCA_002308775.1 Mageeibacillus sp. UBA1257
TATTCTCGCGGTCCGATTGACGTGCATATGTGTACATGTTAAAATTGAAAAAAAAGAGGAGGAAATCAATATGGCAAAAACGAAACTGACTATCCTTCATTCCAACGATCTGCACGGTGATTTTTTACCTGTTGTACAGGACGGACAAGAGGTCGGCGGGCTTCCTCGCCTCTCGGGCTATGTAAAAAAAGTTCGCGCCGAGGAAAAAAATGTCGTCTATGCTGTCGCGGGTGATATGTTCCGGGGCTCCGTGATCGATTCGGAATATCTCGGTCTTTCTACTATAGATCTGATGAACACACTTGCGCCGGACGTCGCTACGGTCGGAAATCACGAGGTCGATTACGGTGTTGCGCATCTGCTGTTTCTTGAAAAATGTGCCCGGTTTCCTCTGATCAACGCGAATCTGATCATCACGATGAACAATACAAGACTGTTCGAGCCTTATTATATCATGCATATCGGAGGCCTGGAGATACTGTTCATAGGTATTTTAACTGAGGAGGTCATATCCTCGACAAAGACGGAAAAGGTCATCGGAACATTCATCGATATCGAGCAGGCGGCGAAGGAAATAGGTATCATATGCGACAACTACCGCACGAAGAGAACTGACCTGGTCGTTTTACTTACGCACATCGGAATTGAGGACGACCGCAAGCTGGCGAAGATGCTCAATCCCGACTGGGGAGTTGATCTGATAATCGGCGGACATACGCACACGTTCATGGAAGAGCCTGAAGTCGTTGCCGGGATACCGATCGTTCAAGCGGGCTGCGGATGCAAACAGATCGGTCGTTTTGATATCGAATTCAACACGGACAAACAAAAGATAGTAAAATGCGACTGGAAATGTGTCCCTATAAACGAAAATACGGCAGACAACGACGAGATCCTCGAAGCGATCCTCGACAAGTACAAGGATCAGACGGACGCTAAATACAAGAGAATCGTGACGCATTTCGCAAGGAAACTTACACATCCGACGCGCACTCAGGAGACTGAAATGGGTAACCTGTATTCAGATCTGATGCAGTGGGAAAGCAGCTTTGACATTATGATGTTCGGCTCAGGCTCGATCAGAAAAAAGGAACTCGGACCGCTGATCGAATACCAGGACATGATCGAAAACACACCGTTTGATGACGTTTTGTGGATGATAAAAGTCACCGGAGCACAGTTTAAAAGGATGGTCAAATACATTTTCCGCGACGAAGCGTGGGATGGCCACACTGAATTTTACCAGTTCTCAAAGGGAGTGCGCCTTGTCTACCGCAAGAGCACGCATACGCTCGAGGAATGCTCATTCAACGGAGACCCTGTAGAGGACGAACAGACGCTCCTTATCGCGCTGCAGAACTATCATTACGCCAACTTCGACGAATTCTTCAACGTCCCTCTTGCCGAGGTAAAAAAGAATATGAAGCCGCGCGTAGTTGCCACTTCCGTAAATAATATTATTGAGGAATATTTTGCCACGCATCAGAACCTCGACGCACAAGTCGAAGGACGAATAGTAATACTCGAATGACGAAAAAGCGGACCGTTTTGAGGTCCGCTTTTTAATATCAAATTATTTGTTTGATCACTGAGACTTACTTGCCTGAATCGACAGCTTCTTCGACCTTCTCCGCAGCGTCGTTTACGTCTTCCAGAGCCTGTTCCGCTTCTTTTTCTGCTCTTGCTTCGCACGTTTTACAAAGTCTAGTTTTGCCGTTTTCTATTGCGGCAGCCGATGTGCCTGTGAGGAGGTTTACAGTGTGATTAAGATGAGGGCAGTCATCATATGCATGGTAAACAGTACCGCTCTCTGTCCAGTAAACTGTATCGATGTGAGCATTTTCAAGCATTTCTTCCTGTGAAAGGGGATTCCAGTCGTAGCTCGCAAGACCTGCAGCGACAAGCGCGACAGCCGCGACCACTACAGCGATTATTTTGGACTGCTTGTTGGCCTTCTTGTCCGTCAGAACGAAAATGATGAACGGCGCGAAGGCGAGAACGGAAATGATCACTCCGAGGTTGTTATGCAACCAGAAGCGGACTTTGTTCTTTGCCGAAGCCGGATCGAGGTGATTGCCCTTTTTCCAGAGCAGTGAACCTACGATAACGCAGATAAGATCGAGAACGAGACATGCGATCCATGAGATCATCCATCCCGGATTTTCAACAGTGAATTTGAATTCGAGAGTGTGTGTAAAGAAGAGGATCGCGAGAACTTCGAATCCCAAAGCGAGAACCCAGAGAATTATCGCAAATATACGGTAGGGACGAGCGTTTTTCCTTGTCGCCTCGAGCAGTTCCTCTTTGCCGACGCTTTCTTGTCCGACTTGAGTATAAGTGTGCTCGATCTTCGGTTTTTTGGTACTTTTCTGTGATTTAGCCGCTGCAAGAGCCTTTTCTGCCGCTTCCTGAGCTGCTGATTTTTTCTGTGTTGCCATATAATCACCTCATTTGTATTTGGTAAAACGATTTTAACATGTAAGCAGGGAAGATGTCAAGAAAGCAGCCTTTTTTGAGAAAACATCCCTGCCTGATGAGAGTTTTAAAGCGCCGTTGAACAGGGATCGAGCCTCTTTATGATGTCCTGCTGGATCGCAGGCGAGAGATCGAGGAAGTTGACGAACGTACCGTGGATCCGCATTATATAGACGCCGGACGGGGCGTATTTTTTCGGATCCGCAAGCACTTTTCTCAACATTTCCGGCGTCGTAACGTTTACATACAGGTAAAAAGGAGACACTCTGTCTTTCATCGAGCTGTTGAAGAAAAGCGGTTTGATTATCCTGCGCGAGAAATCGAGCCCCTTTCCTTCGTAAGTTTCAGCGGTAAAATATTTCGGATCGATTCCGAAGTGGGAAGCATATCCGCCGACCATTTTTTCAAAGGGGAGGCGCATCTGAGAGAGCATGCGAAAGCCCATTCCGCCTGCCGCGTCGCCGTAGAGCGGATCGACTCCGTAATTGATCTGCTCTCTTGCGGGTCGTCCGTCGGGTGTCGCTCCGACCCAGTATCCGTATGTCAGATGTGTCGTCGGGCTCGACCAGTCGGCCCTGAAAGGATTGCCGAGATAATTTTTACGGGAAGAGACCATATCGGATATTCGGGAGGCTATTTCAGCAGCTTCTCTGTCGACGGAGAGTATATTGTTGCCGAATTTCGGCGCGGATTTCAGGAACGCGTGCAGATCGTCATGTCCTTTAAAATCATCGCGAAGAGCCTCAAGCAGTTCGTCTTCGTCACCCGGGCGTTCCGCGAGCAGTTTGTCGATCGCAGCGAAAGAATCTGCCACCACGCTGAGACCGTGTATAAGACATCCGCTTCCGTTGTATTTCGTCCCCTGATTTTTAACATCTCTCATATCGTAACCGGACTCAAGACCGCCCATAAAGACACTCAGGAAAGGCACGGGCAGCTCGCTGACAGCCAAAGACGCTCCGTTTGCCGCGTCGCGCATAAGATCCACATAATGCTCGCATTTCCGGTAAAATATCTCCCTGATATGAGACAGCAGATAAACGGTATCCTCGGGTCTTGAAGCTTCTATTACCTTTCCCGTGATCAGAGATCTTCCGTTATTCAGGCACAATTCGAGTATTTTAGGCAGGTTAAGCCATGAGTTTGTCGTATTTCCGTTGTCTTTGCCCATGATGAGCGGCTCCTGGCAGCCTGCGACGGCGTAATCGGGCAGATCCTTTTCTTCGACATTTCTTGCCCTCAATATTTCAAATACGGACTCGTCATTGAAGAAGGAAGGAGTCAGAACGCCCGGAGTAAAGAAGAATCTTCCGAGTTCCTCATAAAGACTGTCCGGAGTGTTTGCGTGCAATTTTACGGAGAGTATCGGCTGAGGGAGGTTCATATCGTAATAGGCGTCCAGAAGGGCATATGACGTCTGATTTGTGAGATCGTTTCCTTCAAGGTCGCGGCCCGATATCAGAAGGTTTTGAGAGATCGCCCAGCTCCTGTCGCCTACGTTAAAAAATACGAGAAAATGCTTGAACAGGGACGCCGCGTCTTCTCTCGAGAGACCCTCCGCGGCGCGGTACGGTTCGAAAATGCGGTCCGCGTTGCCCACTGAAAACGCGAAAGGATTCGGGGCCTGTTCCATGCACATGACTTCCCAGAGGAGCATATACGACTGGATGGCTTCGAAAAGCGTGCGGCTGCCCTCGGCCGGCACGCGGCTGAGCGTTTCGGCGAGACGGAGGAGTTGTCCTTTTCTTGCGCCTTCCGCGATCTGCGCTTTTTCCTTTGCGATCTTTTCATAGCGTTTTGCGAGGTCCAGTGCCGCGCGAAGTGTTATCTTCATCGAAGCGTAATTGTCTTTTTTGATCGGATCATCTTCGGAAGCTATCTTCAGGTCGAGCTCCGATATGATACTGTTCAGTCCGTTTTTGAGCACAGGTCTGAAATCCGGGATTATGTGCCCCGTGACCTGCTCTATAAAGAAAGCGACTTCGCTCGTATAATTGTCATATTTGTCGTAAACAGCAGTGAGTTTTTTAACGTATTCAGAGTTTTTCGCGAAAGTTTTTACCCTTTCTATGCGCTCCTTCGTGAATTCCTCATTGGGTTCGATGTCGCCGTAGACGGCTGTGGGGTCGCAGTAGCCCGAGAATGTTTCAACTCTGAAAGAAGGATTGATCAGCGCATAGCTTCTGGCGAAGGCGTCTGACTGGCTTCCGGCGAATATCGCGTTATCACTCAAGGAAAGAGGAAGTCCTTCAATAATCGCTTCGAGTTCGCGGGCGGCGCGCATTTCCTTGGAAAGTCCGGCAAGACCGCTTTGCATATCGCATACGATCTCACGCGCTATAAACCATCCGTCAACACGTTTTTTTGCTCTTTCTTCTTTGAACAGCGCCTTTGCTTCCTCGCTCACATATCGCGCGTCGTAAAATTCATTCGTCATATAGTTCCTCCAAATATATCAAGTCCTGACGGTCGTAATGCCTGCTTTTTTAAGCTTTTCTTCAAGATCCCTGCGTGTGCTCTCTTCAACGAACGCGTCTTTTACCGTGTAAGGCAAACAGAGTTTTTTCCATTTGTCTTTGCCGTATTCGTGGTATTTTAACAATTCGACGCGAAAACTTTCTGCGGGAAGCGCTTTGAAAAACGACAAAAATCCCTCAAAAGCCGCTTCATCCGTATTGAAGCCTCCGATCAGCGGGATCCTCACGAGAACGTCGCGCCCTTCCGATACGGCGGCGGTGATATTGCTTTTTACCTGCGAATTCGAAACTCCTGTAACGGCGCGGTGCACTGCTTCGTCCGGATGCTTCAGATCCATGATCAAATGATCGAGCAGTGTAAAAAGCGAAGAAAGCTTCGGAGATGTCCCGTTCGTCTCTATCGCCGTATCTATGCCATGCCCCTTCAAAGATCTTAAAACAGCCTCGAGCGCTTCGAACTGTACCGTCGCTTCGCCGCCCGTGAATGTCACGCCTCCTCCGTCAAAAAACATCGGAACGCAGGAGAGCACTTCGTCAGTTATTTCACTGACGGAAACGACAGTTGACTCTCCCGTGTCGCGGCACATCCCCTCGGGATTTGAACACCAGGGGCAATGCATATTGCATCCTTTGAGATGGTACACAAGCCTGTTTCCGGGGCCGTCCTGCGAATAATTGAAGCCTTTTTGAAAAATCGTCAGATCTATTTTTAACATCCTCTCTGCTTTTTGACTTTACCCGTAAACACAA
>DBVT01000109.1:8230-11562 GCA_002308775.1 Mageeibacillus sp. UBA1257
ATTCTGAAGACAAAGGAAAACGGCGAAAAAGCAAATGGACGAAAAAAAACATACATTGAAAAGATTTTTGAGGAGGCTGCTTTCTGCATCTGTTGCCGCGGTATTGGCTGCAACGGTTTTTTTGCCTTTTACGAATGTTATTGCGTCGTACAAAGTTATCGGGGGATACAGCCCGAAAAGCGAGCAGACGTTGCATAACGGGGTACAGCAGTCATATTACGAGCTGCCGTCTGACAGTTCGTACGGGCTGCAGAAATTGTGGGTGACTGAATTTGACCTGGCGCAGAGGGACCTGTATGTAGATGTCGAGATGATCGGAAACTACTCGAACAGGCTCGGGACAGTAGCGAATACGGTGAATTCGTACAAGGCGCTCCATCCGGACAGAACGCCGATAGTTGCGATCAACGGAGATCTTTGGATGGCTTCTTATGCGCACGCGAGAGTGCTCGGATCGGGGACAACATACGGAGGCTGCAGCGACGCCGTCGTGACGAGAGCGCTCACTGTGCCGAGAGGTTTTAACATGTACGAAGGGGAGATAATAACGACGTCCCATATGGTGCAGGAGACGCCTTTTGAAGGGGAATTTTACTCGTTCGGGATAACTGATGACTATGTGCCAGTGATGGGTGATCCGAAGCTTGAGATAACGGTAGTCGACGAAACGAAAGGTAAAACGGTCAAAGCAGACGGTCTCAACAGACTTCCCGCGAAAGACGCCCTGGTGCTCTATTCTGACAAAGGATGCGAGGACAATTACGCTCTCGACGAGTCTTTTGAGGTTATAATAGACGCGGACAGCGATTACAGGATAACTCACGGCGCAAGGATCAGCGGTACGGTCACGGATATCGTTCCGTCCGGTTCGGCGAAAACAGGATCGCAAAAAATGAAGGCGAACAGGCTGATACTCACATCGCGCGGCAGTACGGTGGATGCAATATCAAACTTCGAGATCGGGGACAGGATAAAAATATCTTTTGAACTTACAGACGCTCTCGGCAGGACGGATCTCTGGCGCAAAGTCACGACTGCCGTGGGAGGTCATATGGCTTTTGTTGTAAACGGTGTCAGGACGGGTTTCAACGACGCGACTCGCTATCCGAGCGCGATAATCGGCTACGACAACTCCGGTAAAATGGTCTTCATCGTAAACGACGGCCGCCAAAGCGGATACAGCACAGGGATCAGGATAAGCCAGCTTGACGAGCTTGCGAAGGACCTCGATCTGAACACGGCTTTCCTGCTTGACGGAGGAGGCTCCGCGACCCT
Source organism: Mageeibacillus sp. UBA1257 (assembly GCA_002308775.1). Lineage (GTDB taxonomy): Bacteria > Bacillota > Clostridia > UBA1212 > UBA1257 > UBA1257. The sequence goes on from DBVT01000109.1 coordinate 9,506, forward strand.
TGTAAACGGGACGACGCTCATCAATGCGCCGTCCGACGGTTCTCCGAGAAGCGTAGTGAATTCCATCATTTTGGCATCCGGTCCCGAGCGCGGCGCCCAGGGAGATTTTTCCATTGAGATACCGGAGCCTGTCGATCAGACATTTTACACGTTCACAAAAGAAACGGATCTCAGATACCTGACAAATCCCAACACATGCGCGATGGCTGTCGCGGATTCAGCTCTCGTCCTGCTCTCAAATGTTGACAACAGCAACGACGTATTCGTGACGCTCAATTACGGTGAAGTCAGCGCCGACAGGTACAAATATATCGGTTTCCGGGTAAAAACATGGACGACCAAAACGACAGGAGTTATCGGACTTTTCCTTTGCGCAGGCTCGATCAACGGCGCGACACCGAACTCATACAAATTTTTCAATTTAAAATGCGACGGTCTCTGGCACAATTACGTGGTCGATTTGAGCACGTACGACAAATGGAACGGAACGATCCACAATATAAGGATCGATATCTTCGACCACACGACGGTAAAATACGGAGAGGGCGTTTCCATCGAATGCGTGAGACTGTTTGACAACGCTCAGGACGCGCAGGCTTTCGTTGCGGCAGGGGAACCGACGCCAAGACCCACGGCGACTCCGACACCTAAGCCCACGGCGACTCCTACACCTAAGCCCACGGCGACTCCGACTTTGAAGCCAACAGCGACTCCTACTCCGAAACCTACGTATACTCCGACGGCAAAGCCGACAAATACGCCTACAGCTGTACCGACTGCGACGCCAACAGCTGTTCCCACGGAAATTCCGACAGAGGCACCTACTTTTGCGCCGACAGATACTCCCGCTCCAATTGAAACTGCTTTGCCTACAAGCACGCCTGAGCAGACTGTACAGCCAACTGAAGCACCTTCATCAGAGCCTGATCAAACACCGACTGCGACACCGACTGCTACACCTTCAACCGATCCCACTGACGAACCGATCGAGCCGTCCGCCACTCAGCCGGGAATCGACGAAAACAGATCCGAAACCGGTCGTAATAAAACAGCGGCGATCATCGCCTCGATAATAGTAGCAGCTGCGGCAGTGGTGATAATCGTTTGTATCGCGGCGAAAAGAAAGAATGACAAATAAATATTTTACTATGCCTTAATTAAAAAAATATCTTGAATCCTTGAAGACTCCTTCTGTTTGCTGTATAATTTTCTTTGTAAAATTTTACACCGAAAGGGGTCTTTCTTATGGCAGTCACAACAAAAAACAAACGTCCCGAAAGTATGGAGCGTATAACGACAGAAGCGCTCGCAAAAGCATTCATCGATGAGCAGATAAAGGCGATCCGCAGACGGATCGGTGACAAAAAAGTTCTTTTAGCTCTTTCAGGCGGCGTGGATTCGTCAGTCGTGGCGGCACTTTTGATCAAAGCCATAGGAAATCAGCTCGTTTGCGTGCACGTGAACCACGGCCTTTTAAGAAAAGGCGAGCCCGAACAGGTCATCAGGGTCTTCAAAAACGAAATGAACGCCAATTTGATATATGTCGACGCGGTCGACCGTTTCCTCGACAAACTTGCCGGTGTTTCAGATCCCGAAACAAAACGTAAAATAATAGGCAGTGAATTTATAGATGTTTTCGCTGAAGAGGCGAGAAAACTCGACGGGATAGAATTCCTCGCTCAGGGCACGATCTATCCCGATATTCTCGAAAGCGACGGTGTCAAAGCTCATCACAACGTCGGCGGTCTTCCGAAGGATCTCAAATTCAAACTCGTCGAACCCGTAAAATTTCTCTACAAAGACGAAGTCCGCGTCGTTGGTAAAACGCTCGGCCTTCCCGACGGCATGGTCTACCGCCAGCCTTTCCCGGGTCCCGGTCTCGGCGTTCGCTGCGTCGGAGCCATCACGAGGGACAGGCTCGAATCTCTTCGCGAAGCAGACGCTATCGTCCGCGAGGAAATAGGCAAACTTCCGCAGGTTCCGTGGCAGTACTTCTGCGCGATCCCCGATTTCCAGTCAACGGGCATCAAAGACGGCAAGAGATATATGGGATGGCC
>DBVT01000130.1 GCA_002308775.1 Mageeibacillus sp. UBA1257
GCGGTACGAAGAGCTGCTTCCATAACGCCTCCCGTTGTGCCGAAGATGACCGCAGCGCCTGTGGATTCGCCGAGAGGCTGGTCAAAGTCGCTCTCGGGAAGAGAAGCGAAGTCGATACCTGCTCTTTTGATCATCTTGGCGAGCTCTCTTGTAGAGATCGAAATGTCAACGTCGGGGTATCCTGCCGCGTTCTGATCGGCTCTCTGGATCTCGAACTTTTTGGCTATGCAGGGCATTACAGAGACGCTGCATATGTTCTTTGGATCTATGCCGTTTTTCTCCGCCCAATATGTTTTGATCGTCGCGCCGAACATCTGCTGGGGAGATTTGCAGGAAGATATGTTCTCGAGGAATTCGGGATAATTGTGCTCGCAGTATTTTACCCAACCGGGGGAGCACGACGTGATCAGAGGAAGCTTTCCGCCGTTCTGAACTCTTTCGATGAACTCATTTGCTTCTTCCATTATAGTAAGGTCAGCGCCGAAATCGGTGTCGAATACTTTGTCGAAGCCAAGCATGCGCAGAGCGGTGACCATTTTTCCTTCGACGTCTGTGCCTATCGGAAGGCCGAAGCATTCGCCGAGAGTCGCTCTGACTGAAGGTGCAGTCTGGACTATTACAACTTTCTCCTTGTCATTGAGAGCGTCCCAGACAGGCTCCGTGGAATCGTGCTCTATGAGAGCGCCTGTCGGACATACGTTGACGCACTGACCGCAGTTAACGCAGTTCGTTTCTGCGAGGTCTCTGTCGAAAGCAGTTGCGATATAAGAGTTGAAGCCTCTCATTGCAGGGCTGATAACAGCGATGCCCTGGAGCTCTTTACAAGCTGCGACGCAGCGGCGGCAGAGAATACATTTGTTGTTGTCGCGGATGAAACTCGGATTCGAATCGTCTATTTCGAATTCGCGGCGGTAACCTGTGTATTTTGATTCTTCAACATTCATTTCGTTGCACAGTGCCTGGAATTCACAGTTTCCGCTCTTTGCGCACGAAAGACATTTTTTGTCGTGAACCGAAAGGAGAAGTTCGAGATTGTTCCTTCTCGCATTCTGGACCTTCGTAGAATTCGTCACGATGTTCATTCCTTCTTCGGCTTTGATCATACATGAAGCGACCATCCTGCCGTTTGCTTCGACGAGACAGATCCTGCATGCGCCGATCTCATTGATGTCTTTGAGCCAGCAAAGAGTGGGGATCCTGATCCCGACGCTCTTGCACGCCTGGAGGATAGTTAAGCCGTCTTCTACCTGATAGGGGATTCCGTTTATATTTACATTCATTTTACCTTTCCTCCTTTACTGTTTGCTGACTGCGCCGAACTTGCAGTTCGTGATACAAGCGCCGCACTTGACGCACTTCTTAGTGTCGATGACCATTGAAGCGAGCTTGTGTCCGGGAGCGATGTAATCTGTTCTTGAGATCGCGTCGGCAGGACAGTTCTTTTCGCATCTTCCGCAACCGATACATTTTTCCTGATCGATCGAGTATGTGAGAAGATCCTTGCAAACGCCTGCGGGGCACTTCTTGTCGACGATATGAGCGATGTATTCGTCTTTGAAATATCTCAACGTCGAGAGAACAGGGTTAGGAGCCGTCTGGCCGAGGGCGCAGAGCGATGATCCCTGAACGTGGGCGGCGAGTTCCTGAAGCCTTTCGATGTCTTCAAGTTCTCCGTTGCCTTTTGTGATCCTGTCGAGGATCTCCCACAGTCTCTTCATACCGATACGGCATGCAGTACACTTGCCGCACGATTCATCTATCGTGAATTCGAGGAAGAATTTCGCAATATCGACCATACAGGAATCCTCATCCATTATAATAAGTCCGCCGGAGCCGACTATCGAGCCGACAGCTTTCAGGCTGCTGTATTCGATAGGCGTGTCGATCAGGGATGCAGGGATACATCCGCCGGAAGGACCTCCGACCTGAGCCGCTTTAAATTTCTTTCCGTTAGGTATGCCTCCGCCGATCTTTTCGACGACAGTTCTGAGAGTCGTTCCCATCGGGATCTCCGCGAGACCTGTGTGGTTGATCTTTCCGCCGAGAGCGAATACTTTTGTTCCGTGAGCGCCGTCCGGTCCGTACTGAGCGTACCATTCTCCGCCTTTGATAAGTATCTGAGGAATAACGGAATAAGTTTCAACGTTGTTCAGGAGAGTAGGCTTCTCAAAAAGTCCTTTGTTCGCAGGGAACGGAGGACGAACTCTGGGTTCGCCGCGTTTTCCTTCGATGGAACGCATCAGAGCTGTTTCCTCACCGCAAACGAAAGCGCCTGCGCCGAGACGGAGTTCGATGTCGAAATCAAAGCCCGAGCCCATGATGTTTTTACCGAGAAGACCGAGCTTGCGTGCCTGGTCGATCGCTATGTTCAAATGTTCGACAGCGATCGGGTATTCAGCTCTTACGTAGATGTAGCCCTGGTTTGCACCGATGACCCAGCCTGCTATAGTCATAGCTTCGAGCACTGAGTGCGGGTCGCCTTCGAGAACGGATCTGTTCATGAACGCACCGGGGTCTCCTTCATCGGCGTTACAACACGCGTATTTCTGGTCGCCTTTTGCGTTCCTTGTAAAAGTCCATTTGAGGTAAGTGGGGAAGCCCGCGCCGCCTCTTCCTTTGAGTCCGGAGATCTCGAGTTCTTTGATGACTTCCTCGGGGGTCATGGATGTGAGGACTTTTGCAAGCGCCTGGTAACCGTCTCTTGCGATATACTGTTCTATATCGTCCGGAGCTATGACGCCGCAGTTTTTGAGTACGACTCTCTCCTGCGAGCTGTAGAAAGCTGTCTCGTCATATTTTTTGATCGATCCGTCCGGAGTTACGGTTTCATTATAGAGAAGTTCCTTTACGGGATTGCCTTCGACGATGTGCTCTTTGATTATCCTCGGGATGTTTTCGAATTTAAGATTTGAATAGAAGCATCCGTCCGGCTGAGTGATCATGATCGGACCGAGTGCGCAAAGGCCGAAGCAGCCTGTTTTAATAACTGCGACTTTGTCCTGAAGACCGTAAAAAGCCACTTCCTCTTTGAGTTTTTCGTAAAGTTTGAGTGATCCGGAAGAAGTACATCCCGTACCTCCGCAGATGAGGATCTGCTTTTCGTAACCTGACATCTTGGCTTTGGTGATGTCGCGGATAGCGTTCAATTCACTGACTGTTTTTACCATATCGCTACCTCCTTACAGATCCTGATACTTTTTCAGAATGTCCGCAACGCTGTCAGTTGTCAGTTTGCCGTAGACCTCGTCGTTGATCTTCATGACAGGCGCAAGTCCGCAAGCACCGATGCAGCGGCACGCTTCAAGTGAAAACTTGCCGTCAGGTGTGCATTCGCCGCTCTTGATCCCGAGTTCTTCTGAAATTTTGTCAAAAATCTTGCCTGAGCCTTTAACATAGCAGGCTGTTCCGAGGCAGACTGAGATCTGAAATCTTCCTTTTGGCTGAAGTGCGAACTGAGCGTAAAATGTTGCGACTCCGTACACTTCGCTGAGAGATATTCCGAGACCTTCAGCGACCATAGTCTGGACCTCGATAGGCAGATAGCCGTAGATGCCTTGCGCAGCCTGTAAAACGGGCATTAAAGCGCCGGGCTGTTCCTTGTGCTCCTCGATAACTCTCTTTAATTGCCGCTCCTGTTCGGGCGTGCCTTTAAAGGGAATCGAGCAGATGCTGTTAGCCATATTATTATTCCTCCTCGAATAAGAACATTAAGTTTTTACAAGATATTAATTTTATCATTCAAGCATAAATGTGTCAATGGTCCGTTTTGCAAAAAGCACGTTTTTTAAGCCACATTCACACAAAATTAATAAGTGTTGAATTAATCAAAAAAATAGTTTTTTTACTCAAAATACTTGAACAATGAGGTGCTGCAACATATAATTATAAAAAATTAACTTCCGGAGGTTACGATATGCTGAAAAATCACAGTTGGTACTGCTACTACAAAGCACTTGAAACGGAACTTATGCAATGTAAGGACGAAGGCAAGGACATGTCCGCTTTCGAGGACAAAATAAAAGAAGTCGGAATCGAGATGCCTTACACGACAGAAGAATACAAGAAGGTCTTTGAACTGATCGACGAGATGGAGAACGTTCCGGTCCCGTCAAACGCTCCTTACAACGAGCCGTCCGATCTTGAGAGCATACACGCTCTTCAGCTTCCGAGAACAGAACTGAAACCGTACGATAAAGAAAAACTCAGGGACCGCATCTACGGCGCATGGATAGGCAGGGTCACAGGATGCCTTATAGGAAAACCTGTAGAAGGCTGGACGAGAGAGCCGATCGAAAAACTGGCAAAAGCCGGCAACAACTGGCCGATCAAAAGATATCTCTCTTGCAACAATCCGAGTCTTGCCGACGATCCGAGACTCTGTTACGAAAAACTGAAAAGAGAATGGTTCGTCGAGAATTTAAAAGGAGTATCTCCTACTGACGACGATACGAACTATACGACCCTTTATCTGACTGTTTTAGAGCGCTACGGAAGAGATTTTACGACTGACGATGTTGTCGAGGCTTGGCTTTCTATATTTAATATTTTTTGCGTTTGCACGGCTGAGCAGGCTGCTTTCAGAAATTTCGTCGGACACATCCTGCCGCCTGATTCCGCCTCCTACAGGAACCCGTACAGAGAGTGGATAGGAGCACAGATAAGAGGAGATATCTTCGGATACGTGAATCCCGGAGATCCTTATCTCGCGGCCGATTACGCATTCAGAGACGCATGCTGCACCCATACGAGAAACGGAATATACGGCGAGATGTTCGTCGCGGCGATGATTGCCGAATCTGCTGTTTCAAACGACATGAAGCACATAATAGAGACAGGTCTTCGCGTAATACCTCAGACATCAAGACTCGTGAGAGATATTACCAAAGTCCTCAAATGGTACGACGAGGGCAAGTCCTATGAATATGTCGTAGACAGGATCTACGAGCAGTATCCGGCGCCCGCTCTTCACAATATGGTCCATACGATCCCGAACGCTATGATAGTCTGCGCCGCGCTTCTTTACGGCCACAACGACTATGCCGAAACTCTCGGCAAAGCTATAATGCCCGGAATGGACACGGACTGCAACGGAGCTACGGCCGGTTCGATCATCGGTATGGTTACCGGCGCCGCGAACATACCTTCTGATTTTACAACTCCGATAGACGGAAAACTGTTGACGGATATCGCAGGGAATCGCGAGGTAAAAATTTCAGACATGGCAGACAGAACGATGAGGATCATAAAATGATCATCTCATCCATCGATCGTAATTGATCATTCGCCGGGGCAGACTGTTAAAACGTCTGCTCCGTTTTTTTTGCTTTCAAACGTTGTGAAAAACAATATTGCATTTGTCATTGCAAAGGTGTAAAATTCCCGATTCGTGCGGCAATAATATTCGCGCGCACTAAATGAAGCGGAGACGGATCGATTGCAGAAAGGAGATGAACACACGTTATGCAGCATACAGTAAAAAACAGCGGCAACTACAGCCTTGACATGAAGCCGTTTTTACACGCCGCGGGATCGGCCTGGAAATTTGTTAAAAAGAACGCCGTGATGTTCATCGCAATGATCGCCGCCCTTGTCACTTCGATGATCGTACCGCCTGATGAAAAATATCTCGGCTATATAGATCTCAAAACCGTCGCATGTCTTTTCTGCACCCTGGGAGTTATATGCGCGCTTCGAAATATCAAATTTTTCACCTATACAGCTCAGGTGATCGTCGAAAAAACGTCGGGGCTCAAAACGGCGATACTGACTCTTGTGGGAATAACGTATGTGGGCTCAATGCTTATCGCAAACGATATGGCTCTGATAACTTTTCTGCCGCTCGGATATAACGTTTTAAAGAGCACAGGCAGAGAAAAATACATGGCTTTTACGTTCATAATGCAGAATATAGCCGCGAATCTCGGAGGAATGCTCACGCCTTTCGGGAATCCGCAGAACCTTTTTCTCTACAGCAGATTTTCTATCCCGACAGGGGAATTCATGCTGATCATGCTGCCTCCTTTTATCGCTGCGGCTGTTATGATCGCCGTATGCTGTATGTTCGTAAAAAACGAGAAGATCGAGATCAAAACGGAGAAGGTCTCCCGTCCGGATACTAAGAGGACGGTCTTCTGCAGCCTGCTTTTCGTATTTGCGATATTGATCGTTTTCAGGATCGTTCATTACCTTATCGGTCTTGCGGTTATAACGGTCGCGCTTTTGATCATCGACAGAAAGGCGCTTGCAAAAGTCGACTACGGCCTGCTTTTTACTTTTGTTTTCTTCTTCATTTTTGCCGGAAATATGGCGAGGATAGATGTTGTCGCCGACTTTCTTTCTGATCTCGTGGGGAAAAACACTCTCCTTGTTTCTACTCTTTCGTGCCAGGCGATAAGCAATGTTCCCACGGCTGTTTTGCTCTCCGGCTTTACGGACAACTACAGAGAACTTCTGCAGGGCGTAAATATAGGAGGCGTAGGGACCCTGATCGCGTCGCTTGCCAGCCTTATAACATACAGGGAATATGTCAAAGATCAGCCAGGTAAAGGCGCAAAATACATCGGTATGTTTTCTGCCATCAATTTCTCGTTCCTCGCGGTACTGCTGATCGTTTGTATGGTATTCAGATAGATCCGACAAGCGAATTTCAATATACGGCTTTTTACCTTCCGAACCTTTCAAAAAAGCGCCGGATGGTATATAATTAATGTACAAGAATTCAAAGGAGATCCTTTATGAACGTACTGAAAGATTTGAGACCAAAAAAAGTTTTTGAATATTTTGAAATGCTTTCGTCCGTACCGCACGGCTCGGGCAATACAAAGCAGATAAGCGATCTTTGCGTAAGATTTGCGAAGGATCACGGACTTGACCGGTATCAGGATGAGCTGAACAATGTGATAATCTATAAACCCGCTTCAAAGGGATACGAAGGGAAAGAGCCTGTTATTTTGCAGGGTCATCTCGATATGGTCTGCGTAAAAACCGAAGACAACACAGCCGATCTGTCCAAAGAGCCAATAAAACTCATGACAGACGGAGAATGGGTATGGGCTGACAGAACATCCCTCGGAGGAGATAATGCGATAGCAGTCGCGATGTCTCTGGCCGTACTTGACGATGACAGTCTTGCGCATCCGCCGATAGAAGCCGTTTTTACGACTGACGAAGAGACAGGCATGTACGGTGCAGAGGGACTTGATGTTTCGAAGATCCGGGGCAGAAGGATGATGAATATCGACAGCGAGGAAGAAGGTATTTTTACCGCTGGATGCGCCGGAGGACAGAGAGCCAACATCTCTCTCAAAGTTAAGAGGGACGAACTGAACGAAAAATGCCTCTCGCTCAATTCTTTTGCCGAAATATGCGTGGACGGTCTGATCGGCGGCCACTCCGGTATGGAGATCGACAAGGAAAGAGGAAACGCGAATATTATTATGGCGAGACTTCTGTATGACATTTCGAAGAGAGTAGGCATCAGGATCTGCGAGATCGAAGGCGGCAAATTCGACAACGCGATCACACGTAAAAATGTCGCGAAAATAGCTATCCCGAAGGCAGCATACAAGGCGTTCTCCGATGAGGTCAGGAGATACGCGACACTTTTGAAAAAAGAATATGAAACATCTGATCCCGGACTTTCGATATACGTCATCGGATGCAGACCGTCACAGGCACCCGTAACAAGGGAAGACACGGTTAAAATGCTCTCGCTCGTCGTCGCGATGCCTTACGGCGTTCAGAACATGAGCATGGACATAAAAGGACTTGTCGAAACTTCTCTGAACCTGGGAGTAATGAAGCTCGAAGGGGACACTTTCACATTCGGCTACGCGCTGCGCTCGTCCGTTCAGTCGAGAAAGGAAGCACTCGCGGAAAAACTTAAAATAATCGCAAATTCTTTCGGCGCGGCTGCGGCTTTCAGAGGCGCTTACCCTTGCTGGACTTTCAGTAAAAACTCTCCTCTCAGAGACACTTTGATGAAGGCGTATAAAACAGTATACGGGGGAGAGGGTGTCATTTCGGCTACTCACGGCGGACTCGAATGCGGACTGTTCATCGAAAAGATGCCCGGTCTCGACTGCGTTTCTTTTGGACCTGATCTTCGCGACGTACACTCTGTAAGAGAAAAACTCAACGTCGCTTCGGTCGAAAGAACTTACGCTCTCATATGCGAGACATTGAAAAATCTGTGATATTAAACTGCCTTTTTACATTTATCTGATCAGATCATTGCGCAAAAAAAACCGGCGGAACATTAAAGATCCCGCCGGTTTTTTACGTTGTGATCATTATCAATACGCTTTTCCCCAGATGACCATATGCTTTGCGGGTCTTCCGCAGCATACGCATTTATCCGATATATTTTCGCTTTCAAACGGCATGCATCTTGAAGTGGCTGTAGTATCTTCCTTGATCTTGAGCTCGCAGTTCTTGTCGCCGCACCACATTGCTTTTACGAAGCCGGGTCTGTTGGCGATGAGATCCCTGAACTCGTCGTAATTTGTTGCGGAGTAGATCCTGCTCTCGAGGCTCTTTTTGGCTTTTTCATAGAGGCCGTCGCGGATATCCTTCAAGATCTCTGCGACCTTTGTCTCGAGCTCTGCAAGCGGAACGACGATCTTCTCGCCGTTGTCTCTGCGGACTGCCATGCACTGGTTATTTTCGATGTCCCTCGGTCCGATCTCTATGCGGAGCGGAACGCCTTTCATTTCATATTCCGCGAACTTCCAGCCGGGCATATTGTCGCTGTCGTCAAGGTGAACTCTGTATGTCTCTTCAAGTCTTGTTTTAAGAGCGTTTGCTGCTTCGAGGACGCCGGGCTTATGCTGAGCGACGGGGACGATAACTATCTGTATCGGAGCCACGGCAGGGGGAAGTACGAGGCCGTTGTTGTCACCGTGGACCATGATGATCGCGCCGATGATGCGGGTGGACATGCCCCAGGAGGTCTGATGCGGATGCCGGAGCTGATTGTCGCGGTCGGCAAAGGTGATATCGAACGCGCGGGCAAACCCGTCGCCGAAATAATGGGAGGTGCC